>JBBREC010000061.1:0-18704 GCA_038203295.1 Caulobacterales bacterium
GCCTGCGGGAAAGGTCGCGCGCGCCGCCCGGCGGCAGCATGCCGGCCAGCTCCAGCACCACCGCGCCGTGCACGGCCGCACAGAACATCATGCCGATCTCGTGGGCGTCGCCGCTGATCAGGCCTTCCTGGACCGCGTCATCGACGTAGCCGGTCATGGTGCCGTGCGCGCGCTGGCCGGCCGCCACCAACTCCGGGTATTTCTCCATGGTCGGCTGGTTGAGGTCGAACATCAGCTTGTAGGCGTGGGGATGGCCCAGCGCGAAGGCGACATAGGCCTCGCCCACCGCCTTCCCCCTGGCGCGCGCGCCCTGGGCGCTGTCCCGGGCCTTCTCCAGGGCCTCGGCGAACCGGGTGAAGCCATTGGTGCGGATGGCCGCGAGGATATCGTCCTTGTCGTGAAAATAGCGGTAGGGGGTCATGGGCGAGACGCCCAGTTCGGCGGCCAGCTGGCGCATGGTCACCGCATCGGGACCCCGCTCGGCGAACAGCTTCTCGGCCGCCGCGCAGAGCCGCTCCCTGAAGTCGGCGACGTCGGTATCGGAAAGGATGCGGGGCATCGCGCCTCGATACAAAAAAACAACTTGCCATTGGCTAATGCTTACGGAATAAATTTACAACGTAAGTTTCACTGGAGGTCCCAATGGACGGTGATGCGCGCATCAATCCTTATCTCGCCGGCAACTTTGCACCTATTCGCAGCGAGGACGATTTCGATCTGGAGGTCATCGGCGAGATTCCGGCCGGCCTCAGGGGCGCGCTGTTCCGCATCGGACCGAACCCTCAGTACGAGCCCCGCGACCCGGCCCAGCACCACTGGTTTGGCGGCGACGGCATGGTCCACGGCTTCTATGTCGCCGACGGCAAGGTCAGCTACCGCAACCGCTACGTCCGCACGCCGAAGTGGGAGCTGGAGCACGAGCACGGCCGCGCGCTCTTCGGGTCCATGGGCAACCCGATGACCACCGACCCGCTGGCCATGGGCAACGAGGGCGGCGTCGCCAACACCAACATCATCTGGCACGGCGGCAAGCTGCTGGCGCTGGAAGAGGGCCACCATCCCTTTGAGATGGACTTGAAGACCCTGGAGAGCCGCGGCTATGCCCGCGAGTTCCAGGGCAAGGTCACTGCCCACCCAAAGATCGACCCGGTCACCGGCGAGATGACGTGGTTTGCCTATGGCGTCGGTCAGATGCCGCTGTCGGCGGGCATGAGCTACGGCGTGACGGCCAAGGACGGCTCGCTGATCCGCCGCCAGGATTTCGAGGCGCCGTTTGCCTGCATGGTCCACGACTTCATGGTCACCGAGAACCATGCGCTGTTCCCGATCCTGCCGCTGACCGCCAGCCTCCAGCGCGCGATGAGCGGCCTGTCGCCCTTCGCCTGGGAGCCGGACAAGGGCGCCTACGTCGGCGTGATGCGCAAGGATGCCGACGTCTCGACCATCCGTTGGTTCAACGCGCCAGCCTGCTACGTCTTCCACCCGCTGAACAGTTGGGAGGCCGACGGCAAGATCTACTGTGATGTCATGCGCTACGACGTGGCCCCGCTGTTCCCGAAGGCCGACGGCTCGCCTGGCGACAAGGCCGCCGCCCGCCTGATGCGCTGGACCTTCGACCTGGCTGGCAATTCCGACGCCATCAAGGAAGAGCCGCTGGACGACCTGGACGGCGAATTCCCCCGCGTCGATCCTCGCTTCGAAACCCGCCAGCATCGCCACGCCTGGTATGCGGCCGATCCGCGCGCTGGGAAGACCATCCGCCAGCACGCCATCGCCCACCTCGACCTGAAGACCGGTAAGCGCCAGGTGTATGAGGTCGACAACGGCGCCACGTCCGAGCCGGTGTTCACACCGCGCTCCGCAACGGCCGAGGAAGGCGACGGCTGGATCACCGCGGTTGTCTACAACGCGGGCGAGGATCGTTCGGACCTGCTGGTGTTCGAGGCGCAGGATATCGCCAGGGGGCCCATCGCCACCGCGAAGATGCCTCGCCGCATTCCATTCGGTTTCCACGGCAACTGGGTCAGCTTCTAGCGTGGCGTCCTGGGACCTGCTGGTCGACAGGGCCGACCTTCGCAAGGCCGAGATCGCGGCCGCCAATCCGAACCGGGTCCTTGCGGATGGCGAAGCCCTGCTCGCCGTGGAAAGCTTCGCGCTGACCGCCAACAACATCACCTATGGCGCCGCAGGTGACCAGATCGGCTACTGGAAGTTCTTCCCGGCGCCCGAAGGTAAGGGACGGATTCCGGTCTGGGGCTTCGCCCGGGTGGAGCGCTCAAAGTCGCCAGACGCGCCAGAGGGCCTGCGGCTGTTCGGCTATTGGCCGATGTCGAGCCACACGGTCGCGCGGCTGGAAAAACGCGGTGCGGGGTTCGTGGACGCCTCCGCCCACCGGGCCGGACTTCCGCCAACGTACAATGCCTACCAGGCCGCCGAGCCGGACGCCTTCGACGACTGGCGCTCGCTGCTGCGGCCGCTGTTCGTGACGGCCTTCCTGCTGGACGATCAGCTCGCCGAGACGCCGCTGAAGAGCCTCGTGCTCTCGAGCGCCTCCAGCAAGACCGCCATGGGCCTGGCCTGGACCGCCCGCCGGCGCGGCGTAAGGGTGATCGGCCTCACCTCGGCTGGCCACTTGGATCTGCTCCGCCGGCTGGACCTCTACGATGAGGTGATACCCTACGAGGCCATTGACGCCCTGAAGGTCGAAGGCCCTGCGGCCTATGTGGATTTTGCCGGCCGCAGCGCAGTGACTCAGGCGGCGCACACGGCCCTTGGCGAGGCGCTGACCGTAAGTCTCGGCGTGGGGATCACCCACTGGGACGCCATGGGCGGCCCGCCGCCTGCCAGCGGCCCGGCGCCGGTCTTCTTCTTCGCCCCCGACCGCATCCGTAAACGAATGAAGGAATGGGGTCCCGCCGACCTTGAGGGGCGGTTCAACGCCGCGCTCCAGGCGTTCGTGTCGGCCAATCCCTGGCTGACCCTGCGCATCCATGAGGGTCCCGAGGCGCTGCTGGATCTCTATGGCCAGGTGGTGTCCGGTCGGGTCAGCCCCGACGAAGGCCATATCGTCCGACCCGGCTGAGCGCCTATCCTCTGTGGGTCTGAGAGGGAGCGTTCGCGATGAAAGCCATCTGGTACGACTGCACCGGCCCGGCGCGCGAGGTCCTGAAATTTGGCGATCGACCCGAACCAGTTGCGGGTCAGGGGCAGGCGCTGATCCGCATCCATGCCTCAGGGGTCAATCCATCGGACGTCGGGATGCGCGGCGGCGGCGTGGGGCCGATGGCTTATGCCCGGATCACCCCCAACAGCGATGGCGCCGGTGTTGTCGAGGCCGTGGGGCCGGGCGTCTCGGCGCGATGGGTCGGCAAGCGAGTGTGGTTCTACAACGGCCAGCGCAACGGCCGGGCTTTTGGCTCGGCGGCCGAGCTGATTGAGCTCGATGTCGACCTCCTTATGGAGTTGCCGGACAGTGTCTCGTTCGCGCAGGGTGCCACGCTGGGCATCCCCTGCATGACCGCGCACCGAAGCCTGTTCCTGGCGGGACCCGTGCAGGGCAGAATCGTTCTGGTCACCGGTGG
The DNA here is from genome assembly GCA_038203295.1 of Caulobacterales bacterium. Taxonomy (GTDB): domain Bacteria; phylum Pseudomonadota; class Alphaproteobacteria; order Caulobacterales; family Caulobacteraceae; genus Phenylobacterium. The sequence goes on from JBBREC010000061.1 coordinate 3,582, forward strand.
GGCTGGCGCGGTCGGCCACTATGCGGTTCAGCTGGCGAAGTGGGCCGGCGCGACGGTGATCGCCACCGTCAGCACAGAGGCCAAGGCCGCGCGTGCCCTGGCCGGCGGCGCCGACCACGTCATCGACTACCGCCGCGAGGACGTGGCCGCCCGGGTGCGCAAGTTGACCGGCGGCGAAGGCGTGCATCACGTGGTCGACGTCGACCTCGGCGGCAATCTGGAGGCGACGCTGGCCTGCGTGCGGATGAACGGTTCCGTCGCCTACTACGCCACCCGCGGGAACCCCACGCCCAGCTTCGCCGTGGGGGCGGCCATGCGCCTGAACCTGGCCATCACCGGCGTCTATCTGCCGGTCAGCCCGCACGAGGCGCGCCGCCGCGCCCAGGCCGACATCACCCACTGGATCGCGGGCGAGGGCCGGATCCTATCGGTCGCGGGCCGGTTCCCGCTGGCGGACTGCGCCGGCGCCCACGAGGCCGTGGAGGCCGGCGGGAAGGTCGGGACGGTGGTCGTCGAGCCCACAGCGGCCTAAGCTGCACCGAAAACGGGGGCGGAAATGCTGAGACACTGGGGAACGGCGCTGGCGGCGCTTGGGGTGGCGCTGGGCGTCACGACGCGGGCGGCGGCCGATCCGGATTTCGCCAACCGGCAGGACTTTGAGTTCGCGCAGCGGGGCTATATCGGCACGCGCTCGGATTCGAAAATCAGCATGCCCGATGGCCGTCTCGTCTGGGACCTGAGCGCCTACGATTTCCTCAAGGCCCCGCCGCCGGCGACGGCCAATGCCAGCCTGTGGCGCCAGGCGCAGCTGCTCGCGAAGGCCGGCCTCTTCAAGGTGACCGAGGGCGTCTGGCAGGTGCGCGGCTTCGACCTCGCCAATGCGACCTTCATCAGGGGCAAGACCGGCTGGATCGTCATCGACGCCCTGACCACGGCTGAGGCGGCGAAGGCGGCGCTCGATCTGGTCAACGACAAGCTGGGCGCCCGCCCGGTCGTGGCGATGATCTACACCCACAGCCACGCCGACCATTTCGGCGGCGCGCGCGGGATGATCGCCCAAGGCGATGTCGACGGCGGACGCGTCAAGGTGATCGCCCCGGCCGGTTTCATGGAAGCCGCGGTGGGCGAGAACATCATCGCCGGGCCCGCGATGGCCCGGCGCGCCACCTATCAGTTCGGCACTTTCCTGCCGAAGGGCGCGGACGGCCAGATCAGCTCCGGCATTGGCCAGGCGCTGAGCGCGGGAACCCAGACGCTCGTCCCACCCAACATCTCAATCACCCGGACCGGCGAGGAACTGCTCATCGACGGGGTGCGGCTGCAGTTCCAGATCACGCCCGGGACCGAGGCGCCGGCGGAGATGAACATCTACCTGCCCGACCTCAGGGCTCTCTGCATGGCGGAGAACGCCAACGCGACCCTGCACAACGTGCTGACGCCGCGCGGCGCGGTGGTGCGCGACGCCAAGGAATGGGCCGACTACCTGACCCAGGCGATCAGCCTCTACGGCGACCGGACCGACGTGATGTTCACCAGTCACGCCTGGCCCCGGTTCGGCCAGCCGGCCATCGTCGACTATCTCGGCAAGCACCGCGACGCCTACAAGTACCTGCACGACCAGTCGGTGCGGCTGATGAACGCCGGCCTCACCGGTCCGGAGATCGCCAACCGGCTGAAGCTGCCGGCGGCGCTTGCCGACGAGTGGTACAACCGCGGCTACTACGGCACGCTCAGCTTCAACAGCCGCGCGGTCTACCAGCGCTACATGGGCTGGTACGACGCCAACCCGGTGCACCTCGCCCCGCTTGATCCCGCGGACGAAGGCGCGCGCTATGTGACGATGATGGGCGGGGCGGACGCCGTGCTCGCGGCCTCACGGAAGGCCTATGACACGGGCGACGACCGCTGGGCCGGCGAACTCGCCAACCGGGTGGTGTTCGCGGACAGGGCCAATTCGGCCGCGCGCGAGCTGCTGGCGAAGGTCTATGACCGTCAGGGCCAGGCGGCGGAAAGCTCGCTCTGGCGCAACATGTACCTGAGCGCTGCGCTGGAGCTGCGCTCGGGCGTGCAGGCGGCCCGCGGCGCCGGCCAGTCCATCGACCTGATCCAAAACACCACCACGCCAATGCTGCTGGACCTGATGTCGGTGCGGCTCAATCCAGAGAAGGCGGGGACGGGCGCTGTGACGGTCGATCTCGTCTTTCCCGACCGCATGGAGCGGTTCCGGGTCCGGGTGAAGAACGCGGTCCTGACCTACGAAGCCGATCCGAAGGGCGGCAAGGCCGACGTCGTCATGACCATGCCCCGCGCCAGCTTCCTGATCACGGCGCTGGCCGGCGGCGACGTGAAGGCGCTGCTGGCCAGCGGCGCGGTGAAGTCCGAGGGCGACCCTGCGGCCTATGTGAAGCTTCTAGGCTGGTTCGACGCGCCGCCCGGCAACTTCCCGATCGTCTGGCGCTAGTTGCCCCCGTCGCTATTTCTGTCGCGTCCTGCCCCGGGGCGCCGGCCCTAGCCGCTGACCGTCGGTCAGAAACCCGTCGACCGCTTCAGACCAGCGCGCCGTGGCAGTGCTTGAACTTCTTGCCGGACTGGCAGGGGCAGGGCGAGTTGCGCCCGGTGTTCTCCCAGTTGTCCGGCAGGGACGAGACCGGCAGGGCCTGGCGTTGCTCGGCCGAGAGCCCGTCCGGCAGGGCGCCCATGACGGCGGCGTTCTCCCCGGTCAGCGGGTCGAGATGCACTTCCTGGAATTGGCCGAACGCGGGCGGCGGCGGCTCCTCGAACTGGAACTCGACCGTCATCAGCCACTTGGTGACGTTCTGGCGAAGATCGGTGAGCAGTTTCTCGAAGAGGGTGAAGGCCTCCGTCTTGTACTCGTTGAGCGGATCGCGCTGGCCGTATCCCCGCAGGCCGATGACGTTGCGCAGGTGGTCGAGGTGCATCAGGTGCTCGCGCCACTGCAGGTCGACCATCTGAAGTAGGAAGCTCTTTTCCACCGTGCGCATGTGGTCGCCGACCTTGGCCTCACGCTCGGCGGCGCGTTCGTCGGCGGCCTTGGTAATGCGTTGCTCGATCTCTTCGTTGGCAATGCCGTCCTCGGCTGCCCAGTCTCTGATCGGCAGATCCAGGCCCAGCCATTCGCGGACGTGATAATCCAGGCCCTCGACGTCCCACTGCTCGGCGTAGGCCTTGGGCGGAAGGTGGCGGTTGACGAAGTCCTCGATGGTGTCGAGGCGCATCTCGCGGATCACGTCGGAGAGGTCGGTGGCGGCCATGAACTCGGCGCGCTGTTCAAAGACCGCCTTGCGCTGATCGTTCACGACGTCGTCGTACTTCAGCAGGTTCTTGCGGATCTCATAGTTGCGCTGTTCGACGCGCTTCTGGGCGGTGGCGATGGCGGAGTTCAGCCACTTGTGGGTGATCGCCTCGCCTTCCTGCACGCCGAAGGTGCGCATGATGCCGTCCAGCCGCTCGCCGGCGAAGATGCGCAGCAGGTCGTCTTCACACGACAGGAAGAACTTCGAGTGGCCCGGGTCGCCCTGGCGGCCGGTCCGGCCGCGCAGCTGGTTGTCGATCCGCCGGCTCTCGTGGCGCTCGGTGCCCAGCACGAACAGGCCGCCGGCTTTCAGCGCAGTTTCCTTGCGGCCCTTGATCTCGGACTCGATCTCTGACTTGCGCTTGGCGCCGGTCTCCGGAGTGACCTCGACGCCCAGGGCGCGTTGTTCGTCGCGCCACTGCATGAGCTTCATGTCGATGTTGCCGCCGAGCTGGATGTCGGTGCCGCGGCCGGCCATGTTGGTGGCGATGGTGACGGCGCCGGGCACGCCCGCGTCGGCGACGATCAGGGCTTCCTGCTCGTGGTAGCGCGCGTTCAGCACACTGTGCGGCAGGCCGTTGATCGTCTTGCCCTCGTGTTCGAAGTTGTGGGCCTTGAGCATCTCGGAGAGCTGCTCGGACTTCTCGATCGAGACCGTGCCCACCAGGATCGGCTGGCCGCGCCTATAGCAGTCCTCGATCAGGCCGATGATCGCCACGTGCTTCTCGGCGGCGGTGCGGTAGACCTCATCGTCGTCGTCGATCCGAACGACGGGGCGGTTGGTCGGGATCTCGGCCACGTCCATCTTGTAGATGTCGAGGAATTCCTGGGCCTCGGTCGAGGCCGTGCCGGTCATGCCCGACAGCTTCGAATACAGGCGGAAGTAATTCTGGATGGTCACCGAGGCCAGGGTCTGGTTCTCGGGCTGGATGACGACGGCTTCCTTGGCCTCGATGGCCTGGTGGAGGCCTTCCGACAGGCGGCGGCCCTGCATCATGCGGCCGGTGAACTCGTCGATCAGCATCACCTCGCCGGCGCGGACGATGTAGTCCTTGTCGCGCTGGTAGATGACATTGGCGCGCAGCGCCTGGTTCACGTGGTGCACGATCGAGACGTTGGCGGCATCGTAGAGGCCGGCGGAATCCTCGGCCAGATGGTTGCCGGCCATCAGGATCTCTTCGATCTTCTCCGAGCCGTCCTCGGTGAGGATGACCTGGCGCTGCTTCTCGTCGAAGTCGTAGGTCGACTTGTCGTTGATCATCTCTTTTATCAGGGCGTCGATGGTCTTGTAGAGCTCTGAACGGTCCTCGGTGGGGCCGGAGATGATCAGTGGCGTGCGCGCCTCGTCGATCAGGATCGAGTCCACTTCGTCGACGATCGCGAAGTTGTGGCCCCGCTGGACCATCTCCTCGGCGTCATAGACCAGGTTGTCGCGCAGGTAGTCGAAGCCGAACTCGTTGTTGGTGCCGTAGGTGATGTCGCTGTTGTAGGCGGCCTGGCGCTGGCCCTGGCTGAGCCCGTGGACAATGACGCCCACCTCCATGCCCAGGAAGCGGTAGACTTGGCCCATCCATTCGGCGTCGCGTTGCGCCAGGTAGTCGTTGACCGTGATCACGTGAACGCCCTTGCCGGCGAGTGCGTTCAGATAAACGGGCGCGGTGCCGACCAGCGTCTTGCCCTCGCCCGTGCGCATTTCTGCGATGCCGCCCTGGTGCAGGATCATGCCTCCCACCAGCTGGACGTCGTAGTGGCGCTGGCCCAGCGAGCGGCTGGCGGCTTCGCGGACAACCGCGAAAGCTTCTTCCAGGATGTCGTCCAGCGTTGCGCCCTTGGCCAGGCGGTCGCGGAATTCCGTCGTCCTGGCGCGCAGGTCGGCGTCGGACAGCGCCTTCATCTGGGGCTCGAGGGCGGTGATCCTCGCCACCCGCGCCGTCATCGCCTTGACCTTGCGGTCGTTGGAAGAGCCGAAGAAGCGTTGGAAGATGCTCAAGGGGAAAGTCCGGTTGGTGGGCTAGGCGCGGCCGAAGCCCGTCGTCTGCCGGGAAAAGTCGCTCATTTCAGGGCGCGCGAGACTTAAGCAGCGCCCCCCTCAGTGTCAACGCAGCCGCGGGGCGCAACCGGCTTGGCCATGATGCCTTACTTGGGTAGTCTTGCCCTACAATGAAGGCCTAGTCGCTCATAAGCGCCGCGTTCAACCGCAGGCATTTCCCCCGCGCCCGGACATACCTGGCGCGACGTCTTCCCATGACGCGTCCCTTCGCCCTCCCGGGGGGCCGCTTTTCTGCGTGAGAGCTTCATGACTTCCAACGCTATGACCGCGACCAACCGCTATGGCGCACTTGCCGCTGAGATCTATGACATCGACAAGCCGTTCGGCGCGCTGCCGGATACAAAATTCCATCTCGAGCGGTTCGCGGGCTTCGGCCGGCCTATCTTGGAGCCCGCCTGCGGGACGGGCCGGACGCTGGTTCCGTTCCTGGAGGCCGGCCACGACATCACCGGCTTTGACCAGAGCCCGGAGATGCTGGCGCGCTGCCGCGACCGCTGCGCCGAGCGGGGGTTCACGCCCGACCTTGGCCAGCAGCGGTTCGAGGACTTCCGCTACGACCGGACTTTCGGGGCGATCCTCGTGCCGGTGGGGACCTTCACCCTGATCGACGACGCCGCCGTGGCGCAGGGTGTGCTGCGGCGTTTCCGCGATCATCTGGAGCCGAGGGGGATCGTGGTGCTGGACATCCAGCCCCTGTCGTTCCTGGCCCACACTGGCGACGACAGGCGGCGCTGGACGGCCGAGAACGGCGACCTGCTGACGGTTGAGGGTGTCCGCACCCGCACCGACTGGCTGGCCCAGCGAGCGGAATACCAGATCCGCTACGAGCGCTGGCGCGACAACCGGCTGATGGCGACCCACCTGGAGCCCATGGCCCAGCGCTACTGGGGGCTGGAGGAGTTCCGGCTGCTGCTGGAGGCCTCCGGCTTCAGCCAGGTCACAGTCGTCGGCGACTATGCCCGTGGCCGCCCGATCCGGTCCGGCGCGCGCTCGCTGACCTTCGAGGCGGTGAAGAGCTGATACGAAGAGGCCCTCCCCGCGAGGGGAGGGCCCAACGTTGGCGAAAGGATTTCAGGCTAGACGACTTCGAACAGGCCGGCCGCGCCCATGCCGCCGCCGATGCACATCGAGACCACGACGTTCTTGGCGCCGCGGCGCTTGCCTTCCTGCAGAACGTGGCCGGCGAGACGGGCGCCGGTCATGCCGAAGGGGTGGCCGATGGCGATGGAGCCGCCGTTGACGTTGTACTTCTCGGGATCGATGCCCAGCTTGTCGCGGCTGTAGAGGCACTGCGAGGCAAAGGCTTCGTTCAACTCCCACAGGTCGATGTCGTCGACCTTCAGTCCGTGGCGTTCCAGCAGGCGCGGGATCGCGAACACGGGACCGATGCCCATTTCGTCAGGCTCGCAGCCGGCGACAGCCCAGCCCTTGAAGATGCCCATGGGCGTCAGGCCGCGGCGGGCCGCTTCCTTGGCTTCCATCACCACCACGGCGGCGGAGCCGTCGGACAGCTGGGAGGCGTTGCCGGCGGTAATGAACTTGCCGGCGCCGCGCACGGGCTCCAGCCGGGCCAGGCCCTCGGCGCTGGTGTCGGGCCGGTTGCACTCGTCCTTGTCGACCACGAAGTCGACGATGGATTCTTCCTTCGTCTCCTTGTTGACGAGCTTCATCTTGGTCTTCATCGGGACGATTTCGTCGGAGAACTTGCCCGCCTGCTGGGCGGCGGCCATGCGGCGCTGGCTTTCCAGCGAATACTCGTCCTGGGCCTCGCGACTGACGCCGTAGCGCTCGGCCACGATATCGGCGGTGTCGATCATCGGCATGAAGATCGCCGGATAGAGGCGGCTCAGTTCGGGATCGTTGTTGTCCTTGCCGGTGCCCATGTTGGGCATGGAGATCGTCTCGACGCCGCCGGCCACCACCACGTCGGCGCCGTCGTTGCGAACGAAGTTGGCGGCCATGCCGATGGTTTGCAGGCCCGAGGAGCAGAAGCGGTTGACGGTCACGCCCGAGGTGGTGATCGGCAGGCCGGCCAGCAGGCCCGCCTGGCGCGCCATGTTGCCGCCGCCGTGGGCGACGTTGCCCATGAAGATGTCTTCAACCGCTGCGCCCTCGATGCCGGCCTTGGCCACGGCATGCTTCACCGAATGGGCCGCGATGGAGACGGTGGGTGTGATGTTGAATCCGCCCCGGGCCGATTTGGCCAGGCCGGTGCGGGCATAAGAAACAATAACCGCTTCGCGCATTTTAAATGATCCTCCCAACAATGTGTCCGCGGGGCCTTTGGACCTCCGCTTGTGGTCGGGCGCAACCTTTGCATCCCGGAACTTAAATGGCTAGGGACGGGCGACGCCGTTGACGGCGTTCACGTCCCCCAATCGAGGTGACCCGCATGGCGGCAGCACGGCGCCCCGCGTTCCTGGCAGGCCTGATCGTCGTGGCCGCGCTGAGCCTGACGGCCTGCGGCAAGGGCGGGACGACGGACAGTCCGCCGGAGCGCGGCGACGTGGCGGTGGCCAGGGTCGACGGCAAGACGGTCTGGGCGTCAGACGTGAAGCGCGAGGCCGTGGCCCAGGCTCTGATCGGCGAGGGCGAGCCGCTGGACGTCTCCTCCGACCTGTTCCGCCGGGTGCTGGACGAGGTGGTTGACCAGAAGCTGCTGGCGACAGAGGCCCTGAAACGAAAACTCGACAAGGATCCCGTGGCCCAGCGCCGCTTAGCGGCCGCGCGCGAACGGATCCTTGGCGACATGCTGGTGGAAGGCGTGGTCACCGACGCGGTGAACGACAATGCCGTCCGCGGACTCTACCAGGAGCAGCTCAAGCTCGCGAAGCGATCGGAGGAAATCAAGGCCCGCCAGATCGTGGTGGGGACGGTCGCCGACGCCGAGACGATCAGGAAACTGCTGTCGACCGGCGCCTCGTTCGAGGCCCTAGCCATGGAGAAATCCACCGATGCGGCGACCCGCTTCAACGGTGGTGACCTGGGCTATTTCACCATCGACGTCATGCCCGAGGCCTATGACGTCGCGCTGAAGGACGCCAGGGCCGGCCAGATCGTCGGTCCGTTCGCGGTGGAGGGCGGTTTCGCCCTGGTGAAGGTCGAGGACCGCCGGCTGGAGCAGCCGATCACGCTGGAGGCCGCCCGGCCGCAGATCGTGCGCTTCCTGACCTACGACCAGGTCCGCGACCTGCTGGAAAAGCTTCGCGGCAAGTCCAAGGTCGAAGTGATGGTCAAGAGCGATACGGCCAACCGCCCGCTGCCGCCGGCCGACGCGCCGAAGACCACACCGGCAACGCCTGGCCCCGCCGTCGCCGCGCCGCCTGCCAAAGCCGCGCCAGCCAAGGCCGACAAGAAATGACCCGCAAACCCACGTCGCCGAAACGTCGGGCGCCGGCCCTGAAGCCCGCGGCCAAGGCCCTGGAAGCCGCCGTCAAGCCGGTGGAAGCGGTCAGTCAGGCCGTGGAGCGCGCGTTCGATCCCCTGACCAGTGCGCTGAAACGTGCGGCGTTGAAGCGCGCCGACAAGCAGGCCGGCCAGGTGACCGCGCCGCCGCCGCCCGCCGCGAAGACCGCCAAGACCACGATGCCCATTTCGCCCCTGGCCGTGACGTTCCCGAAGATGCCGCCGATCGCGGGCGTCCAGATGGCGACCAGCCGCGCGGGGTTCTACAAGCACCAGCGCGACGACCTGCTGGTCATGACCTTCCCGGACGGCGCCAGCGCCGCCGGCGTCTTCACCCGCCATGGTGTCGGCTCAGCGCCGGTCGACTGGTGCAAGCGGCAACTGGAGATGACCAAGGGCGAGGGCGTCCGGGCCCTGGTGGTCAACGCCGGCTGCGCCAATTCCTTCACCGGCCGGCCGGGCGCCGATGCGGTGCGCCGCGTGGCTTCGGCGATCGGCAAGCGCTTCGACTGCCGCCAGCGCGACGTGATGGTCGCCTCGACCGGCGTCATCGGCGTGCTGCTGGACGACGCCAAGATCGTTCACCGCCTGGGCGACATCGAGGGCAGGCTCAACGAAGACGGTTGGGCGAATGCGGCCGCCGCCATCATGACGACCGACACCTTCCCGAAGGGCGCGCACGCCACCGCCGATATCGACGGCGTGACGGTGAGCCTCAGCGGCATCTGCAAGGGCTCGGGCATGATCGCGCCGGACATGGCGACGATGCTCGCCTTCGTGGTCACCGACGCGGCGATCTCGCCTGCGGCCCTGCAGAACCTCTGCAGCTTCTACACGCGCAGCACCTTCAACGCGGTGACGGTGGACGGCGACCGCTCCACCAATGACACCCTGCTGCTGTTCGCCACCGGCAAGTCCGGCGCACCGCGGATCAGCCGCGCGGGCGACCGGCGCCTGGCCGACTTCCGCGACAAGCTGGAAGCCGTGCTGCTGGATCTTGCCCAGCAGCTGGTCCGCGACGGCGAGGGCGCCACCAAGTTCATCAGGATCAACGTCACCGGCGCGGAGACCCACGCCAGCGCCCGCAAGATCGCCCGCACCATCGCCGAGAGTCCGCTGGTCAAGACCGCCTTCGCCGGCGAGGACGCCAACTGGGGCCGCATCGTCATGGCGGTCGGCCGGGCCGATGAGCCGGTGGACCGGGATAGCATGAGCGTAAAGTTCGGCGACCTCTGGGCCGCCCGCGACGGCCTGGTCTCGTCCACCTACGACGAGGCCAAGATGAGCGGCTACATGAAGCGCCCGGAGTTGGAGGTCACCGTCGACGTCGGCGTCGGACGGGCCACCGCCACGCTCTGGACCTGCGACCTCACCAAACGCTATGTCGAGATCAACGGGGACTACCGCAGCTGAGGCAGTGCTACTTGGAAGCCCGGCGATGAAGGCGCGGAAGAAGGCCGACCTGCCGACCAAGACCTGCCAAGTCTGCGGTCGGCCCTTCGTCTGGCGCAAAAAGTGGGAACGGGTCTGGCAAGACGTGAAGTATTGTTCCGACCGCTGCCGGACGCAGAAGAAATCGCTGACATGACGAGCTTGAGACTGGTGCTGGGAGACCAGTTAAATCCTCGCCACAGCTGGTTCGAGGCTGTCGATTCGAACGTGCTGTTCGTGTTCATGGAGGTGCGGCAGGAGACCGACTATGTCCTGCACCACGCCCAGAAAGTCATCGCCATCTTTGCTGCGATGCGCGACCTCGCCGCCACGCTGAAGGCCGCCGGCCATCGTGTGCACTACTGCACGATCGACGACCCCGAAAACCTGCATGACATACCCGCCAATCTCGACGCGCTGCTGGCCAGATATAAGGCCACCGAATTCGTCTACCAGGAGCCTGACGAGTGGCGGCTCGATTAACAGTTGGCGCGCTACGCCCGACGGGTCGCGATGCCGTCCACGATGGTCGGAACGGAGCATTTCCTGACGCGTCGGGACACGGCTACGGACATCTTCAGAGGCCGCAAGCAATGGCTGATGGAGGCGTTCTACCGCCACATGCGTGTTCACCACGACGTCCTGGTCGATGGCGCGAGGCGCCCGGTCGGCGGAAGATGGAATTTCGACCAGGAAAACCGCAAGGCCTGGCCTGGATACCCGGCCGAGCCCGACGATTTGCGGACCAGGCATGACCACTCCGCGCTATGGCGGACAATTGTCGACAGTGGCGTCAGCAGTTTCGGGGCGCCGCAAGCCGAAAGCATTCCCTGGCCGCTGAACCGCGGGGAGGCCCTGGAGCAACTCGACGATTTTATCGCCCATGGGTTGCCTCGTTTTGGCGACTTCCAGGATGCCATGAGCAGCAAGGCTCCGCGCCTTTTTCACTCGCTCATGTCTTTCGCTCTCAACGTGAAGATGCTGCATCCCTCCGAGGTGATCGACCGGGCCGTACAGGCTTGGCGCGACGGGCAGGCGTCCATTGAGGCGGTCGAGGGCTTTGTGCGGCAGATCCTCGGCTGGCGTGAGTACATTCGTGGCGTCTACTGGGCGAACATGCCTGGCTACGAAGAGCATAATTTCTTCGACCACCACCTCGATTTGCCGCGGTGGTTCTGGACCGGCGAAACCGGCATGCGCTGTCTGTCTGAAGCCATCGGCCGATCGCTCCAGGAGGCGCACACGCACCACATCCAGCGGCTGATGGTGATCGGCAATTTCGCGTTGCTCGCCGGGCTCGATCCCCAGCAGCTGCATCGCTGGTATCTCGGCATCTATATCGATGCCTTTGAGTGGGTCGAACTGCCGAACACGCTTGGCATGAGCCAGTACGCTGACGGAGGGCTGCTCGCTACGAAGCCGTATGTGTCCAGTGCGGCCTACGTGCATCGGATGAGCGACTACTGCACAGGCTGCCGATACGATCGAAAGCAGAGATTGGGTCCGGATGCGTGCCCGTTCAACGCGCTGTACTGGGATTTCTTCGCTCGGAACCGTGAGCGGTTGGCCGGCAACCACCGCCTGGCGATGACCTTCCGGCAGCTGGACAAAATGGCGCCAGGCGAGCGCTCGGCCATCGGTGATCAAGCCGTCGCTTTTCGCAGCGTAATCGAGTCGGCCTGAGGCGCCGCGCCGAAGGGAGCGGAGGCTCAGGCGGCGCCGTTCCGCAAGTCGCGACCTGTCCCTCCCGCGTTCGGAAAGGACAGGGCTGAACGACTAGCGGTTCGACCAGACGCCGGTGGGGCGGGCGCGTTGTTCGCCGCCGTTGCTGCTTCCGCCGCGGGCCGGACCCTTGAAGGCCGGACGGGCCGCGGGCTTGGACGCGCCGCCGCCGCCGCCGCCCGCCGAACGCGCCGGAGCGCCTTCATGGCGATGGCCGGAGTTGCCGCCGCCGCCGTGGTTGCGGTTGCGCTTGGGCGCGCCGCGTCCGCCGCCGGGCTGGCCGCGGGTGTCGGCGCGCTCGGGCTTCAGCCCTTGCGGTTCCGGCATGGCCGCGGTGGCCGCGCCCAGTTGCTTGTCGTTGCGGCGGTCGAAGGACGGGATGGTCTGGCGCGTCACCTTCTGGATGTCGCGCAGCAGGGTCCGCTCATCGTCCGAACAGAAGGCGACCGCCGAGCCATCGGCGCCGGCGCGGGCCGTACGGCCGATCCGGTGGACGTAGCTTTCCGGTACGTTGGGCAGCTCGAACTGCACGACGTGGCTGACGCTGTCGATGTCGATGCCCCGGGCGGCGATGTCGGTGGCGACGAGCGCTCGGACCTTGCCGGCCTTGAACTGGGCGAGCGCGTTTTCACGCTGCCCCTGGCTCTTGTCGCCGTGGATCGAGGCGGCGTCGACGCCGACCTGTTCCAGGCTTCGGGCCACGCGGTCGGCGCCGCGCTTGGTGCGGGTGAAGACGATGACGCGCTTGAAGCCCTGGTCGTCGAACAGTTCGGCCAGGAGGGCGCGCTTGCGGGACTGCTCGACGAACAGCACGCGCTGGTTCACGCGGTCGACCGTGGTCGCCTGCGGGGTGACGGAGACGCGGAGCGGATCCTTCAGGAGCTCGCCGGCCAGCTTGCCGATCTCGGTCGGCATGGTGGCCGAGAAGAACAGGTTCTGACGTACCTTCGGCATCTGGGCGACGATCCGGCGGATCGGCAGCACGAAGCCGAGGTCGAGCATCTGGTCGGCTTCGTCGAGCACGAAGATCTCGACGCCGGCCAGCGTGATGGTCTTTTCCTGCACGTGGTCGAGCAGGCGGCCCGGCGTGGCGACGAGGATGTCGACGCCGTTGGCCATGGCCTTGTGCTGGGCGCCGTACTTCACGCCGCCGAAGATCACGGCGACGGAGACGCCCATGTGCTTGCCGTAGGTGCGAAAGCTCTCGCCGATCTGGCTGGCCAGTTCGCGGGTGGGGGACAGCACCAGGACGCGGGCGCCCTTGCGCAGCGGCTGCTTCCGTTCGGCGGCAAGGCGGTGGAGGATCGGCAGCGCGAAGGCGGCGGTCTTGCCGGTGCCGGTCTGGGCGATCCCTTGCAGGTCGCGGCCTTCCATGACGCCGGGGATCGCCTGCGCCTGGATCGGCGTGGGCTCGGTGTAGCCTTCATCGGCCAGCGCGCGCAGCAGGGGCTTGGCGAGGCCGAAATCGGTGAATTGAGTCAAGAATAGAACTCTCAGATATGCGCCGAGCGCGCCGGCTCGATCCTGTCGAGGGCGCGGAGGTCGCGGGTCTATGGGGAAGCGCCCCGCGTGATGGGCGATCTATGAGGCTTACGGCGCTCGACAGGCTGGACCTCTTTTGAGACCCCACGCGGCTGGAGCGCCGATAGCGCCATAGCAATTGGCGCGGGCTGCACATCGGGGTTGAGGCCGTTAATGTCAACCCACGCGCTCGGAATAGGCTGGGCTGTTGCGTTTGGGACTCAGGGGCGGGAATGAAGGGGCATGATCGATAAACCCCTGCTGCTGGTGGCCGCCGCCGCCCTGATCGACACCGACGGGCGGGCGCTGATCTGCCAGCGGCCGGAGGGCAAGCAACTTGCGGGCCTGTGGGAGTTTCCGGGCGGCAAGGTGGAGGCCGGCGAGACCCCGGAGGAATGCCTGATCCGCGAGCTCGAGGAGGAGCTGGGCATTGCCGTGACCCACGCCTGCCTCGCGCCGTTCGTGTTCGCCAGCCACAGCTACGAGGGCTTCCATCTGCTGATGCCGCTTTACCTGATCCGCCGCTGGACCGGACAGGTGACGGCCAGGGAGCACAAGGCGCTGGCCTGGGTGAAGCCCGGCAAGCTCACCGACTACCCCATGCCGCCGGCCGACGCGCCGCTGGTCGCCTGGCTCCGGGATCTGATCTGATCGCGGTCAGCGCCTGTAGCTGGCCTGAGTGACCGCGAGTCTGGCGGCGGCCGGCTTGGTCGCATCCACCACGCACTGGCCGGGGTCGATCATGGCGTGCTGGCCGAGGCAGAAGATGTCCTCGTAGTGCGGCCCGGCGCTGGCTAGGCACTGGTAGAGGTTGAGCTTGGCCATCCGCAGGCACATGCCGGCGCGCGGATCGGTCATCAGGCTGCGCGCCTTGCCGTCCTCACCCAGCACCGAGAGCGCCGCCACCGCCATGCCGCGGGCGACCAGCGGGCTGGGCGCGCCCGGCCGGCGGCTGCCGTCGGAGAGCGAGGATTGCAGGCGCCCCGCGTCGTCGCGGGCAAGCTGATAGCCGGCGGCCGAGATCCGCTTCACCCGGCTGAGCCGGCCGGCGGGGTCTGGCACATTGGCCTTCGACCAGGCCTGGTGCTGCACCGAATAGGCGGCCTGCTTGACCTTGCGCCCCTCGTCGGCGAGCGCGTCGCCGCGCGCATAGAGCGCGCCCGAGGCGCGGCCGGCGGCGGCGTCGGCGCCGGGGAGGTCCAGCGCGGCCTGGGGATTGGCGTAGAGGCGCCGCGCGAGGTCATTGTGCTCGGCCTTCACGCCGGCGACGAAGCGCGGCTCCTGCAGGGCGGCCATGGCGGCGTAGGCGATGAGACCGCCCTCCAGGTCCTTGGGCTCGTAGGCCGCGCCGGTCTGCAGGGCCTGGGCGACTTCGGCGGGGCCGGAGAAACGCGCGTCGATGGCCGCGGCGCGGCGCATGAAACCTTCGAAGGCGCCGGCCTGGGCGGCCAGTGCGCGGTCGGCCGACGCCGCGATGGGCGGGGGCTGATGGGCGAAGGCGCGCGGCGGCGGGGCCTTCGGAGCGGTGGCGCAACCGGCCAGCGCGGCGACGGTGGCGGCAAGGCCAAAGCCTCTGATCGTCCTGGACTTCACAACTGACCCCCTGAATCTGAAGGAGCCCCCCGAAGCGCCACCCTGGATCAAGGATCGCCCGTTAGCGCCGTGGCCAGTTGTCGCGAAA
>JBBREC010000062.1:0-18617 GCA_038203295.1 Caulobacterales bacterium
CCAGGTCATGAGGCGCTGCATATAGGCGAAAGACGGGTGTGTTTCACGTGAAACAACGCCGCGAGCGCTCTGCCGCGTTCACTTCCCGATGCAGAAGGTCGAGAAGATGCGGCCCAGCACCTGTTCCGGGTCGATCCGGCCAGTGATGCGGTCCAGGGCGCGGGCGGCGAGGCGGACGTCCTCGGCGGCCAGTTCGAGGCTTTCATCCTGTGACAGGGCGTGGCGTAGGCGCTCCGAGGCCTCGGCGAGCAGGTCGCGGTGGCGCAGGCGCGTGGCGGCGGGCGGCTCCGCGCCGGAGAGCGCCTCGACCACGGAGTCGGTGAGCGTGCGCTCCAGCCAGGCGACGTCATTGGGGCTGCGCGCGGTGAACGGCTCGCCAGGCAGGCCCTCATGGCCCTCGCCCAAGTCGCGCTTGGTGGTCAGCACGATGTCGCCGATGCGGATCGACGCCGGGACGTCCGGCCGGGGATCGCCCTGCCCGTCCACCAGCCAGACGCGCAGGTCCGCCGCCGCCGCCCAGGCCTCGGCGCGGCGTACGCCCTCGGCCTCGATCTCGTCGTTGGTGGCGCGCAGGCCCGCGGTGTCGGCAAGGATCACCTTGTAGCCAGCCAGCACCAGGGGAACCTCGATGATGTCGCGCGTCGTTCCCGGCGTGGCGGTGACGATGGCGGCGTCGCGCTTCGCCAGGGCGTTAAGCAAGGTGCTCTTGCCGGCATTGGGCGCGCCAAGCAGGGCGATGCGGTACCCCTCGCGCACCCGCTCGCCGCGCTCCGCGTCACGGGCGGCGGCGTCCAGTTCGACGATCAACGCCTCGATGATCGGGCGGGCGCGGCCGGCGACGTCGGCCGGCACCTCCTCATCGGGAAAGTCGACGGCGGCCTCGAACATGGCCAGCGCGCCGGTGAGCGCCTCGCGCCAGCGGGCCTGGACCCCGGAAAGCCGCCCGCCCAGCTGTTCAAGAGCCTGGCGCCGCTGGGCCTGCGTCTCCGCGTCGATCAGGTCGGCGACGCCTTCGGCCTGGGCAAGGTCCAGCCTGCCGTTCTCGAACGCGCGGCGGGTGAATTCACCCGGCTCGGCCAGGCGCAGGCCGAGGGCGGAAAGCGCGTCGGTGAGGGCGGCGACCACGGCCTGGCCGCCATGGACGTGGAATTCGGCGGCGTCCTCGCCCGTATAGCTGGCCGGCCCCGGGAACCAGAGCACCAGCGCCTCGTCGATTTCGCCGCCAGAGGGGCCCTTCAGCCGACGCACCGCCGCGCGGCGCGCCGCCGGGACACGGCCGGCAAGCGCCCGCACGGCCGCCTGCGCACCGGGCCCGGACAGGCGAACGACCGCGACGGCCGCGCGGCCGGCGGCCGTGGCGGTCGCGAATATCGTGTCGGTCATTTCTTGGCAGCGGCGCCTATGCCGACTTCCATGAGCTTGCGGAAGTGCTCCTGCGCGCCCTGCCCGAAGCTCATCCAGTTCTTCATCATCTCGTCGGGCGAGATCATCGACATGTTGGCGTCGATCCGCTTCTTCATCTCGCCGACCAGGTGGTCGTTGAGCGAGCTCACGTCTGGCAGGCCCAGGAAGCGCCGGGCCTCCTCGGGCGAGCAGTCCACCTCGATGGTCATCTTCATGCCGTGCGCCTCCGCTATGGAATCCATATGGCCGCAGAGCGGCGCCTCGCGCTAGTAGCGAGAGACAATACGGGAGAGTTCCATGGGCGAACGCATCACCATCACCACCGACGACGGGACCTTCGCGGCCTATGTAGCCCGGCCCAGCCGCTCTCCGGCCCCGGCCGTGGTGGTCATCCAGGAAATCTTCGGCGTGAACCAGGTGATGCGGGACATCACCGACAGCCTGGCGGCCGAGGGCTTCCTGGCTGTCTGTCCCGACCTGTTCTGGCGGATCGAACCGGGCATCGACATCACCGACCATTCCGAGGCGGAATGGAAGCGGGCCTTCGAGCTGTTCAACGCCTTCGACGTGGACGCCGGCATGAAGGATATCGCCGCGACCATCGACCAGGTCCGCGCCGATACGGCCTGCAGCGGCAAGGTGGGCGCGGTGGGCTTCTGCCTTGGCGGCCTGCTGGCCTTCCTGACCGCCACGCGCACTGACGCGGACGCCTCGGTCGCCTATTACGGCGTCGGCATCGAGGCGAGGGTGGCGGAAGCCGACAAGCTCGCGCACCCTCTGCTGATGCACATCGCCGAGGAGGACCAGTTCGTGCCCAAGCCCGCGCAACAGGTCATCCTGAACGCGCTCAAGGACCACCCGCAAATCGAGATCCACACCTACCCCGGCCGGGACCACGCCTTCGCGCGGGCCGGCGGCGAACATTACGACGAAGCCGACGCCAAGCTGGCGGCCGGCCGCACACTCACCTTCTTCCAAAAGAACCTGGGGTAACCAGCATGCGCGCAATCCGTCTCAGCCAGACCGGCGGCCCCGAGGTCCTCGAACTCGTCGAGGTCGACCGCCCCTCGCCCCAGCCCGGGCAGATCCTGATCCGCCACGATGCGATCGGCATCAACTTCATCGAGACCTACCAGCGCTCGGGTCTTTACCCGATGAAGCTGCCCTCGGGCCTTGGTGGTGAAGCGGCCGGCGTCGTCGAGGCGGTGGGCGACGGCGTGACCCGCTTCAAGGCCGGCGATCGCGTAGCGGGCGCGGGCGTCACCAACAGCTATGCCGACTACTCGGTCACGCCGGCCGAGCGGGCCGTGGCCATCCCGGACGGCGTTGACGCCCGGACCGCGGCGGCGGCCCTGCTCAAGGGCATGACCGTGGAATTCCTGCTGCGGCGGCTGCACGAGGTCAAAGCGGGCGAGACCATACTGGTCCACGCCGCGGCCGGCGGGGTCGGCCAGATCATGGTACAGTGGGCGAAGGCGCTGGGCGCCATCGTGATCGCCACCGTGGGCTCGGAAGCCAAGGCGGCCCGGGTCCGCGAACTGGGCGCCGACCACGTCATCCTCTACCGCGACCAGGACGTGGCCGCCGAGGTCCGCCGGATCACCGACGGCAAGGGCGTGCCGGTGGCCTACGACTCCGTGGGCAAGGATACCTTCGAGGGCACGCTGAAGAGCCTGGCCCGGCGGGGATTGTTCGTCAGCTTCGGCAATGCGTCCGGACCGCCGCCGCCCGTCGAGGGCCGCCAGCTGATGGTCAACGGCTCGCTATTCTTCACCCGCCCGACGATGGGGGACTACCAGACCACCACCGCCGAACTGGACGCCAGCGCCAAGGCGCTGTTCGACATGATCGGCTCCGGCAAGGTGAAGATCGAGATCGGCCAGACCTTTCCGCTCGCCGACGCGCGACTGGCCCACGAGGCGCTGGAAGGCCGCGCGACCATCGGCGCGAGCCTTTTGATCCCCTGATTGACCCCAGCAAAACGCCGCCGCTCCGGAGAGCGGCGGCGTCATGTTTCACGTGAAACACAAGTAGCGCGGGTATGGCCGGTAAGGCCTCTCGCCCTACGTGTTCATGGACTGGAAGAATTCCTCGTTGGTCTTCGCATTGCGCAGCTTGTCGAGCAGGAACTCGATGGCGTCCTGGGCGCCCATGGGGCCAAGGATCCGGCGCAGGATGTAGGTCTTGGTCAGGTGTTCCTTCGGCGTGATCAGCTCTTCCTTGCGGGTGCCGGACTTGATCACGTCGATGGCCGGATAGATGCGCTTGTCGGCGACCTTGCGGTCCAGCACGATTTCCGAATTACCGGTGCCCTTGAACTCTTCGAAGATGACCTCGTCCATCCGGCTGCCGGTGTCGATCAGCGCGGTGGCGATGATGGTCAAGGAGCCGCCTTCCTCGATGTTCCGCGCGGCGCCGAAGAAGCGCTTGGGACGCTGTAGGGCGTTCGCGTCGACACCGCCGGTCAGCACCTTGCCGGACGACGGGACGACGGTGTTGTAGGCGCGGCCGAGCCGTGTGACGCTGTCCAGCAGGATCACGACGTCGCGCTTGTGTTCGACTAGGCGTTTGGCCTTTTCAATAACCATTTCAGCGACTTGCACGTGGCGCGTTGCCGGTTCGTCGAAGGTCGAGGAGATCACCTCGCCCTTCACGGTGCGCTGCATGTCGGTGACTTCTTCCGGGCGCTCGTCGATCAGCAGGACGATGAGGTAGCACTCGGGGTGGTTGGTCTCGATGGACTTGGCGATGTTCTGCAGCATCACCGTCTTGCCGACCCGCGGCGGCGCGGTGATCAGGCAGCGCTGGCCCTTGCCGAGCGGCGCCACGATATCGATGACCCGGCCGGAACGGTCCTTCAGGGTCGGGTCCTCGATCTCCATCTTCAGGCGCTGGTCGGGATAGAGCGGCGTCAGGTTGTCGAACAGCACCTTGTGGCGGACGTTCTCCGGGTTCTCGAAATTGGTCAGGTCCACCTTCACCAGGGCGAAATAGCGCTCGCCTTCGCGGGGCGCGCGGATGGCGCCGTCCACGGAGTCGCCGGTGCGCAGGCCGAACTTCCGGATCTGCGAGGGGCTGACGTAGATGTCGTCGGGGCCCGGCAGGTAGTTGGCTTCGGGCGAGCGCAGGAAGCCGAAGCCGTCGCCGACCACTTCCAGGGTGCCGGAGCCAGAGATCTCGACGCCTTCCTCGGCCAGGACCTTGAGGATGGAGAACATGATGTCCTGCTTGCGCATGGTGTTCACGTTCTCGACTTCGAACAGCTCGGCGAAGGCCAGCAGGTCGGCGGGCGCCTTGTCCTTCAGTTCCTGCAGGCTCATGCGGGTGAGCCCCATGGACGCGATGGTGTTGGCGACCTCCGAAGGCTCTTCAGCCTCGGCGTCCTCGGCGGCTGTGGCGGCTTCGGCCGCGGCGGTTTCGAGGATTTCGGCTTCCGGCGTCTCGTCGGCGGTCGGGATGTTGTCTTCGTCTTGCATAGATTTACTCGTCTTCGCCCGCAGCCGGACGGAATCCCGGCGTGGGCTTTCTAGGGATGTAGGCGCCTCATGAGCGCCGGATGTATTCGTCTTCGTGGGGGCCGGACCGAAGCTTCGTCTGCCTGAGCTAACAGGGGGCGCGCGACGGCCGGAGATAAGGCGGGGCGCGCCCTTGTCGGGGACGCGTAGGGGATCGGAACCACAGAAAGGGGCGCCGGGTCAAGACAACCCGCTGCGGCCTAGCGCCTTCCGAACTCCGTGGTGACGGCGATCACCATGACGATGGCGGCGAGGAACGGCAGCTCGTTGGTCATCCGCCAGAACTTCGCCGGCTTGTCCCGGCGCCCGGCGATGAAGCCTTTCCGGGCCGTTCCCAGATAGTGCTGCCACCAGGTGAGGAAGAGCACGCCGGCCAGCTTGGCGATCATCCAGGGTTCGGCCAGGAACCCCCAGCCGGCGCTGCGGCGATGCACGTCGACCCAGATCAGCGAGGCGCCGAACAGCCAGGACAAGATCATCGCCGGGTTGAGGATGATCTTCAGGATCTTGCCCTCCCAGCGCTGGAAGTGGGCGTCGAACTCGCTGCCCGGCGGCGCGGTCTCGGTATGATAGGCGAAGAACCTGGGCAGCATCAGCAGTCCGGCCATCCAGGCGATCACCGCCAGGATGTGCAGGCCCCTGAGAAGGTCATAGACGCTGTCGTACGTCATGCCGCCTTTCCCGTTCTCAGAGGACATTTTCCATGACCGGCCGGGCAGAGCCAGGGGCCATAGGGTGCGATGCCATCGGCGCGCTCCAGCGCATTCCTCACGGCGTCGGCCAGACTTTCGACGAACACCGCGCGAACGCCCGGCGTCCTGGCCCGCAGATAGGGCGCGGCGCCGACCTCGTGAGCAAGCTCAGCGTACTCGACGTCCAGTTCGACCAGCGTCTCCACATGTTCCGACACGAAGGCGATGGGCGCCACCAGCACCCCCTTGCCCTCGGCGCCCGCGCGGCGGATCTCGTCGTCGGTGGAGGGCTTCAGCCATTGCAGACGCCCGACCCGGCTCTGGAAGCAGACCTGGCGGTCGGGGATTTCCGGCAGCAGCTCGCCGATCGCCGCGGCGGTGGCCTCGATCTGGGCGCGGTAAGGGTCGCCGCCGTCGACGATCTGCTGCGGCAGGCCATGGGCGGAGAACAGCAGGCGCATGTTGGCGGGCTTGCCTGCGGTCTCCCAGAGATTGCGGATGGCGTCGGCGTGGGCATGGGCCAGGCCTGAAACGGTCGGATAGCAGCAAACAGCTCGGCTGCGGCCCGGCCCTTTGTAGACAGCCTGCCAGTCCTTCAGCGATGAGCCGGTCGTGGTTGTCGAGTACTGCGGATAGAGCGGCAGCAGGACGATCTCATCCGGCGCGAAGGCGGCCACGGCCCGGGCGGTCTCCTTCGCGAACGGCTTCCAGTACCGCATGGCGATGAAGCACTTTGCCTCTATGTCAGCGGCTTTCAGCGCGGCCTCCAGCGCCTTAGCCTGAACCTCGGTCTCCGGCAGCAGCGGCGAGCCACCACCCATGAGCGCGTAGTTGGCCTGGGCGGTCTTTTCCCGCGTGGTCGAGATCAACGCCGCCAGCGGATAGCGTGCGATGGCCGGCAGGGTGATGATGGCCGGATCACGGAATAGATTGAAAAGAAACGGCTTTACAGCTTCCTGGTTGTCCGGTCCGCCCAGATTGAAGAGAACGACGGCGACCTTTTTCACGCGGGCTCCATGGCCTTTACGGGCTTGCCCGTCACCCGTTCGACAACGCGGGCGATGTGGGCGATCGGGGTGTCCGGCATGACGCCATGGCCGAGGTTGAAGATATAGGGACCGCCGTTCCATTGTTCGAGCAGCTGGTCGACGCGAGCATCCAGCGCCGCGCCGCCAGCGCGCAACAACAGATTATCGAGCGCGCCCTGAATGGTCTTGCCGCCAGCCTGAATCCGCTGACCAAGCGCTGCGCTCGCCTGGGTATCCAGCGCCACGGCATTGACCGGCACGGCGGCGGCGTAGTTTTCCACCAGCGCGCCGGCCCCCCGCGGGAAACCGATGAAGGGCGTTGTGACACCCGCGGCGCGGACCTTCTCCAAAATCGCCCTGTGCGGGCGGACCACGATGCGTTCGAAGACGTCCTCGGCCAAACCCTCAGCCCAGCTTTCGAAGAGTTTCAGCGCCTGGGCGCCCGACTTCGCCTGCATCACCAGGTAGCGGGCGGTGGAGTCCACCAACACCTCCAACAGGGCGTCCAGCTTTTCTGGATTGTCATAGGCGAAGGTCCGGGCCGCCTCGCGGTTCGATCCGCGACCCTCGATCATGTAGGTGGCGACCGTCCAGGGCGCACCGGCGAAGCCGATCAGCGCCCGGTCAGGCTCCAGCTCGGCGCGGACGCGCGCCAGGGTCTCGCCTATCGCCGCCAGTCGGCCGGTGGAAGCCTCGACCTCGTCGGCCATGCGGGCGATGTCCGGCAGGGCGCCCAGCCTGGGTCCCTCGCCCGCCTCGAACCAGACCTCCTGGCCCAGTGCGCGCGGGATCAGCAGGATGTCGGCGAATACGATGGCGGCATCCAGCGGGAAACGGCGCATCGGCTGCATCGTCGCTTCCGCCGCCATTTCCGGATTGTGGCAGAAGGCGATGAAGTCAGGGGCCTGCGTCCTGAGCTCACGGTACTCGGGCAACGACCGGCCTGCCTGGCGCATGAACCAGATCGGCGGCCGGTCCAGCGTCTCGCCGGCAAGGGCGCGTAACAGACGGGGCTGGGTGGGATCGCTCATGCCCCGCTTAAATCGCCTAACGCCCCAAGGCTCAAGCCCGCGTGGGTCCTCCTCGGCCCGCCTGGCCTTCTTCTTCTCTTCAAGATTGAGAAAAGGGTTGCGGTGTAAGCGACAGGGCCCCTCGAGACCGGGGACAACTCTGCGGACCCATCGATGGCGCCCGGGTTCTCCCCAACATGTTCGTCGCAGATGAAGCGGTTTTACCGGGCCTGTGAATCACGGGGAGGGCGGCGGATGCCCGCTGACGGCCTTAAGGTTTCGTTAATCCTTTCGGGGAGGAACCGCGGCTCCGGTCCGTATCTCCCCCGCCTGTCGACAATCCGGACCGCGCCCGACCTACAATCCGGGAGCCATGTATTAACGAGCGGTAAACGACCGATTTCCTCCCGCCCATACATTCCGGGGGCCTGAGCAGCCGACGCGCACGCGATCTATCCCATTTGGCGCCCGTCTTCGCTAAGACTGCTCCACAGGAATCGTCCCCAGGCTTTTTTGATCGGCTGTCCGAGCGTGACCACCGCCCCGCCAAAGCTCGCCACCTACTTCCATGTCCACCTGGTATCGGACTCCACCGGCGAGACGCTGAACGCCATGGCGCGCGCCGTCTGCGCGCGGTTCGACAATGTCCTGCCCATCGAGCACATCTACGCCCTGGTCCGATCGCAGCGGCAACTCGACCGGGCGCTCGGTGATATCGAGGAAGCGCCCGGCGTCGTCATCCACACCATCGTCGACGACAAGCTGCGCGAGGCGCTGGAGGAAGGCTGCCGGCGCCTCGACATGCCATGCATCCCGGCCCTCGACCCGCTGGTCTCGGCCATGTCCCGCTACCTCGGCTACAACACCACAACGCGGGTGGGCGCGCACCTGCGGCTCGACACCGACTATTTCAACCGTATGGATGCGCTGAACTACGCCATCGGCCATGACGACGGTCAGGGCGGGCAGGATCTCGAACAGGCCGACGTGATCCTGGTGGGCGTCTCGCGGACCTCGAAGACACCCACCTGCATCTACCTGGCGCACCGGGGCGTGCGGGCCGGCAATGTGCCGCTGGTGCCGGGGCGGCCACCGCCGGAGAAGCTGTTCACCCTCAAGAAGACCCTGGTCGTCGGCCTGACCATCTCGCCCGACCGGCTGATCCAGATCCGCCGCAACCGGCTCCTCAGCCTCAAGGAGAACCGGGAGTCGGCCTACATCGACGTCGATGCGGTGCGCGACGAGATCGTCCAGGCCCGCCGGCTCTATGAACGTCAGGGCTGGCCGATCATCGATGTCACCCGCCGCTCGGTGGAGGAGACGGCCGCGGCGGTGCTGAACGTGCTGCACGGCGGCCACGGCCAGGTCGAGGTATTGGGCGGATGACCCTTGGCGTGGTTCTGGCCTCCAAGAGCAGCGCGCGCCGCGCGGTGCTGGACGGCGCAGGCGTCGTCTACCAAGCCGCCACCGCTGGCGTCGACGAGGACGCGGTGAAGGTCGCCATGCTGGCCGAGGGCGCGAGCGCCCGCGACGTCGCTGATGCGCTCGCCGAGCTGAAGGCGATCAAGGTGTCGCGTTCCCGCTCAGAACTCGTCATCGGCGCCGACCAGACCCTGGAGTTCGAGGGCGCGCTCTACGACAAGGCCGAGACGCTTGCTGCCGCCCGCGCCCGGCTGCAGGCGCTGCGCGGCAAGCCGCACAAGCTGCATTCCGCCGTGGTGGTGGCCAGGGACGGCGCGCCGATCTGGCGCGAGGTGGTCACAGCCACCCTGACGATGCGCGATTTCTCGGATGCCTTCCTAGACGACTACCTGGCTTCGGAAGGCGATGCCGCGCTGGGCTCGGTGGGCTGCTACCGGCTGGAAGGACAGGGTGTGCAGTTGTTCTCGAAGATCGACGGCGACTATTTCACCATCCTAGGCCTGCCGTTGATGGGCCTGCTTGACCTCCTGCGCCGCCACGGCGAGCTGCCGGCATGAGCCGTCCGCCGATCACCGGCGCGACGGTCGTCGCCGGCGTCGCCGGTTCGCCCGTGCGCCACTCGCTGAGCCCGTTGATCCACAACGCCTGGCTGGACGCCGCCGGACTCGACGGGGTCTATGTGCCCTTCGCCCCGTCTGTCGAAGGCTTCGCGGCTCTGGTCGCGGGTCTGCGCGGCGGCGCGATTCGCGGGCTCAACGTCACCATCCCGTTCAAATCCGAGGCGCTGGCCTGCGCCACAACGGTCAGCGCCCGGGCCCGGGCGGCGGCGGCGGCCAACCTGCTGATCTTCGAGGCCGACGGCGGTATCCTTGCTGACAACACCGACGGTCTTGGCCTGCTGGGCGCTTTCGCGGCACAGGCGCCCAGCTTCAGGGCGGCGAGCGGTCCGGTCGCCATCCTCGGCGCCGGCGGCGCGGCGCGCGGCGCCGTGGCGGCGCTTCTGTCGGCCGGCTGCCCCCAGGTGCGGATCGTCAACCGGACCCTGGCCAGGGCGGAGGCCATCGCCGCGGCGCTGGAAGGCCCGATCACAACCTTCAGTCTGGTCGATGCGGGCAGCGCCTTCGAGGATGTCGCCGCGGTGATCAACGCCACCTCTGCCGAGCTCAATGGCGAAGCGGATCTCAATGCACCGCTGGAGAAGACGCCGGACACCTGCGTGGTCATGGACATGGTGTACCAGCCGCTCGAGACGCGCTTCCTGCACTGGGCCAGGAGCCTCGGACGCCCGACCGTCGATGGCCTCGCCATGCTGATCGGCCAGGCGGCGCCGTCCTTCGAGGCCTTTTATGGCGCGCCGCCGCCGCCCGGCGCCCATGTGCGGGCCCTGGCCCTGAAGGCGCTCGGCCAATGATCCTGATCGGCCTGACCGGATCCATCGGCATGGGCAAGTCGACGACAGCGGCAATGTTCCGCGAGGCTGGCGTGCCGGTCTATGACGCCGACGCGGCAGTCCACGATCTCTACGACACGGGCGGCGCGGCGGTCGGACCGGTGGGCGCGGCGTTTCCAGGCGTGGTCAAGGACGGCAAGGTCGACCGTGAGGCGCTGCGCCAGGCCGTGCTGGGCAATCCAGAGGCGCTGAAGCGGCTGAACGCGGTGGTCCATCCGTTGGTTGGCCGGGACCGTATTGGGTTCTTCCAACAGGCCGAAACCGACGGCGCCGACCTGGTGGTTCTGGACATCCCGCTGCTCTTTGAAACCGGCGGCGACGCCAACGTCGACGCCGTCGTGGTCACCACCGCGCCCGCCGACATGCAGCGCGAGCGGGTGCTGGCCCGACCCGGGATGACGCCCGAGCGCCTCGACGCCATCCTCGCCCAGCAGATGCCCGACACCGACAAGCGCGGCCGCGCCCACTTCGTAGTCGACACCTCACGCGGCCTCGAACCCGCGCGCCAGCAGGTGGCTGAGATCATCGCGATCGTCCGTGATCCACAGTTCAAGTCAGCCCGCGACCGCACGCCCGGTTGAACTACGGGGCCGAAGCGGGCCATTAACGCGGATGGCGCGTGAGATCGTCCTCGACACCGAAACCACCGGCTTCGAACCGTCCGCCGGCCACCGGCTGGTGGAGATCGCCTGCCTCGAGATCGAGGACTTCATCCCGACAGGGCGAAGCTTCCACGTCTACATCGACCCCTGCCGCGACATGCCGCCGGACGCCGAGCGGGTGCACGGCCTGTCTTCAGCCTTTCTGAGGGGCAAGCCCCGCTTCGAGCATGCCGAGGTGGTCGACGCCTTCGTCGAGTTCGTCGGCGACGCCCCGATCATCGCCCACAACGCCGGCTTCGATCGCGCCTTCATCAATCACGAATTGGGCGCGATCAGCCGCGAGCACCTGCACGAGAGCCGCTGGATCGACACGCTCGCCCTGGCCCGCGTGCGCTTCCCAGGCATGCACAACTCACTGGATGCGCTTTGCAAACGCTTCAAGATCTCGCTGGCCGACCGGGAGAAGCACGGCGCGCTGATCGACGCCCGCCTGCTGGCCGAGGTTTATCTTGAGCTGAAGGGCGGCCGAGAGCGGCGCCTGGAGCTGCAGACCCAGGCGATGGTCAACGCCGTCGTCGCCGCCAGCCGCGCGGCCTATGGCGAGCGCGCGCGGCCGTTGGCGTTCCGCTCCACCGACGCCGAACGGGACACCCATGCCAGCTTTATCCGCGACGTGCTGAAATCCGACGAGCTCTGGAAGAAGCACGGGCTCTGAGATCATCCCTCCTCTTCAAGGGAGGGAAATCCCTACGCGTTGCCGACGACCTGGCCGGCGGCCTCGGCCTTGCGTGCGGCGTAGACGCCGGCGAAGTCGATGGGGTCGAGCAGGAAAGGCGGATAGCCGCCTTCCGAGGTAACGTCGGCGATGATCCGGCGCGCGAAGGGGAACAGATAGCGCGGGCACTCGATCAGCAGCACCGGCTCCATGTCTTCGGTCTCGACGCCAGTGATCTGGAAGACGCCGCCGTAGAGCAGCTCGACGACGAACACCGGGCCGTCATCACGCTGGGCCTTCGCCGAGAGCTTCAGGTCAACTTCGAAATAGCCGTCCTCGCGGGCCCGCGCGTTCATCTCGATGCCGAGGTCGATCTGCGGCTGGGCGACGCCGCCGCGCAGGCTCTCGGGAACGCGGGGGTTCTCGAACGACAGGTCGCGGATGAACTGGGCGAGGATCCGGATGCCCGGCCCCCCGTCGAGCTGGGCGGTCTCGGCAGCGCCATTTCCGGCGTCGATATCGGTCATAGGTCGACTAAAATCCGTGGTGAGCACGCGAGATGTTCGCGTCTATCGGTCGGCCGGGCTAACATGAGGTCCCCGGCGATGCAACGCCGCCCCTGACGGGGACGTTGCGGTCGCCTATATAGGCGTTAGAGACCCGACCCAAACCAAGGCCAGTCGTTGCAAGTTCTCGAACTGATCATCTTTGCCGGCCTCGCGGCCGTCGTGCTGTACCAGCTCTATTCGGTGCTGGGCCGCCGCGTGGGCCGCCAGCCTGAGGACCAGCAGGCCGCCGAGACCGCGGAAGCGGCTGCGCCCGCCATCCGCGCGGGAAACCAGACAGGTCTCGCGGCCGAGGAGGCCGACGGAGTCGCGCTTTCGGGCCTGGCCGCCGTCAAGGCGCGCGATCCCAGCTTCGACGTCGGCCGCTTCCTTGGCGGGGCGCGCGGCGCCTACGAGATGATCGTCAAGGCCTACGCCGCTGGCGACCGCGCCATGCTGCGCGACCTGCTGGGGCCCAGCGTCATGGCGGCCTTCGACACCGGCATTGCCCAGCGGGAGGCCGAAGGCCGCACCGAGACCGTGGAATTCATGCACCCACCGCGCGCCGACCTGGAAAAGGCCGAGGTCACGTCCTCCGAGGTCGCCCGCGTGACGGTGCGCTTCCTGGCCGAGTTCCGCAGCCGGACCAAGGGTCCTGAAGGCGAAGGCGTCGACGATCGCCGCACCGCCGAGCTCTGGACTTTCGAACGCCCGCTGAAGAGCCGCGACCCCAACTGGATCCTCGTCCACGTCGACGCCGCGGAGGCTTGAGGGTCCGTTGCATCGGCGCGTCGTCGGAGCTGCGCTCAGCGCGCTGATCCTTTCGGCCTGCGCCTCGGCCCAGCCGCCGCATCCTTCCGTCGGCGCGCCGACGTCGCACCGCCCCCCCTCCCCTTTCCCGCCCGAACCGCGTCCGCCGGCGCCCTCCGAGCGCACCTTGCCGCTTACCGCCCTGCGCGGCTGGGAGGCGGAGGATCACGCCGAGGCCCTGGCGGCGTTCCGCGAGACCTGCGGCGCGGCGCGCGATCCGGCCATGGCCAGGGTCTGCCGCAGCGCGCGCGCCATCGGCCCGCTGGACCGGGAGACCGCCGAGCGGTTCTTCGAGGCCAATCTCCGTGCCGAACTCTCCCCCGGGGAGGGCGTACTTACCGCCTATTTCGCGCCGGAATACCCGGCCCGCCGCGCGCCGGGGGGCGAGTTCAGCGCTCCCGTCCGCCCGAAACCCGCCGACCTGAAGCTGGTGGACGCCGGTCTCTTCGATCCCACACAGGCCGGCCGGCAGGGCGCGGCCTTCGATCCGGGTGACGGAAACCTGCAGCCCTATCCAGACCGGACCACGATCGAGACCACGCCGCCCGGCAAGGCGCTGGCCTGGATGCGGCCCGAGGATCTGTTCTTCCTGCAGATTCAGGGGTCAGGGGTGCTGACCTTCGAGGATGGAAAGCGACTGAAGGCGCTCTACGCCGCCAACAATGGCCGACCGTTCTCCGGCGTCGCCAACGCCATGCGCGACCGGGGCCTGCTGGCCCGCGAGAACACCTCGGGCGAGGCGATCCGCGGCTGGCTCGCGGCGCATCGCGGCCCGGATGCCGACGAAATCATGCGGCTGAACCCACGCTACGCCTTCTTCAGCCTGGCGCCGGACGACGGCCGCCAGCCGGTGGGCGCGGCCAATGTGCCGCTGCCGCCCGGCCGGGCCATCGCTATCGACCCGAGTTTCCACCAGATGGGCGAGCTCTTCTGGCTGGACGCCGCGGCGCCGATCCTGGCTGGCGCCTTCCCGGCCTACCGGCGAATGGTGACCACCCTCGACACTGGCGGCGCAATCAAGGGCGAGGTCCGCGCCGATCTCTATCTGGGCCTTGGGCAGGCCGCCGGCGCTGAAGCCGGCCGGGTGCGCCATACCCTGCGGATGTTCCGCCTGGTCCCGAAGGACGCGACCCCGTGAAACGGCCGCTGAAGCCGGACGACGTCAAGATCTGGGGCATGGTCGCCGCAACCGTCCACCCGATGCCGGGGCGCGCCACGCCGACGCAATCCCAGGTCGCCGCCAGGACAGAGACCGCCGCGCGCATCCCGCCGCCAGCGCCCAAGGCCCGCGCCGCCAAGCCGCGCCCGGGCCTCGACGCCATCGAGCCCAACCGCCGCCACCGCATTGCTCGCGAACGCGAGGATTTAGGCGGCCGCCTCGACCTGCACGGTATGACTCAGGAGCGGGCCCGCGCGGTGCTGGAAGGGTTTCTGGCTCAGGCCTGGGCGGAAGGCTCGCGCGCGGTGCTGGTGATCACCGGCAAGGGCGTTCAGGGTGATGGCGTCCTGAAGAAACGCGCGCCGGAATGGCTTGCCGCCCCGCACCTCGCCCACATCGTCGCCGGGATTTCCGACGCTGCCCGCCATCACGGCGGGGCAGGCGCGCTCTATGTGGCGCTGAAGCGCAAACCTCGGGGCTGACCCCAGGCCTATTTGGAGCGCCCAGCCTTCTCGGCTAGTCCCGAGGTTCCCTCGCGGGCCTCGAGCCGCGCGGCGACCTCGTCCAGCGAAACGCCGGCGGCGGCCAGGACCACCAGCCAGTGGTAGATCAGGTCGGCGCTTTCGGCGGCCAGAGCGGCTCTGTCGCCCTGGGTCGCGGCGATCACCGCCTCGATGGCTTCCTCGCCCAGCTTCTTGGCGGCCAGCGACGGGTCGGCGAGCAGCCGGGCTGTGTAAGACGCGCCCGGGTCGCCGCCCCTGCGGCTCTCGATGGTGGCGACGAGGCGCGCCAGGATGTCGGAAAACGGGCTCATGCTGCGGCCTCCGTCAGACGCACCGGGATGCCGGCGGCTGACATGGCGTGCTTCACCTCGCCGATCGACACCTCGCCGAAGTGGAAGATAGAGGCGGCCAGCACCGCGTCGGCGTGGCCCAGCGTCACCGCGTCGACCATGTGCCGGGCGTTTCCGGCGCCGCCCGAGGCGATCACCGGCACCGAGACCGCGCCGGTCATGGCCTTCAGCAGGTCGATATCGTAGCCGGTCTTGGCGCCGTCGCGGTCCATTGAGGTCAGCAGGATCTCGCCAGCACCCCGCCCGACGCACTCAATGGCGTAGTCGACCGCGCGCAGGCCGGTGGCGTTGCGCCCGCCATGGGTGAAGACTTCCCAGTGATCGCCGACCCGCTTGGCGTCGATGGCGACCACGGTGGCCTGGCTGCCGAAGGCGTCGGCGCAGTCGGCGATCAGGTCGCGGTTCTCGACGGCGGCGGTGTTGACGCTGATCTTGTCGGCGCCGGCCAGCAGCAGGCGGCGAGCGTCCTCGACCTTGCGGATACCGCCGCCCACCGAGAGCGGCATGAAACAGACGTCGGCCGTGCGGGCGACCACATCCAGGATCGTCCCGCGGTTTTCGACGCTGGCGGTGATGTCGAGGAACATCAGCTCGTCGGCGCCGGCGGCGTCATACGCCCTCGCCTGTTCCACCGGATCGCCGGCGTCGCGCAGGGAGACGAACTGCACGCCCTTGACCACGCGCCCGTCCTTCACGTCGAGACAGGGGATGACGCGCACTTTCAGCATGAAGCAGGGGCTTTCAACATCAGGCGGCGACCTTCAGCGCCTCGTCGGGCGTGATCGCGCCGTTGTAGAGCGCCCGGCCCAGGACGGCGCCGGCGATCTGCGTCCCCTTCCGCGCCTTCAGCCGGACGATGTCGTCGATGGTGGCCAGCCCGCCCGCGGCGATCACCGGAATGTTCACAGCGTCGGCGATGGCGCCGAACGCCTCGACGTTGAAGCCCATGGTCGTGCCGTCGCGGTCGATGTCGGTGATGATCAGGGCGCCGACGCCCACGTCCTCAAAACGCCTCGCCACGGTGACGGCGTCGAGATCCGAGTCCTCGGTCCAGCCCTGGACTGCGACCTTGCCCTTTCGCACGTCGACGCTGACCGCGATCTGCTCGGGCCAGGCCCTGGCGGCGTCCTTGACGATCTGCGGTTCGCGCACGGCGACCGTTCCCAGGATCACGCGGGAGACGCCGGCTTCGATCCAGCCTTCGATGTCGGCCATGGTGCGGATGCCGCCGCCCAGCTGTACCGGCACGGAGACCGCGCCCAGGATCTCGGCGACCGCGGCGTGGTTCACGGCCCTTCCGGAGACGGCGCCGTTCAGGTCCACGACGTGGATCCAGTGAAAGCCGCCATCCGCCCACAGGCGCGCCTGGGCCGCGGGAGAGGTGTTGAACACGGTGGCGGTGGCGAGGTCGCCGTGCACCACGCGCACGCAATTGCCGTCCTGCAGGTCGATGGCCGGGTAAAGGATCACGGTCGCCACTCCAGGAAGCGCGCGAGAAGGTCCAGGCCGGAGGCTTGCGACTTCTCAGGGTGGAACTGAACACCGGCCACATTGCCGCGTGCGACGGCGGCGGGGAACCGCCCGCCGTGGTCCACATAGGCCGCCACGTCGCGTTCGTCTTTCGGGAAAAAGGCGAAGGAGTGGGTGAAATAGACGGGTTGACCGTCCTTCAGGCCGGCCAGCAACGGCTGATCGGTGATGCCCGAAAGGCTGTTCCAGCCCATGTGGGGGATCTTGATGGCCGGATCGGCGGTCTCGAGCCGCCTCACGTCGCCGGCGATCCAGTCGAGGCCCGGCGTCTCGCCGAACTCCAGGCCGCGCGAGGCGAGCAACTGCATGCCGACGCAGATGCCCAGGAACGGCGCGCCCTTGCCGTGGACGGCCTCGGTCATCGCCTCCGACACGCCGGGCCGGGCCTCAAACGCCGCCATGCAGGCCGCGAAGGCGCCGACGCCCGGCAGCACGACGCGGTCGGCGCGGGCGATCACGTCGGGGTCGTCGGTGACCACGATTTCGCTCTTCCCGTCCGCGGCGCGGATGAGAGCCTTTTCGGCCGAGCGAAGGTTGCCCGACCCATAGTTGATCAGGGCGACCTTCTGCATGGAGGATTTCCTACAGAACGCCCTTGGTGGAGGGTGCGTGGCCGTGAGTCTTGGGGTCGAGCTCGACCGCGTGGCGCAGCGCACGCGCCAGCGCCTTGAAACCGCTCTCGGCGATATGGTGGGAGTTGGACCCGTACAGGGTCTCCAGGTGCACGCAGGCGCCGCAGTTCATCGCGAACGCGTGGTGGAATTCCTTGAAGAGCTCGGTGTCCATGTCGCCCACCTTGGGCGTCCGGTATTCCACCTTGTGGATCAGGTAGGCGCGATTGGAGAGGTCGATGGCGCAGCGCGTCAGGGTCTCGTCCATGGGGATATAGGCGCTGCCGAACCGGCGGATGCCCTTGAAGCCGTCGAGCGCTTCCCGGAACGCCTGGCCCAGCACGATCCCGGTGTCCTCCACCGTGTGGTGCATGTCGATGTGCAGGTCGCCCTTGGTCTCGACCGTCCCGTTGAAACCACCGTGCCGGAAGAAACTTTCGAGCATGTGGTCGTAGAAGCCGATGCCCGTGGAAACCGTGGACTCACCGGAGCCATCCAGATCGAGCACGATCCGGATCTGGGTCTCCTTGGTGTTGCGGACGACTTCCGCCGTGCGGCTCATTTTCAGTATCCCCTGGCCGCGGCCAGTTCGCTCAGCGAAACCAGCGGGCGCGGCCCGTAGTGCGAGATCACCTCGGCCGCCGCCAGCGAGGCCAGCTGACCGCATTGTTGCAACGGCCGCCCCCGCGAGAGGCCGAACATGAATCCGGCTGCGTATTGGTCGCCAGCGCCGGTCGTGTCCACGATTTTCTCCACCGGCTCAGCCCTCACAGTAAGGCGTTCGCCTTTCGAAAGGATGACGGAGCCGGCCTCGCTGCGGGTGACCGCGGCCAGCTTCACGTGCGGCCGTAGCGCCGCAAGAGCCGCGTCGAAGTCGTCGGTCTGGAACAGGGCGCAGAGCTCGGCCTCGTTGGCGAACAGCAGGTCCACCTGGGTCTCGATGAAGCCCATCAGCCCGCCGCGATGCCGCTCGACCACGAAACTGTCGGAGAGCGTGAGCGCGATCATCCGGCCGGCGCCGTGCGCGAAGGCGGCGGCCTTTGCGAACGCCCGCCGCGCGGGCTCGGCGTCGAACAGATAGCCTTCAAGGTAGACGATTTTTGCCGCCTCGACCGTGTCCTGCTCGACGTCGTCGTCGGTGAACTGCACCGAGGCGCCCAGGAAGGTGCACATGGTCCGCTGTGCGTCGGGGGTGACGTTGATCATCGAGACGGCTGTGGCCGGGCCGCCGGTCATGGGCGCATTCTCAAACCTTGCGCCGATGTCCCGCA
>JBBREC010000063.1:0-18485 GCA_038203295.1 Caulobacterales bacterium
CTCCCGCGCGCCACCGCCACCGTCAGCCTCAGGCGCCGCGAGAAGTCGTTGCTGGAGGGGCGACCGGCTAGGGCTGCGTGCGCCACGGCGGGAAAAGCCGCCACACTGAGCGCCCGCGAAGCGCCGCGCGCTGCGTGGATCACCCTCAGGAAGGTCGGGCGCAGGTCGGGATAGCCGCCCAGTTGTTTGCCCAGCGCCCAGGCCGCGCCGCCGGCCAGGGCCAGCTTGGCGTCGGACGCCGGATCGAGGATCTGGGCGGCGGCCTGGGCCGCCAGGCCGCCGGTGTCGCGGGCCCAGTCCAGAAGCTCGGTCTCGCGCATCGGGGTCTTGTCGAGCTCGCGGTAGCGGGCGTCGATCATGGTCTCAAGCGGCCCACGCGCGAGACTGCGGCGTAGGACCACGTCGGCCAGGGCCTGGGCGGTGGGATGGGCGCGCACCCGGCGGCCCTCAAAGACTTCGTCCAGGGCCTCGCGCCACCAGGTCAGGCGGATCTCTCCGAGCAGCGGATTCGACGCCACCCGGGGCGCGCGGGCAAGTTCGTGATCGTAGGCGTAGATCGCCATTACGTCGGCGCGGGCGCGCTCATCCGCCACGAACCGGCTCGACAGCCAACGATCCGGGTCCACACGGCGGACCAGGGCGTCCAGGTCGTCGGGCTCGATCAGGTCCATGGGCGCGTCGAGGGTCATGGCCACATATAGAAAGGCCCGCCGGTTAAGGCGGGCCTTCTTTTCGAAAATTCCCTGTCCGGCGTTAGCCGATGACCGTCTGATACATGGTCATGGAGACCAGCATCGGGATGGAAAGCAGCATGTTGGTGCGAGAGAACAGCATGGCGATCCGCGCGGACTTGGCCTTGGTGTCCGCATCGGCTTCGACGATGCCCAGCGCACGCTTCTGGTTCGGCCAGATAAAGCCCCAGACATTGATCAGCATGATGATGCCCAGCCACATGCCCAGGCCCATCAGGGTGAAACCCTTGTCGGCGGCGGTGTAGCCACCCTTCAGGCCGAAGCTGAGGGTTTCCTCGGCATAGGTCTGGCCGCGCGAGGCGGCGACGACCAGACCCATGATGACGGTGACGAGCGCGGACCAGCGGAACCAGAACAGCGCCTCCGGGGCAATGTACTTGGAGACCGCCGGCTTCAGCTCAGCCGGGATTTCCGGCATTTTGCGGATCTGGACGAAGTTGAAATAGTAGAGCAGGCCGATCCAGAGGATGCCGAAGAACACGTGGATCAAGCGGAACACGCCCTGCCAGAAGGTCCCGTCGGTCCCGTGCGGTCCCGTGGAGTAGGCTCCCACGATGAGCAGCGCCAGAATGACGCTGACGATCACCGTGTTGCGAAAATTGGAAAGTAGTCCGGCCATCTGTGCGCCCTCTCGATTCCTGCCCTGATGCCTTCGTATAGGGCGTTTCGCCACAGGCGGGAAGTGAACGGCGGTCAGACGGCGATCAGGGCCGCGGCGAGCCTGCGTCCCTCAGCGGTGAGCACGTTGTAGAGGCGGGCTGCGGCAGGGGTATCCATGAACTCCAGCCCCATGCCGGCGGTGAGCAGGGCCTCGCGGATGGCGCGCGGCGGCAGGGCGTTCCTCGCGCCGACGCCCAGTAGCAGGAACTCGACCTCGGCGCGGCCGGCGTCGAACACCGGCTGCAGCGACCCGACGGTCAGTTCGGCCAGCGCGGCCACCGGCCAGGGCTGGGCCACGTCGCCGACGATCAGCAGCGAACCCTCGTGACGCGCGCCGTCCAGACGGAAACCGCCCTCGCCGAAGGCGTCGATCGAGGGTGCGTCACGGGCCACGGCAAGACCCGCCCTATCGGGCGGAGGCCGGCTTCAGTGGCTCGGCTTCCTCGTCCAGGCGCTTGACGCCCCAGAGCAGGATGACCGGGGCGGCGATGTAGATCGACGAGTAGGTGCCGACCACGATGCCGAACAGCATGATCACCGACAGGCCGTAGAGCGACGGTCCGCCGAACATCGCCAGCGCGACCAGCGCCAGCACAGCGGTCATCGACGTGATGATGGTCCGGGTCAGCATCTCGTTGATCGACATATCGATGACCTCGCCCAGCGGCATGCGCTTGTACTTGCGCAGGTTCTCGCGGAAGCGGTCGAACACCACGACGGTGTCGTTCATCGAGTAGCCGATGATCGTCAGGATGGCGGCAACGGCGGTGAGGTTGAATTCGATCCGCAGGATGGCGATCAGCCCGAAGGTCAGGAAGACGTCGTGGAACAGCGCCGCCACCGCCCCCAGGCCGAACTGCAGTTCGAACCGGAACCAGATGTAGATCAGCATCAACAGGATCGCGAGGCCGAGTCCGATCAGGCCAGAGGTGAAGAGCTCCCCTGACACCTTGGGACCCACCAGCTCGGTGCGCGAGAACCGTACCTGGCCCAACGTCTGGGTGAGCGCGCCCTGGACCTTCTGGACCGTGGCGTTGCCGTCGGCGCCTTCCGGCGTCTGGAATCGGACCATGGCCTCGGACGCGTTGCCGAATGGCTGCACCTGGACATCGCCGATGCGCAGCGCGGTAACCGCGGCGCGGACCTTCCCGAGATTGACGGCCTTGGGCGCGGTGGAAATCTCCATCACCGTGCCGCCCTTGAAGTCGATGCCACACTCCAGACCGCCGCAGGGCGGCGTGAAGGGGAACAGCGACAGGCCGAGCGAACCGATCACCGCCAGGATGGAGAGCACCGCCGCGTAGCGGGCAAGCCGCACGAACCGGAAGTGGGTCCGAACCGGCAGGATTTTGATGAGGGGCCAGAATTTCACGGGCGCGGTCCCTTAAGCGATCGGCAGGGTCTTCGGGCGGGCGGTGCGGAACCACCAGGCCAGAAGAACTTGGGTGACGAGGACGGCTGAGAATACCGTGGTCAGAACGCCGATGGCGAGTGTCCAGGCGAACCCGCGGACCGGGCCGGAGCCGAACTGGAACATGATCAGAGCCGACAGGATGTGTGTCATGTTGGCGTCCAGGATGGTCCCCATGGCCCGTCCGAAGCCCGCATCCATGGCCGCGATCAGGCTCCGGCCCGAACGCAGCTCGTCGCGCATCCGCTCATAGATCAGCACGTTGGCGTCGACCGCCACCGCCAGCGTCAGGATCAGGCCGGCGATGCCTGGAAGCGTCAGCGTGGCGCCCGTCAGGCTCATGATGCCGATGATCATCAGGCCGTTGACCACCAGGCCGATGATCGAGATGCCGCCGAAGAGGCCGCCGTACATCAGGACCATGAAGATCAGAGTGGCCACCAGGCCGACGATGGCCGAAACGGCGCCGGCGTTCACAGCGTCGGCCCCGAGTTCGGCGCCGACCGTCCGCTGTTCCTCGACCTTCATCGGCGCGGGCAGCGCGCCGGCGCGCAGCAGCACCGACAGATCGTTTGCTGTCTGTTCGGTGAAGTTGCCCGTGATCTGGCCGGAGCCGCCGTTGATGGCCCCCTGGATGACCGGGGCGGAGATCACCTTCTTGTCAAGAACGATCGCGAAACGTTTGCCGATGTTGTCGCGGGTGACATCGCCGAAGCGACGCGCGCCGATGCCGTTGAAGCGGAACTGTACGACAGCGTGGCCGGTCTGCTGGTCGAAGCCGGGCGACGCGCTGGTCAGCATCTCGCCGGTGACCACCGAACGCTTCTTGACGACGTAGCTGGGCGCCAGGCTGTCGCTGGACGCGACAACCTCGGACCCCGGAGGAATACGGCCCGCCGCGGCGTCGGCGGGGCTGACGCCCTCGTCGACCATCTGGAAGGTCAGCTTGGCGGTCTGACCGATGACGGACTTCAGCCTGTCAGGATCGCTCTCGCCGGCAGCCTGGATGAAGATCCGGTCCTTGCCCTGGCGGGCGATGTCCGGCTCCTTGGTGCCCATCTGGTCGATCCGACGGCGGATGACCTCGATGTTCTGTTCCACGGCGCGCGCAGTCTCGGCCTCGAAGGCCTCGGGCACGAAGGCGATGCGCAGGCGCTGCTCGCCGGGGGAGGTGACGGCCACATCGCGCCCGCCCGCGGCGCCGGCCAGCGGCGCGCCGACCGAACGGCGAAGCGAATTGGACGCGGCGGTCACTTGGGCGGGGTCGGTGATACGCATGCTGATCGCCTCGCCGACGACGGCCAGGTCGGTGAAGGCGATCTCGTCAGCCCGCAGGGTGGAGCGCACGTCCTCGACGAGGTTGGTCAGCCGCTCGGTTCGCAGCGCCACGGTGTCGACCGAATAGAGCAGCGACGAGCCGCCCTGCAGGTCGAGGCCGAGGTTCAGCGTCTTGTGCGGCATGAAGGCCGGAAGCTGATCGCGCACCTTCGAAGGCAACAGGTTCGGCAGCGTGAAGAGCAGGCCGAGCACCGTCGCCAGCAGGACGAGGATCACCTTCCAGCGGGAAAGGGTCATCATGGCTGGAGCGGGGTCCTAGGTCTTGGAGTCGTTGGCAGGTGCGGGCTCGCCACGCGAACGCACCTCGGAGATCATCGACTTGACCACCTTGACGGTGACCCCCGTCGCGACCTCCACGCCAACTTCCTTGTCCTCGACGCGGACGATCTTGCCGATCATGCCGGAGGACAACACCACCATGTCGCCGCGCTTCACGCCGGCCAGCATGGTCTGATGCGCCTTCATCCGCGTCTGCTGCGGGCGGATCATCAGGAAATAGAACAGCAGCACCATACCCACGAGCATCAGGATCTGAGCGTTCGCGGGGTTGGCGAGGAATCCGCCAATGTCGCCGCCAGGGGCGGCGGTGGACGTGGTCTGGGCGACGGCGGGGGTGGCGAACATGGCCTCTCCGGAAAGCGGTGCGGGCGGGGTCTGTTTTGAGGCCCCGTTCGAAGTCGGCGGAAGCTATGCGTTGCGACCCTGTTTTGCAATGGAAGCACGCGAAGGTTAAGCGTCGCGGCGATGACCCATGAGCTGGAACCCGTCCTCGCCCGCATCGCCGACGCCCTGGAGCGGCTGGCGCCGCCGCGCGTGCCCGAGCCCGACTTCGCCGCCGCGCGCCTGTTCCGGCACGATCCGGCCAGCGGCGCCTTCCGCCCAGCTCCCGATTACCCGCTGCCGCTCGCAGCGCTGGTGGGTGTGGAACGGCAGCGCGAGCGGTTCGTGGAGAACCTGCGCCGGTTCGCCGAA
Organism: Caulobacterales bacterium; assembly: GCA_038203295.1. Lineage (GTDB taxonomy): Bacteria > Pseudomonadota > Alphaproteobacteria > Caulobacterales > Caulobacteraceae > Phenylobacterium. Next base: position 5,134 of record JBBREC010000063.1, read on the forward strand.
GGGCTCCCGGCGAACCACGCGCTGCTGTGGGGTGTACGCGGTACGGGCAAGAGCTCGCTCGCCAAGGCCGCCTTCACGGCCGTAGCGGCCGAAGCACCCGGGCTGAAGCTGATCGAGGTGGATCGCGACCAGGTCACAGCCCTTCCTGTTCTGTTCGACGTGCTTCGCGCGCGGCCCGAACGGTTCCTGGTGTTGTGCGACGACCTGTCGTTCGAGGAAGGCGCCGCCGCGGCCAAGGCGCTGAAGTCGGCGCTGGAGGGCGGCGTGTCCGGCCCTCCGGCCAATGTGCTGTTCGTGGCGACCTCGAACCGCCGCCACCTGATGCCGCGCGCACACACGGAGGATCGTGGCCTGATCGCCACCGCCGAGGATGCGGAAGAGGAAGTCAGCGTCTCCGACCGCTTCGGCCTGTGGATCGGCTTCCCGCCGATGGATCAGGCGACCTACCTCGCCGCTGTCCAGGGCTATGCCAAGCGCTACAGGCTGAAGACCGCCGACCTCGACCGCAGGGCGCTGCAGTGGGCGCAACTGCGCGGCGGCCGCTCGGGCCGGGTGGCCTGGCAGTTCATCCGCGACTTGGCGGGGGAACTGGGGAAGAGTCTGCCGCTCTAGCGGGGCAGCACCAGCCTGGGATCGATCGGCCGGGCGCGTTCCAGCGGCGACGGGGCATAGCGGACCTCGAAGTGCAGCTGCGGCTCGGGCACACCGCCGGTGGAGCCGGCCTGGCCGATCTGCTGGCCTTGGCTGACCCGCTGCTGCATCTTCACGTCGACATGGCTGAGGTGGCCGTAGGCCGTGACCCAGCCGTCTGCATGCTTGATCAACACGAGGTTGCCGAAACCGGGCACCTGGTCGCCGGCATAGACTACGTCGCCGGAGGCGGCGGCCCGGACGGGCGCCCCGCTCTCGGCCTGGACATTGACGCCGTCGTTGCGCTGGCCGCCGGACTTGGGCCCGAACTCCGAGAGCACGTCACCGCGCAGCGGCCAGACGAAGAGGCCGCGGCCCAGCGCCGAGACCTGGGCGTCCGTGACCGGCGCCGACGCCTGCGGCGCCACGGGCGGGGCGGTCCCCAGCTGCAGCGGCGGCGTGGCGTTCGGCGAGACGTAGCCGCGGGGACGCGGCGTCGAGGCCGACGGCCGGTAGGGTTGTGGAGCCGACGGAAGGCCCGCGGTACGGTCTTCGGCGCCCTGCGGCTGCGGCGACTGCGGCGACTGGGTCTGCGGCGTCTGGGTCTGCGGTTGCGGCGGAACGTAGCGCGGCGGCTCCAAGTCCGGCCGCCGCTCACGCGGCGCCTGCGGCTGGAAGACCGTGCTTTCACCGCGGTTCTCGCCTCGGCTGACGCCGTGGTCGCGATAGCCCGCTGGCAGGCGCAGCTTCTGGCCGCCCTTGATCCGCGAGGTGCGGGCGAGGCCATTGGCCGCCCGGAGCGCTCTGGCGCTGACGCCGAACCGGTCCGCTACGCCGTCAACGGTGTCGCCGGCCGCGGCCAAATAAGCCTTGGAGGGAGCCGTACGCGGGCCCTTGAGGACCTGGCCGGGGTGAATAGCGGACTTCTTCAGGCGATTGTCGGACTTCAGGTCGTCGACCGAGGTGTTCAGCCTGTCGGCGATCCTGGCCAGGCTATCGCCCTTGCGGACGGTGTAACTGGAGGCGCTGCCCTCGACCGTTACGATCCGGCCGGCCGCGCGACCGTCGCCGGTCCCGATAGGCGCTTCGTCGCGCGCCGCCAGCTCGCGGGTCAGCGGACGGCCCCCGGCGCGGCGCGCGGCGCGTTCGGCCATCTGGTCGGCGGCCGCCGCGTCAGCTGCGGCGCTGTCGCCAGGCAGTTGCAGCTTCTGGCCGGCATGGATCTGGGACTTGCCAGAGAGGCCGTTGGCGGCGCGCAGGTCGTCCATCGACACGCCGAATTTCTTCGAGATCGAAAACACCGTCTCGCCACGGGCGACCGTGTAGCTCTCTGGCGCGGGCGGCGGCTCGTCGTTGACGACCGGCCGGTTCCCCTTTCCGATGGCGCGGCCATTGGCCCTGGTCGTCTTCACGGACGTACGGGCCTTGGGGTTCTTCAGCACGTCGCCGGGCTGGATGGTGTTGCGTCTCAGGCCGTTGGCGGCTTTCAGGTCTTCGACCGAGACGCCCAGGCGGTCGGCGATCCTGTCGAGGCTGTCGCCCGATTTCACCGTCACTGTCGCGGCAGGACCCTTGGCGGCGCTCGACCGGTGTCGAGTGGCGGCGAGGATCAGTTTGGGCTGGGACTCGCCGCGCGACACGGCCGGTTGCAGGCCGCCTTCCATGGCAGGGCGCAAGGGCGTGGCCGAAGCCTCTGCCGTGGGCATTTGGATCGCGTATTTCGGCTTGAACAGCTCAGCATGCGTCGAGCTCGCCCCGACGCTGAGTGCGCTGGTTCCCAGAAGGATCAGGACCGTTCGCTGCAGGAAAGGCGTCATCGGCGCTCCGGAATAGATAATCGGATGAGTCGGGGCGTCAGCGTGAATGAACGGTTAACGGCGGGGCCCCGCCCACCATCACCAGGAGCTCAAAGTTCCTTCGCGACCCCGTCCAGCAGGGGCACGAAGCGGACGTCGGTCAGGGCCTCGACGGTGAAGCCGCCCTTTCCGTCCCCGGTGTAGCGCCGGAGGCTCTGGACCGGCCCTTTGCCTATGGGCGCCACCAGAATCCCGTTCGGCTTTAGCTGTCCGAGCAAGGCCTTGGGCTCATCAGGCGCCGCGGCTGTGACCATAATGCGGTCGAAAGGCGCCTGCTCCGGCCAGCCCGCTCCACCGTCGCCAAATCGCGTGATCACATTGGTGAGACCAAGCGATTTGAAACGGCTTTCGGCCTCGCGCATCAGCGTCCGGTAGCGCTCCACCGTGTAGACCAGCCGCGAAAGCTTGGAGAGGATGGTCGTCTGATACCCGCTGCCGGTGCCGATCTCGAGCACGCGGTCGCGCTTGTCGACCTGCAGGGCCTGGGTCATCAGGCCGACGATAAACGGTTGGCTGATGGTCTGGCCGCAGGCGATCGGCAGGGCCGAATCCTCGAACGCGCGGTCCTTGAACAGGTCCTGGGTGAACAGTGGCCGGGGCGTCGTCTCAATGGCGTTGAGCACGGCCGGGTCGCTCACGCCCTGCGAGCGCAAGGCGAGGATCAGGCGGGCCAGCCGCGTCTCGGGGGTGTCGTCGTCGTCCCTGGTCGCCATCTCAAACCTTGGGCAACGAGCCGCCAAGGACCTTCTTCAGCTCATGCACGGTTGGCATGTGCGTCAGGTCGATGTGCAGCGGCGTCACCGATATCCGTCCTTCGTAGAGCGCGCGCAGGTCCGTGCCTTCAGCCGGCTTCGAGCGCTCCTGGCGGAATCCCATCCAATAGTACGCGCGACCGCGCAGGTCCGTGCGCTTTTCCGCATGACGGATGTGGAAGTCGCGGAAGCCCTGGCGGGTCACCTCGACCTCCTTGATGTCGGCGATGTCGCCGTTCGGGAAATTGAGGTTCATCACCACGTCTTTCGGCCAGCCGGTCTCGACCAGCCGGCGGATGATTCCCGGCGCGAAGGCCTCGGCGGGCTCGTAGCTGGCGCCGGGCTCGTAGAAGCCCATCTGCGACAGGGCGATGCCGGGAACGCCCAGCGCCATGGCCTCGATGGCGCCGGCCACCGTGCCCGACATGGTGACGTCCTCGGCCAGGTTCGCGCCGCGATTGACCCCCGACAGCACGAGGTCCGGCCGCGGCCCCTCGATCAGGGTGTTCAGGCCCATCAGCACGCAGTCGGTCGGCGTGCCAGTGGTGGACCAGCGCCGTTCGCCGATCTTGCGCACGCGGATCGGCTCATCGAGCGTCAGCGCGCGGCTGGCCCCCGACTGCTCGTATTCCGGGGCCACGATCCAGACGTCGTCCGAAAGCTGGGCGGCGATCTTCTCCAGCGCGATCAGGCCCTCGGCATGGATACCATCGTCGTTGGTGAGCAGGATCCTCAAGCGGCCCGCTCGATCCGCGTGACGCCGGGCAGGTAGGGCTGCAGGACCTGAGGGATGGAGATCGAGCCGTCCTCGTTCTGGTAGTTTTCCATCAGCGCCACCAGGGTGCGGCCGACCGCCAGGCCCGAGCCGTTCAGCGTGTGGACGAAGCGTGTGCCCTTCTCGCCGGCCGCCTTGGTGCGGGCGTCCAGGCGCCGCGCCTGGAAGTCCCCGCAGTTGGAGCAGGAGCTGATCTCGCGGTAACGGCCTTCTGACGGCAGCCAGACCTCCAGGTCGTAGGTCTTGCGGGCGCCGAAGCCCATGTCGCCGGTGCAGAGCAGCATCGTACGGAACGGCAGTTCCAGCGCCTTCAGGATCGCCTCGGCGCAGCCGACCATGCGCTCGTGCTCGGCCTCGGAATGCTCGGGCTCGACGATGGAGACCAGCTCGACCTTGTAGAACTGATGCTGGCGAATCATCCCGCGCGTGTCTCGCCCGGACGCGCCAGCCTCTGAGCGGAAGCAAGGCGTCAGCGCGGTGTAGCGCAGGGGAAGTTCCTCCTGCGGCACGATCTGGCCCATGACGAGGCTGGTCAATGGGACCTCGGCAGTCGGGATGAGCCAGCGTCCATCGGTCGTCTGGAAGAGGTCGTCGGCGAACTTGGGCAGCTTGTCGGTGCCGTAGGCCGCCGCGTCGTTGACCAGCAGTGGCGGGGAGACCTCGGTGTAGCCATTTTCGGTGGTCTGGAAGTCCAGCATGAACTGGCCGAGCGCGCGCTCCAGCCGGGCGAGCCTGCCCTTCAGCACCACGAACCGCGCGCCGCTCATCCGAGCGGCGGCCTCGAAGTCAAGCAGGCCGAGCGCCTCGCCCAGCGTCGAGTGATCCTTGGGATTGGCGATGGCGTTGGGCTGGCCCCAGCGGCGGACTTCGACGTTGTCGTGCTCGTCCGCACCGATCGGCACATCGGGCGCCGGGATGTTCGGCAGGCTCTCGATGATCGCCTTCAGCGCCGCGCCGGCGTCGCGCTCGACGGCGCCCTGCTCTTCCAGCGTCGCCTTCAGCGCCTCGACCTTGGCCATCAGGGCCTGGGCCGCGGCCTCGTCCTTGCTGGCCTTGGCCGCGCCGATCTTCTTGGAGGTATCGTTGCGTTCGGCCTGGGCGGTCTGCAGGGCGGTCTGGGCGGCGCGCAGCTTGGCGTCGAGCGCCAGCAGCTCGGCCACGCGGCCCGATGAGCCCTTCGACGCCCAAGCCTTTTCGTACAGCTCCGGGGTTTCGCGAATGGCTCGGATATCGTGCATGGCGGCCGCAAGGTGGGAGGGAAGCGGCTCTCTCTAGAGCGCGTTGGCGAAGCGGCCAACCCCCACGTGGATCAGACCGGCACGATGTCCCGGGCGGCGTCTTCCTTCTTTCGCCGCAGCTCGATCAACGCCACGCACCAGATCGAAATTTCATAGAGCAGGATGATCGGCAGCGCCAAAAGCGTCTGGCTGATCGGGTCGGGCGGCGTCACCACCGCGGCGACCACGAAGACGCCGACGATGGCGTAGCGGCGACCGGCCCGCAGCTGCTTGGACGAGACAATCCCGGCCATGCCCAGCAGCGTCAGCACCACCGGCAGCTGGAAGCAAAGGCCGAACGCCATCAACAGGGTGGTGACGAGGCTCAGGTAGTCCGAGACCTTCGGCAACAGCTGCACCGAGACCGGCCCGCCCAGGATCTGCTGGTTCAGTGAGAACCACAGAACGAAAGGCAGGATCGCGTAATAGACCAGCGCCGCGCCCATCACGAAAAGCACCGGGGAAGCCAACAGGAACGGCAGGAAAGCCCGGCGTTCCTTCTTGTAGAGGCCCGGCGCCACGAAGGCGTAAACCTGGGACGCCAGCACCGGAAACGAGATCGCCACGGCGCCGAAGCCGGACAGCTTCAGCTTGGTGAAGAAGAATTCCAGCGGCGCAGTGGCGATCAGCGACACCTGCTTCATACCCGTGACGTTCGGCGCCGAGTGGACGCCCAACAGGGTGAGGAAGAGGTCGCGCGCGCCCGTCAGCCCATCGATGACCGCCGCCATCACGGTGGGAGACGGCGCCTTGTGGTGCTGCTGGTTGAACGCCACCAGCTGGGCCGCGACGAAGAAGGGGTGGGTCAGAAATACATAAAGCTGGGTCGAGAAGGTCAGGCAGACCACAAAGCTGACCGCGAACGCGGCGATGCAGAAGATCAGCCGCTTGCGGAGTTCAACCAGGTGGTCGAGCAGCGGCGCGCGGCTGGCCTCGATCTCGTCGTCGTGTCCGTCGCTCACGAACCGCGCTCCACGGTGGGCTTGCGCGGGTTGGCCGGTGCCTTGCGCGGCGTGGCCTTCGCCCGAGCGGCGGCCTTCGGCGCAGCCCGGGCGGTCGCCGGCTTGCGCGCGGTGACCTTCGGCGAGCGGGCCTTGGCGGCGACCGCCATCTCAGGCGGGGTGACGACGCCCGCCCGCGACCGAGACTTCCGGGCGGCCTTCGAGAGCGGCTGCATCTCGGCCACCTCGGCGGCGGCCTCGTACTGGTAGCTCATCGGCGGGTGCAGCTGGACGCCGACGTCGTTGAGGCTCTGATTGATCTCTTCAAAGGCCGTACCACCCTGCGAGGCGCTGGCGGCCATGTCGGTCAGCTGGCCGTTACGCATGGCCTCGACTTCCTTGCGCAGGTCGTCGAGTTCGGACTGGCGGGCCATCTCGTCGAAGCTGGCGCGGAATTCGGACGCCATGCCGCGCAGCTTGGCCATGAACTGGCCCAGCTTGCGCAACAGCATTGGGAGGTCCTTGGGGCCCACCACGATCAGCGCCACGACGGCGATGACCAGGAGCTCAGAGGCGCCGATATCGGGAAGCATGTGCGGGGCCTAAACGGGCGAACGGGCGCCGACACGCGGCGCCCGGGGCAGGTGACGCGTCACCCGTGGATTCAGGAGACGGTCTTGTCCTTGGCGCGCGTCTTGGCGATCGGCTTCGGCGGGGGCGCCTCTTCAGCCTCGGCCTCTTCACCCTTCAGGCCGTCGCGGAAGGCGCGCACGCCCTTGGCGGCGTCGCCCATCAGGCCCGAGAGTTTTCCGCGTCCGCCGAACAGCAGCAGGACGACGACGGCGACGAGTAGCCAGTGAATGGGTTGGAAAGCGCCCATGAAACAGTTCCTTTGGACCTTTGGCTCCGCCCCCAGCGACGCCGACGATATCAATATGCCTAGATATAGGCCGTTCGCAGGCGTGGCGCCAACGCGACGGTTTGTGTCACGAGCGCTCCGCCAATAGCGAGCGGATAGTGCTGGCTCAAGAGCCTGTGTCTTCCTCCCCCAGAAAGTCCGTATGGAACTCGGGCGCATCGCCGTCCTCCAGGGGGTCTTCGTCGGGCGACAGCGCGTTGGGGTCGGGCACGGCGAAGTCGGCGGGCAGGTCGAGGCTAAGCAGGCCCGCGGCCTTCATCTCCGCAGCGCCGGGCAGGTCGCCGAGGTTGGCCAGGCCATAATGCTCCAGGAAAACGTCGGTGGTGCCGTAGGTCACCGGGCGGCCCGGCGTGCGCCGGCGACCACGCATCCTGACGAGACCCAGCTCCAGCAGGACATCGAGGGTGCCGCGGCTGGCCTGGACGCCGCGCACCGACTCGATCTCGGCTCGGGTCACCGGCTGATGGTAGGCGATGATGGCCAGCGTCTCCTGGGCGGCCTTGGACAGACGCCGGGGCTCCTCCCGCTCATCGGTCATCAGCCAGGCAAGATCCTGGGCGGTCTGGAAGCGCCAGCGGTCGGCGATGCAGGCGAGCTCGACGCCGCGCCCCGCATAGCGCGCCTGCAGGTCGGCAATGGCCGCGGCAATGTCGGCCCCTTCCGGCAGGCGCCGGGCCAGGTCGTCATGGCTCAGTGGACCGGCGGCGGCGAACAGCAGCGCCTCAACCTCGCGTTCGGTGTTGGCCGGGTCGCTCACGCCTGTTTGCTCTGGCGGGTGCGAAGGTAGAGGTCGGCAAAGGCCTCCAGCTGGCGGGCCTCCAGCGCGCCTTCCTTGACCAGCTCAAGACTGGCCGAGAGCGTCGAGGCGACGTAGCTCGCCCGGCTGGGGCCCTGCCCCTCCGGACCGAATGGCGCGACGCCGGTCAGCGGCGTCCAGCGGTCGAGCTCGGGCAGCAGGCGGCGCAGGCGCTCGCGGGCGTCTTCCAGCGGATAGGCGGTCGGCGGGCGCGGCGTGTAAGTGCGGCTGGCTTCCCGGGTCCGCTGGCCGATGTAGGCGCTCATCAGGCTGTAGAGGTCGCCTTCGATCCGGCCCGACGGGATCACCCGGATCGCTTCAGGATCGCCGCGCACGAACACGTCGCGGCCGAGCTGGGGATGGGTGCGGAACGCCTCGCCGGCGTTGCGCATGGCGTCGAGCTTGGCCAGGCGGAAGGCCAGGCGCGCGGCGATCTCCTCGGCCGGCGCCTCCTCGCCCTTGGGCTGCTCGGGCTTGGGCAGCAGCAGACGCGACTTCAGGTAGGTCAGCCAGGCCGCCATGACCAGATAGTCCGCCGCCAGCGAGAAGCGCTTGCGCCGCGCATCCTGCACGAACGCCAGATACTGCTCGGCGAGCTTCAGTACCGAGAGCTTGAGCAGGTCGACCTTCTGGCTGCGGGCCAGGGCCAGAAGCACATGCAGCGGGCCTTCGTAGCCGTCGATCTCGACGATCAGCGCCTCGCCGTCCTCGGCCGCGGTCGTGGCGGCGGCGAAGTCGAGGTTGGGCTGAAAGGTCCCGCTCATCCCGCGAACCGGCCGTCGAACGCCGCGTCGAAGCGCGCCCGGCCCTCGGCGGCATCGAACGGTTCGGGGCTCCTGGCGACGCGGGCGAGCGCGGCGGCGCCGCGGCGCGCCGCCCTGCCCTTCAGCGCGCCGGCGCCGGCCAGCACGGCCTTCATTTCGGCCATGTCCCCGTTACAGTGCAGGACCACGTCGCAGCCGGCGGCCAGCGACGCCCTGGCGCGGTCGGTGAAAGAACCCGCCAGCGCCTTCATGGAAAGATCGTCGCTCATCACTAGACCGTCGAACCCGATCGCCTCGCGGATCACCTTCTTCATCACCTTTTTCGAGGTGGTGGCGGGCCGCTTCCGATCAACGGCGGAATAGATTACGTGGGCGGTCATCGCCATGGGCATGTCCGAGCAGACCCGGAACGGTGCGAAGTCGCGGGCGTCGAGCTCGTCCCACGGCGTATCGACCACCGGCAGCTCCAGGTGGCTGTCGGCCATCGCCCGGCCGTGTCCCGGGATGTGCTTGATGATCGGCAGCACGCCGCCGGCGATCAGGCCCTCGGCGGCGGCGCGCCCCAGCAGCGCCACCTCGTCGGCGGTCTGGCCATAGGCGCGGTCTCCGATGATCTCATGGCCGGAGGGGTCCGGCACGTCCAGCACGGGGACGCAGTCGACATTGATCCCCAGCGCCGACAGGTCGTGCGCCAGCAGGCGCGCGCCCAGCCGGGTGATCTCTCGCCGCAGCAGCGGGTCGTTGCCGGCGAGGTCGCCGTAGGCGCGGCCCGGCGGATACTTCCCCCAATGCGGGGGGCCAAGGCGCTGAACCCGCCCGCCCTCCTGGTCGATCAGCACAGGCGCATCGTCACGGCCGACGGTGGCGCGCAGCGCCTCCACCAGCCGCCGGACCTGATCCGGGCTTTCGACATTGCGCGCGAAGAGGATGAACCCCCAGGGCTTCACGTCCCGGAAGAACGCCGTCTCGGCCCGTGACAGTGTCGGGCCCGAGCAGCCGAGAATGGCGGCGGTGATGCTCACCGGACGAAGCAGCTCTTTCCCGCGGCCTTGAGCTTGTCGCAGAACGCGGTGGCTGCATCGCGGCTGGCGAAGCCGGTGACGGCGGTGCGGTAGAGCGTTCCGCCGTTCTTATCGATCTTCTCGACGCTCTTGCCCTTGCCCGCGGCGAGCCCCGGCGCGACCGCCACGGCGTCCGTCCAGGCCTTGTCGGCCAGCGCCGTCGAGGAGACCGCGCCGATCTGGACCACCGCGCCGCCGCTGGCGGGCTTGGCTGCGGCCGGGGCCGCGGGCTTCGGCGCAGGCGCCGGGGTAGCCTTGGCGACGGAGGCGGGCGGAGGCTTGGCCACGGGCGCGGGCGTCGCCTTGACGGTCGGCGCCGGGGTCGCGGCCACAACCTTGGGGGCGACCTGGGCGGCGATGGCCGGGCGCAACGCTGGGCCGGCGGTCACCGGCGTGGTGGGCGCGGCCGCCGGCGGCGGCGAGATCACCACGGCCGGCGGCGCGGCGCGCGGCTGTGGCTGTTCCGGCGGGACGGTGAACTGCGGCTGCCCCGGGGCCGCCTTGTCTTCCTTGTAGATCTGCAGCCCCGCGGCAGGGTCCTGCGGCTGGGCCTCGGCGGGCGGCGGCGCTTTCATCTCGCCGACTGACTGGCCCACGGTTTGAGGCGGCTGGCCGGCCTGGCGGACGCCCGAGCGGTAAAAAACAAAGATCGCCGCCGCCAGGCCCGCCAGCACCAGGATCGAGATGATCACGGTGACGGGGATCGGCCGGGAGCCGCGGACCGGCTGGCGCGCGTCGAAACTGAGCGGCGAGTCGGTGGGCGGCGTGTAGGCGCCGCGCTCATGATCGGACATCGAGGGCTCCCGAGGGGGCGCGGCCGGCTTCCCGAATCGCGCGTTAGACGGGGCAGTCTAGCGAAGCATGCGCGCCCCGACCTGCCCGAGCGGCATTTTCTGTGGGCGGACCACGCCGGAAATAGGGCCGCCGCCCGGAAAGCATCCTTCTCCCCCTGCCGGAGCTGGATACTTAGTTCTGCGGCGAGATCCTGGACAGGCCTTCCATATCCATCTCGTATCGCCGGAAGAGAGCGTTGAGCTCCCGCCAATCGGCGTGGTTCAAATCGCCAGGCCTCAACGCGATGTGCAGGTCGCGAACCTTCCCCGACACGCCCCGAACGGCGGGGATGGCCTCAAGCCAGGCAAAGAACGCAGCTTCGTCGCCGTCCGAAAAGTAGACCGGTCCCTCGACGATCAGCGTGGACATAGCCGTCAGTTCAACGCGTCGAGGTGGAAGAGCTTGCGGTGCTCCTCGATGGCATAGCGGTCGGTCATGCCAGCGATGTAGTCGCAGACCACCCTCGCCCGCCCGGTCTCGTCACGGCCCTCGACCCTTGCGAACCACTCGGTGGGCAGGACGTCGGGCTCGGCCAGGAACAGCTGGAACATCTCGGCGAGGATCCGGCGGGCCTGGCTGCGGGTGCGGTTGACCCGCCAGTGGCGGTACATCCGCTCCATCAGGAACATGCGCAGGGCCGAGAGGTCCTCGGCCATGTCACGCGAGAACGCCACCAGCGCGTGGCCCAGCATGCGTACGTCCTCAGGCGAGCCGACCTTGCCCGCCGCCGCTCGCCGGCGGGTCTCCGCCAGCACGTCATCGACCATGGCGCCGATCATCCGGCGCACCGCCTCGAGCCGCAGGATGCCGGGATCGCAGTCCGGATAGGCCGCCCGCGCGGCGGCGACGTGAGGGCCGATCAGCGGCACGGCAAGCAGCTCGTCGAGGCCGAAGAGGCCCGCCTGCACGCCGTCGTCCACGTCGTGGTTGTTATAGGCGATGTCGTCGGCCAGCGCGGCGACCTGCGCCTCCGCCGAGGCCCAGGTATCTAGGCGCAGGCCGTAGGCGGCGTCGAACTCGGCGATGGCGCTCCAGGAGGGCTTCTCGAGCTTATCGACCACCGGGCCGTTGTGCTTGATGACGCCTTCCAGGGTCTCCCAGGTCAGGTTCAGGCCCTCGAAACGCGGATAGCGACGCTCCAGCTTGGTGACCACCCGGAACGTCTGGACGTTGTGATCGAAACCGCCGAAGGCCTGCATCTGTACCTGCAGTTCGTCCTCCCCCGCGTGCCCGAACGGCGGGTGGCCAAGGTCGTGGCCCAGCGCGATGGTCTCAGCGAGGTCGGCATCGAGGCCGAGCGCGGTGGCCAGCGAGCGCGCGATCTGGGCGACTTCCAGCGAATGGGTCAGGCGGGTGCGGAAGTGATCGCCCTCGTGGGCCACGAAGACCTGGGTCTTCTCCTTCAGCCTCCGGAACGCCGTGCAATGGATGATCCGGTCCCGGTCACGGGCGAACGGCGTGCGGGTGGCGCTTTCGGCTTCCACGACCTTGCGGCCTAAGGATTTCGAAGCGTCTTCGGCATAGGGCGCTTTAGGCGGGATACTGAAGGCCATCTAACCATTCTGTCGAAGGCCTCTTGGTCGAAGCCGCTGCGGACCTCATATAGGCTAAGCCGGACAATGATTTAACAGCCATGACCACTGACCAGATTACGCTTTCACCCTCCGCCGCCCAAAGGATCCTGGCGATCGGCGCCGCCGAGGGCCGCGACGTGATGCTGCGCGTGGCGGTGGACGGCGGCGGCTGCTCGGGCTTCCAGTACCAGTTCGACCTGGTGGACCAGGCGCAGGCGGACGATTTCCGCATCGAGCTCCACGGCGCCGCGGCCCTTGTCGACGAGATGTCGCTGGTGATGCTCAAGGGCTCGGTGATCGATTTCGTCGACGAGCTGGCCAGCGCGGAGTTCAAGATCCGCAACCCCAACGCCAAGTCCAGCTGCGGCTGCGGCGTCAGCTTCTCGATCTAGCCGATTTCGAGGACTAGCCGGTTGCGGCCACCGCGCCGGCGATAGTCGACGATGCGGCTCCAGGCGTGCATGAGCGCGATGCCCGCTCCGCCGCCGCGTTCCGCGTTGGGTCCCTCCATCTCGACGGCGCGCGGATCGAAGAACCCGCCCCCGTCACTGATGGTTACGCGTACGCCGTCGCCGCGCCGGTCGATCCGCAGCACGATCTGGCTGTCCGCCGCCGCGCCGCCGTGCTCGATCAGATTGAGCACCCACTCTTCCACCAGGATCGCTAGCGGCTCGGCCGTCTCTGGCGGCAGCCGCGCCCGTTCGGCGAACAGCCACGCGACCGCGATGGCGCGCCCCACTGATCCCTGGACGGCCGGAAAGCGCGCACGCGCCGGCGCTATGGATTCGGCAATGGCGCGGCTCTCGGTTATGACTTGGACCTTAACGTTAGGGATGGGATCGGATGCGCAGGTCGCTTGTTGCAGGATTACTGATCGCCGCAGTCGTGTCGACGCCGGGTTGGGCGGCCGACATTGGACGGATCAAGACCGTCGCCGGAACCGCCGCCGTGATGCGCGGGACCGCCAGCCTGCCGGCGAAGCCCGGTCTGGTGCTGAGCGTCAAGGACGTGCTGACCACCGGCAAGGACGGCCGGATCGGAATAACCTTCGTGGACAACAGCCGTTTCGCTGTCGGACCCAATGCCAAGATCTCGCTCGCCTCTTTCGAATTCGACGACACCACCCATAAGGGCAGTTCCCTGACCCAGGTGGACCGCGGCTCGCTGGCCATC
>JBBREC010000064.1:0-17988 GCA_038203295.1 Caulobacterales bacterium
CCGCCCAGGAGAAGGACTTCCCGGTCCTAAAGAATTTCGATCCGCCGCCCTGGTGTTATCCCGTGCGCCGCAGCACCGCGGCGCCCTGGCTGAAGGCTGGACGCTATGCCGACGCCGCGCGCGAGGCGAAGCTCAGTCTCGCCGACTGGCCGCAGGACGCCCTGGCGCTGCGCGTGCTCAGCCAGGCTGAATCGAAGCTCGGCAAGCCCAGGCTCGCCCGCGACCACTTCGCCCAGGCCCGCCGGGTGTGGCGAGGCGACCTGGCCGCCGTGCCGCTCAACCTGACCTGAGGGCCGGATGGCCCGAGGCGCCGAGGCGAACCCCGCGGCAGCGCCGGCCTCGGCGCGCGTGCCCTCGTCGCTGCTGGGCGCGATGCAGGCGTTCGACGCCGCCGTCCGGCTTGGCAGCTTCAAGGCCGCCGCAGCGAGCCTGAACCTGACCAGCTCGGCCGTCAGTCACCGGATCAGCAAGCTTGAGGCCCGGCTGGGCGAGCGGCTCTTCGAACGACACAACCGGCGTATCCAGCCGACGGCCGCCGGGGAGACCCTGGCCGCCATGACCGGCCGCGCCTTCGCCGAACTCGCCCGCGCGCTCGATCGGGGGGCCGGTCCCGCGCGGCGGACCACCCTGAAGATCAGCGTGTTCCCGCTGTTCGGCTCGACCTGGCTGCTGCCGCGACTGGCGGATTTCATCGCGGCGCACCCCGAGGTCGAGCTCTCGATCAGCATGTCCACGGTCCCGGTCGATCTCGACACCGAGCCGTTCGATGCGGTGGTCCGCAGCGGCCCCGGCGACTGGCCCGGTCTTACGACCATGCCCCTGATGCAGCTCTACACCACGGCGCTCGCCTCCCCGCAGCTGGCGACGACGCTGGGCCCGGATCTGGCCAAGGCCCCGCTGATCCAGATGACCCGGTTCCCGGGCGCGTGGTCTGCCTGGCTGCCGGACCGGGACCTCGCCGGGCCGCCGGCCAAGACCGTCTGGGTCGAGGGGTTTGAGGCGGCGATGCTGGCGGCCGAACGCGGTGCAGGCGTGGCGCTCGGCCTCTATCCGCTGTGCCGTGCCAGCCTGGACGCAGGCCACCTTGTCGAGGTAACCACAAAGCGCCTGGAGACCTCAAAGGCATGGCTTGCCCACCGCACAAGCGACGCCGGCCATCCGCCACTGGCGGCCTTCAAGACCTGGCTCAGAAAGGCGCTTGCCGCCGAGGCCTGAGGCGCGTTCAGTCGATCCCGTCGCGGACGAAGAGCACCTTGATCGTCGGATCGCCGATTGCCTCGTGGGCGTCCTCGAAGCGGACGCGGCGGGTGATGACGTGCTCCGGGTGATAATGGCCGGCGACGACATGATCGAGGCATGCTGGCATCTCGGCGCGGGCGTTCACCCGGGCGACTTTCAGGGTAAGCCCTTGGCCGTACATATGGCGCAGCGGCACCGGCGTGGTCTCCGTGAAATCGCCGTACATACGCTGGCAGACACCGCCCGGTTCGACCGAGCGGAGCGCCAGGCCGATGCTGGCGTCCGACGAAGCAGCATCGATCACCACGGGGAAGCGTCCGATGGGCTCCATGACCAGGCCGAGCGCCGCCGCGTGGGGCACGGCGCCCAGGGCGTGAGCCCTGGCCAAGCGCGCCGGATCGTCGTCGAGATATGTCACCCGCGGCGCGCCAAGGCTCAACGCGGCGTGGGCGGCAAACAGGCCGACCGACTGGCCCGCGCCGCCGATCACCAGCACCTCAGCGTCCGGCCGCGCCCGCAGCCAGCCCGCCACGGCGGCAAAGCCATCCGTCGCCCCGTCGGCCAGGGCGGCGGTCTGTGACAGCGGGTGGCCCGCAGGCTGTTTGACCAGCATGTGGTCGGCGAACGGCACGCGGATCAGGTCGGAGAGCGCGCCGCCGTATTCGACGCCGCTCAGCGGCTTCATGCCGTAGGACGATCGGTAGGGCACGGTCTCGCAGGCGCTGGTCAGCCCGCGCCGGCAGGGCGCGCAGACCCCGCAGCTGATCTGGAAGGGCACGATGACAAGGTCGCCTGGCGCGAAGTCCATCACGGCGTCGCCGACCTCGACCACCCGCCCAGCGGTTTCGTGGGCGATGGCAAAGGGTCCGGTCATGCCGGACTTGCCGCCGACGATGATCAGGTCGAGGTCGCAGCGGCTGACCGCCAGGGGCTCGACGAGCGCGTCGCGATCGTCCCGCAGGGCCGGCGGCGGCACGTCCCACCATTCGACGGTCGTTCCACCGACATAGGTCAGCTGGCGCATGGCGGCCCTATCGGTTCAGCAGGGTGACGGCGACGGACATGGCGACCTGTCCGATCCGGCCTTCGGTGTCGAAAAGCGCGGCCCAGCCGGCGCCCACGCCAGCCTTGGACCAGCCGCTGGCAGGACTGAGACCGATCCAGTCGCCGACCGGCGGGCGGATCAGGTGCACGCTGAGGTCAGGATTGGGAATGGCGGCAAGCGGCTTGGCGACGGCGCCCAGCGGCGGACCGAGCCCGTGGGCCCAGTCGGCAGCCGGCAGCGTCATGGTCATAGGGCCCTGTCCGCCAACTATCGGACGCTTCAGCCGGAACCAGTGTCGGCCCTCGCCATCCGCGCGAACCTCCATGGCGTCCATGAACCACAGTCCGCCGTGGGGCGCTGCACGTACGATCGGATCGAACGTCGTAGGATCTACCCGGGCCGGCGGCGGCTCCGGGATGGCCTCATCGAATACGCCGGCGACCAGCGTAGCGCGCGCCACGGCGCAGATCCCGTCCGACGTCGACAACCGGGCGTCCACCACGCTCACACGGCGTCCGACGCGCAACGGCGCGCAGTCGACGATGAGCTCGTCGAGGGCGACCGGTTTGAGGAAGTGCGCTGTGAAAGACGCCGCGAAGCCCAGGCCCTCGGCCGCCGCCAGCGCCTCGACCCCAGCGCACATCAGGGCGGCGGCGGCCCCGCCCTGCATGCCGTCGAACGGCCCGCGAGCGATCGGATGTGGCCGCCAGCGGCTCTGCGAAACCGGCGCGAACACCGGTACGTCGTCGAGCGTGATGTCCAAGGTGGCGTCCCCCGCTTCGTCACCTCGAGAGTGCCATCCGGCCCGGGCTACGACAAACGAAAGGACGGCGCGTCGGGTGAATTCAGTTCACCTGACCGCCGGGGCTGGCGCGGCGGCAGACCGACCCCTGAACGCCCCCCACCGCCATTACCGCCTAGGACGTCGGCGCGGCCATCGGCTTGAGCGCCTTCACGTCGGCCTTCTGAGCTTCGTGGTCGGCGGGCGGCAGCGGGATCAGGCCACGCTGTTGCAGATAGCCGCCCTTGCCTGTCGCCGCGTCGGAGGTGAAGCCTTCCAGGAATTCGCGGAGACCTGGCGTCACGCCGATGTTCGCTTTCTTCACGTAGATGTAGAGCGAGCGCGACAGGGGATAGGCGCCCGACGAGATGGCCTCGAAGGTCGGGGCCACCCCGTCGACGGTGGCGGCCTTCACCTTGTCCATGTTTTCCTCGAGGAAGGAGTAGCCGAAGACCCCGGTGGCGTTGGGGGTCTTTTCGAGAGTCTGGACGATGGCGTTGTCGTTCTCGCCAGAGTCGATCCAGGCGCCGTCCGAGCGGAGCTTGTGGGTCTTGGCCTTGAAGTCGTCCTCGTTGCTCTTCTTCAGGGCGGCTAGGGCAGCGATCTTCTCGCCGCCCTTTTCCATGGCCAGTTCCACGAAAGCGTCGCGGGTGCCCGAGGTCGGCGGCGGACCGTAGACCAGGATGGGCGCGCTCGGCAGGCCCTTGGCGACTTCGACCCAGGACTTCGCGGCGTTAGGGGCGAAGCCCGCGCCGGCCGGGACCTCTGCAGCAAGAGCGCGGTAGATCTGCTCGCGGGTCAGCTTGAAGTCCGGTGAGGCCTTGGCGTTGGCCAGCACGATCCCGTCGTAGCCGATCTTGATCTCGACGATTTCAGTGACGCCGGCTGCCTGGCACTTGTCCCATTCGGATTTCTTCATGGCGCGCGAGGCGTTGGCTATGTCGGGGAAGCCGGCGCCGGCGCCTTGGCAGAACAGCTTGAAGCCGCCGCCGGTGCCAAGGCTCTCGACCTTGGCCGCGGTCCCGCCGGTGGTCTTGGATACCGTCTCGGCCACCCGCGTCGCGAACGGGAACACCGTCGACGAACCCGCGGCCCAGACCTGGGCGCGCGCACCGCCTCCGCCGCTCTGGGCGGGCGCTACGGAAGCGGCCTTATCGGTCTTCTGCCCGCAGGCCGTGAGCGCGATCGCCGAGGCGGCGAGGACGAGAAACGTGCGCATGCTGGATCTCCGGAACGACTGTCTTGGAAGCGATAACGCCTCTTCTAGACGGTTCTGCGACAGCAATGAACCGCCGCCGCCATTGCGTGATCCGGGCCTTGATGGCCAAGCTGGCGCTTCAGCCGGCCGTAGACCGGGATTAGGGGAGGCTCATATGTCCAGGATCACCCGCCGCGCACTTGCGGCCGCACCGCTGGCGCTGGCCGCCGGCCGGGCCGTGGCCGCCGCGCCGAAGCCGGTAGCGCCACCCTCGCACTGGCCGGACGCCACCGAGATGGCCGCCAGGATCCGCAGCGGCGAGATGACCGCGCTGCAGGCCGTCGAGCAGGCGGTGAACCGCGCCGAGGCCCTGCAGGGCCAGCTCAACTTCATCGTCAATTCAGACTTCGACCGGGCGCTGGCAAAGGCGAAAGCGGGTACCGTGACCGGACCATTCGCCGGCGTGCCATTCCTGATCAAGGACCTCGACGACTACGTGGGCCTGCCCACTCGCAACGGCTCGCAGGCCGGTCGCTACGCCCCGCCCGCTGCAAGCCAGCCAGATTACATCACCGCCTTCGACCGGGCCGGCCTGATCACCATCGGCAAGTCGGCGACGCCGGAGTTCGGCTTCCTGCCGACCACCGAGCCGATCTCCACCGGCCTCACCCGCAATCCGTGGGATCCGACCCGCTCGTCCGGGGGATCCTCGGGCGGCTCAGCGGTGGCCGTCGCGGCCGGCGTCGTGCCCGTGGCGCATGCGAATGACGGCGGCGGCTCGATCCGCATCCCGGCATCCGCCTGCGGCCTCTTCGGCCTGAAGCCATCTCGGGGCCGGATGATCGGGACGCGCGGCGAGACCACCATCCGCGACATTGGCGTGGAGCATGTGGTCTCGCGCAGCGTGCGGGATTCCGCGGCGCTGTTCGCCGCGACGGAGGATTCCGGCGCCGGCGCGCAGCTGCCGCCGGTGGGCATGGTGACGGGTGCGGCCAAGAAACGCCTGCGGATCGGCGTCCTGCTCGAGAACGGCATGGGCCACAGCCCGCAGCCGGAGGTGGCGGCGGCCAATGCGGCGGCCGCCAAGCTGCTGACCAGCCTCGGGCATCGCGTCGAATACACTCACCTTCCGTTCGACGGCGCGCGGTTTATCCAGGACTTCCTGCTGCTCTGGGCCAACGGCGCGCTTGAGCTGAGCCAGGCGCTGACCCGTGCCCTGGGCAAGGCGCCCGACACCAGCGTCCTGGAGCCCTTCAGCCTCGGCATGGTGGAACTGGCCAAGAAGGCCGGGCCCGCGGCGCTGACCGCGGCCCTGCAGCGGCTGACCGCCGACACACTTGCCTACGACACCTGGTTTCCTGCGCACCAGTTCGACGTCGTGCTGTCCCCGGTGCTGTCGTCGCCCGCGCCGAAGCTGGGCGAGGTGGGGCCGATGGTGGACTTCGACACCCTGACGGCGCGGATCATCGAATACGTGGGCTATACCCCGATCCACAACGTCGCTGGCGCGCCGGCCATGAGCGTGCCGCTCAGCTGGACCGAGGCGGGGCTGCCGGTCGGCAGCATGTTCTCGGCGCGGCGGGGCAATGAGCGGGTGTTGTTCGAACTCGCCTACCAGCTCGAGGCCGCCCAGCCGTGGGCGCACCGCATCCCGCCGATCCACGCCTAGGCGGGCGCCGGCGCGGCGACGCCTGCGTAGTAGCGGCGCAGCAGGACCAGCATCGCTACGGCGCCGGCCAGCGATAGGACCAAGGTGGCCTGCAGGGGCATGCCCAGCGCAACCAGGCCTGCGGCGGCCAGGCAGCCGGCGCAGTGGCCGATGTCCCAGCCCGCTTCCCAGGCCATCTGAAAACGGAACGGTGACGGCGCGCGCGCGGCCATGTTGTAGGCGGCTGTCATGTGCGTCGGGTAATAGATGGTGGCGACGAACGCGCCCATCGCATTGGCCGCCACTGCCAGAACCGGCGTGTCCGCGACGCTGCGCAGCAAGATGGTGGCGACCAGGACCGCGAACGACAGCCACGCTGCGCGCACCCCTTTTCCGCCATCGAGATGGCGACCGAGCAGCAGTCCGAGTGCTGCGGAAGCCAACGCCGCCAGGGCCATCGCCCCCCCGAACGCCGTGAAGCTCTGACTTAGCGATACGAAGAGCACGATCTGCCAGGCGACGGCCGTTCCGGCCCCGATCCAGCCGTCGGCCAGGGACATCCAGAACCCCGGCTCGACGCCCACATAGGGCTCCTCGACGTAGCGCGGCACGGCGATGTTGGGCATGCCCAGCAGCGGAAGAGCCGCCAGTATCTGCACCAGCGCCACTGCGCCGAATGCGGCCTGCGGTCCAAGGGTCGCCAGCGCCCAACCTCCGGCCACGGGCGCGACAACACCGACCATCGCGGACACCGCCTCGCGCGCACTGGTCTGATGCCCGCGGTGTTCCGCGTCGCCGACCTGGCCGTAGTAGGTGTGATAGGCGGTCCAGTAGAAGGTCTCGCCCGCCATCGCCGCCGCGCAGAGCGCCAGCAGCGCCCAGCCGACGCCGTGAACCTGCGCAAGCACTGGGTACTGCAGGCCAAGCAAGACGGTCCCCAAGATCATCAGGGGTCGCAGGCCGAGGCGCTTGGCCAAGATCAACGCCAGGGGTCGCAGCGCGAAGCGGCCCAGATTGATCAGGGCGTAGGCGCAGAGAACCACCGGAATGGGAACACCGGCCTTGAGTAGGAAAGCGCCGAAAAACACGCCGCCGCCGGCGGCGGCCAGCACGTAGATGCCGGAGTGAAGGTGCAACCGATTGACGGTCTTGTTCGCGAGATATGACATGTGAGGTCGCCCGGCGCGGCGCGGGGACCGCGCGCCTTAAAGCTAGGGGATGCAGCGCCGAGCGGACGGCGGACTGCGGCTCGCTAGTGGGGCGATGTTCTCAAGGCGGGACCCTTTCGTGGGACTGCCAAGGCGTAACGAGGTTCGACGCGGCGGTCTAGGCCGCGGTGAGCCCCTGCAGGCGCGCGGCGATCTCGCGCACCCGTTCCGGCCCGCCAAGCAGTTGACGGTTCTGGCCGATGCGCTTGAACCAGTAGTGCAGGCCCAGCAGGTCGGTGATGCCGATGCCGCCGTGGACCTCGGTCGCCGTCCTGGCGACGAACCTGCCCACTTCTGCCAAGTGGGCCTTGGCGTGGGCGGCCATCAGTGGGGCCTCCTCAAGACCCTGGTCGAAGGCGTAGGCGGCGTACCAGACCAGCGCCCGGGCCGGCTCAAGCTCGGCGGCCATCTCGGCGCAGAGGTGCTTCACAGCCTGGAACGAGCCGATGACCCGCCCGAACTGCTTGCGCTCCTTGGCGTAGGCGACCGCCTTGTCGAGCATGGCCTGGGACGCGCCCAGCGTCTCGGCCGCCAGCACGATCCAGGCCGCGTCGCGCAGCCGGTCCAGCGCGCCGTTCGACGCCAGCGGCGCGGCCAGGGCGCCGCGGAAGGTGATCTCCGACAGCCGGCGCGTGGCGTCGATGCTGTTCATCGGCATCTGCGGCGGCTCGCCGGCGGCCAGATGCAGCTCGCCCTTTCGGTCGGCGACGATCAGCAGGCCCGCGCCCCGGGCGTCGAGGGCGAACAGAGCCTTGCCGTCCAGCATCAGGTCGTGGGCGTCGACGCCGGCGCCGTCGCGGGCGCCCGCCACGGCCTCCGAGATGGCCACCCCGGCGGTGATCTTGCCGGACGCCAGCATCGGCAGCCACTTGACCTGCTGTTCGCGCGACCCGGCCAGCTTCAGCGCCAGCGGCGCCAGCACCGCCGAGCCCAGGAAGGGGGCAGGCGCGACCGCCGCCCCCAGCGCCTCGGCCGCGATCGCCGCCTCGACCATGCCAAGGCCCAGGCCGCCATGCTCCTCGTCGACCAGCAGGCCCGGCAGCCCGAGGTCGGTCAGGCCGGCCCACAGATCCGGGGCCGTCGCCTCTTCCCGATCGGCGAACTGGCGCACGCGCTCGAGCGGCGACAGCGCCTCCAGCGCCTTGCCGATGCTGGCCTGCAGCAGCTTCTGGTCTTCGGAGAGGGCGAACCGCATGGACCTAGGCCTTCGCCGCGCTGGGCTCGCGCGGCATGCCGAGACCGCGTTCGGAGATGATGTTCTTCTGAATCTGGGCCGTGCCGCCGCCGATGATCAGGCCGAGGTCGAACATGTAGTTCCACTGCCAGCGGCCCTTGGCTCGCAGGTGCGGCCCGTCATGATAAAGGATGCCGAGCTCGCCAAGGGCATCGATCGCCAGCGCCGCCAACTGGTGGTTCAGTTCGCAGCCCTGCAGCTTGACAACCAGCCCCGCCACGCCAGCGCTCTCGCCCGTCACGGCCGCCGTCAATAGCCTCAGACCATTGAATTTCATTGCTAAAACCCGCGCCTGCAGCTGCATCAGCCGGTCGCGGAAGATGGGATTGTCGACAATCCGCTCGCCGTCGACCGTCTCGGTCTTCATCAGCTCGATCAGGGCCCCCAGCCGCGCCTCAGTGGCGTTCGGATCGCCCAGCATGCCGCGCTCGTGCTTCAGTGTGGTGTTGGCGACGAACCAGCCGCGGCCCCGCCCGCCGACCACCTGGTCCCTGGGTACCCGCACGTCGGTGAAGAACACCTCGTTGAACTCGGCCCCGCCGGTCATGGTCTTCAGCGGCCGCACCTCGATCCCGGGGGTGTCCATCGGGATCAGCACATACGAGATGCCTTCATGCTTCGCGGCCTCGGCCTCGGTGCGGATCAGGGCGAACATCATCTGGGCCTGGGCCGCGGTGCTCGTCCAAATTTTTGACCCGCTGATGACGAAGTCGTCGCCGTCCTCGACTGCCCTGGTCTGGACATTGGCGAGGTCTGATCCGGCGCCCGGTTCGGAGTAGCCCTGGCACCATACGATCTCGCCGCGCAGGGTCGGGCCGATCCAGCGTGCCTTCTGCTCGTCGGAGCCGACTTCCAGCAGGGTCGGGACCAGCATCGAGACGCCCTGGTTGGCGATGCCGCGCGGCGCGCCGGCGGCGATGAACTCCTCGGCGATGATCCGGCTTTTCAGGATGTCGGGTTCGGCGCCGAAGCCGCCGAAGGCCCTGGGGATGGTGCGGGCGGCATAGCCGTTGTCGATCAGCCGCGCCTGCCAGGCCTTCACGTCCTTCGCTGCCCCGCCGGCATAATCGCCGGCGTGCGCGCCGAGGAAGCCCCGGACCTCCCCGCGGAAGGCGGCCATTTCGGCGGTTTCGGTCAGGTCCATGGCGTCGCTCCGTGCCGCCATGGTGGACGGGTTTTCGGGAGAAGTGCAACGGCGATTGCAGCGGCGTGCAACGCAAGCGACCGTGCATTGTTATAAGATTACAGGAGAGCTTCCCATGATCCGCAAGACACTGCTCGCGACGGGCGGCTTCGCTGCACTTTCACTTGCCGCCTGCTCGATGACGCCCGGCTCGCAGGACCCGTTCGTGGGTTTTGGCCCGAACCCGCCCCTGGCCTCGCCGCAGAAGAGCCTGCTGCCCACCGTCGGCGTACCGGCCGTGGTGGGCTGGCCGGCTGGCGCAGCACCCAAGGCGCCGCCGGGCTTTGTCGTCACCCGCTACGCTGAAGGCCTCGACCACCCGCGCTGGCTCTATGTCCTGCCGAACGGTGACGTGCTGGTGTCCGAGAGCGCGTCCGAGCCCGCGCCCGCCGACAAGTCGAACCAGGGGATCAAGGGCTTCTTCCAGAAGATGCTGATGAAAAAGGTCGGCTCGGTGAAGCCCAGCCCCAACAGGATCTATCTGCTGCGCGACGCCAACGGAGACGGGGTGGCGGAGACGAAGACGCTGTTCGCCCAGGGCCTGACCCGGCCTTTCGGCATGACCCTCGTCGGGAACACCCTGTACGTCGCCAATGACGATGGCGTGGTCAGCTATCCCTACGCCGACGGCCAGACCTCGGAGCAAGGCGCCGGGACCAAGGTGTTCGACCTGCCCGGCCCGCCGATCAATCACCACTGGACAAAGAACGTGGTCGCAAGCCCCGATGGCGCGAAGCTCTATGCGACCGTTGGCTCCAACTCAAACGTTGGCGACAACGGCATGGAGAACGAGATCGGCCGCGCGGCGATCTGGGAATATGACATCGCCACCGCCAAGCCCCGGATCTTCGCGTCCGGCATCCGCAATCCCAACGGCATCGGCTTCGAGCCGACCACGGGGACCATGTGGACTGTGTCCAACGAGCGCGACGAGATCGGCAACGACATGCCGCCGGACTACCTGACCAGCGTGAAGGACGGCGGCTTCTATGGCTGGCCCTACAGCTATTACGGCCAGCACGTGGACGAACGCGCCAGGCCGGCGCGGCCTGACCTGGTCGCCAAGGCCATCGCGCCGGACTACGGCCTCGGCCCGCACACGGCCTCGCTAGGTCTGGCCTTCTACACCGCCGACGCCTTTCCCGGGCAGTACAAGGGCGGGGCCTTCATCGGTCAGCATGGCTCGTGGAACCGCAAGCCGCTGAACGGCTACCGCGTGGTGTTCGTGCCGTTCACGGGCGGCAAGCCACAGACGCCGCCGCAGCTCTTCCTAGGCGGTTTCCTCAACGCCCAGGACAAGATCCAGGGCCGGCCGGTCGGCGTGGTCGTGGACAAGCGCGGCGCCCTGTTGGTGGCCGACGACGTCGGCAACATCGTCTGGCGCGTGGCGCCCACAGCGGCGGCGGCTCCGCTGGCCCCCTAGAACACCATGCCCGGCCGCGCGACCCAGACTTGGCTTCTCCAAGCTATGCCGTCGTACTCGGCGGTGAAGTCGCGGTCAGGTTCGCGGCCAAGGCCAAGGCGGCCCATCACCGCCTGCGAGCGCAGGTTGTCGGAGGCCGTGTAGCTCAGGACTTCCGCCCAGCCGTGTCGCGCGAAGCCATCGCTCAGCACGGCGCGCGCGGCTTCGCTGGCATAGCCACGGCCCCAGGCGTCCCGCACCAGCCGCCAGCCTATCTCGACGCCAGGCGCCGCGGGGATATGCGGCATTATCGGCATGACGCCGACGTAGCCGAGGAAGCGCCCGTCACGCTCCTCCAGCGCGAACCGGCTGAAGCCATGGCGCGCGAAGGCGTCCGCATAGCGATCGAGCTTGGCGTCGCTCTCGAGGCGCGACAGCGTCCCGCCGTAGTCCGCCATCACCTCGTCGTCGGCGTGCATGGCGGCCAGCGGGGCACGGTCAGCCTCCCGCCAGGGGCGGAGGATCACACGCGCCGTCTGGATGGAAGTCGGCGGCGGGCTCACCCCATGTTGAAGACACAGACCTTGTTGCCGTCCAGATCGCGGAAATAGGCGCCGTAGAAGGTCGGCATACGCTGGCCGGGAGGGCCATCGCAGGTCGCGCCGGCGGCGATCGCGGCGGCGTGGGCGGCGTCGACCAACTCCTTGGTCGCGGCCGGCAGGCCGAACATGGTGCCGTTGCCCGCCGTCGCCGGCTGCTCGTCGTAGGGCTTCGACACCGCGATCATGCCGGGCGTGTCCTTGGAACCGTAGAACTGCATGCGGTCGCCGTTGGCGAATGTGCGCCGGCCGCCGAGCGGCGCCAGCACGGCGTCGTAGAATTTCGAAGCGGCTGCCAGGTCGTTGGTGCCGATAGTTGCGTAGCCGATCATGACGTTCCCCTTGATGACTTTGCGGCACTCTAGCGGGTGACGCAGAGGGAACCGCAAGCCCGCGCGTGGACGAGGCGGCCGATCTGTCGTCAAGTCGCGCAAACGAACGGGCGGGAGACGGCGATGCGTACGGTAACGACGGTTCTGGCGGGGGTGATCCTCGCGGCGGGTTGGACGAATGCGGTCCGGGCCGAGGTATCCACCGCCGTCCGGCACGAGGACCGCGCAGTCCAGGGCCTCGGCGCGCCGGCGGAGATCATCGTCGACCGATGGGGCATCCCGCACATCTATGCGAAGTCGCCGAAAGACGCCTTCTTCCTGCAGGGCTACAACGCCGCCCGCGACCGGCTCTGGCAGATCGATCTGTGGCGCAAACGCGGGCTGGGCCGGCTCTCCGCCAGCTTCGGCGCAAGCTATGTGGCCCAGGACCGGGCCGCGAGGCTTTTCCTCTATCGTGGCGACATGGCCGCTGAATGGGCCGCCTACGATCCCGGCGCGCGGGAGTCGGTCGAAAGTTTCGCGGGCGGTGTGAACGCTTATGTGGCCGAAGTCCGCGCCGGCAAGCGGCCGCTGCCGGTCGAGTTTTCGCTGACCAGGTCCCAGCCCGAGACCTGGAACCCCGAAGACATCCTGCGCATCCGCAGCCACGCGCTGGTCTCCAACGTTACGTCCGAGGTCGCCCGGGCTCAGGTGGTCTGCGCCGGCGGCGTGGCGGCCGATGCGCTCCGCCGCAAACTGGAGCCGGCGCACAAACTGACCGTGCCAAAGGGCCTCGACCCCTGCGTCGTGCCGTCCAATGTGCTTGACGACTATGTGCTGGCCACCGATCCGGTGAGCTTCAAGGCGCTGGCGCCGCAGACCGCCCAGGCCGATGCGCCGCGCCAGCTCGCCCAGGTGATCGATGAGCGCGCCGCCGAAGGCTCCAACAACTGGGTGATCTCGGCCGCGCGCACCGCCACCGGCCGCCCGATCCTGGCCAACGATCCGCATCGGCCGGTCGGCGTGCCGTCGCTGCGCTACATTGCTCACCTGGACGCGCCGGGCCTGTCGATCATCGGCGCCGGCGAGCCCGCCCTACCCGGGGTTTCACTGGGTCACAACGACACCACCGCCTTCGGGATCACCATCTTCTACATCGATCAGGAAGACCTCTACGTCTACGAGACCAGGGGAACGTCCTATCGCTACAAGGGCGGCTTCGAGCCGATGACCGTGGTCCAGGAGACCATCGAGGTGAAGGGCGCAGCGCCCGTCCCGGTCGATCTGCACTTCACCCGCCACGGCCCGGTGTTGAACGAGGACGGGAAGGGCCACGCCTTCGCCGTAAGGACCATCTGGAAGGAGCCTGGTCTCTCCGGCTATTTCGGCTCGTCGCGCATGTGGCATGCGAAAAACTGGGCCGATTTCCAGACCGCCCGCAACCGCTGGGGCGCGCCGCCGCTGAACCTGGTCTACGCCGACACGTCCGGCGAAGTGGGCTGGGCCGCGGCCGGACGCACACCGATCCGCCCCAACTGGGACGGGCTGCTGCCGGTGCCGGGCGACGGGCGCTACGAGTGGAAGGGCTTTATCGCCGACGACGGCCTGCCGGTCAGCCGCAACCCCGCGGCCGGTTATTTCGCCACCGCCAACGCCATGAACCTGCCGGCCGACTGGAAGGGCGTGGTCGGCTATGAGTGGGCCGATCCCACGCGAACGATCCGCATCCACGAGGTTCTGGACGCCATGCCGAAGGGGACGCTGGCCAACTCCATGGCGCTGCAAACCGATGCGACCAGCGCCCAGTCGCGGCGCGGCGTCGCCATGCTGAAAGGCCTGACCTCGTCGGACCGGGATGTGAGCCGGGCGCTCGGCTTGCTCTCCGGCTGGGACAGCAACGAGGCGACCACCAGCGCCGCCGCCGCCATCTATGAGATCTGGGCGACCAAGCACCTGGGCCGCGCCGCCGTGGCCGTCGCTGCGCCCGAGGCCGCCAGAAAGCTGCTTGGGGTCAGTTCGCCCGACCCGATCCTGACCTGGCTGGAAGCCGCGCCGGCGGACGTGCGCAATCCGATCCTGCTGGCCAGCCTGACCGACGCCGTCGCAGAGTTGAAGGCTACCCTTGGCTCCGACATGGCGACCTGGTCCTGGGGCCGCCTGCACCATGCCCGGTTCGTGCCGGCCATCGCCGCCCTGGCGGACAAGGAGACCGCCGCCCAGATGACGCTCGGGCCGCTGGAAATCCCCGGCTCGTCGTCCAGCCCCCGCGCCGCGACCTATGACCCCAAGACCTTCGACCAGACGGCTGGGGCCTCCGTCCGCTTTGTGATGGACGTCGGCGCCTGGGACAACTCCATGGCTATCAACACGCCCGGCCAGTCGGGCGACCCGCTGAGCCCGCACTACCGCGATCTCTTCCCATTGTGGGCGGCCGGGAGCTATGTGCCCCTGCGCTTCAGCCGCGCGGCGGTCGAGGCGGATGCTGAAACGGTGATGACGCTGACACCCGGACGCTAGCCGCCGAAGGTCTTGCGCAGGCGCACCAGCAGGCTGCCGCCCCACTCCAGGTCGCGCACGTCGGTGTAGTCGATGACCCCGAGGTTGCGCGGGCCGGAATAGACCTGTCGGATCCTGCGGACGTTGCGCTGGTTGATCGTCTGGCCTTCAACGCGGATCGTGAAATCGGGCCGGGGCTTGTACTCAGCGAACACCAGAACCTGCGCGGAAATCTTCCGGCTTTCGATCTCGGTCAGGCGGTATGCGGTCTCGCGAACTCCGCCGACCACATCGACGCCCCAGACCGCCTTCCACCGCGGCAGGTCCTGGGTGAAGTGCGCATCCCAGCCTACCGGACCCTGCACCGACAGGTCGCGCGTATCCTGAGTCAGGCGCGGCACGGAAATCTCGCGCGTGCGACCGGTCAGGGGATCGACCACGCGGGTGATGCGCCGGGTCACCTGGCCGCGGAACTGGGCCGCGTGAATGCCCAGCCGGTCGAGCGGCAGGCTTATCGAGGCCTGCAGCTCGTCTTTCGTGCCGGACCCGATATTGCCGGGCACGTCGGCCAGCACCACGCCGCCCGCGCCGAACACCGGGATACGGTCGACGACGTCGGAGATGCGATAGTGGCGCGCGGTCAGCACCACCGCCCCGGCGCCCCAAAAGCGCCGCTCGTACGCGGCTTCCGCCACCCACGCCTGCTGCGGGGTCAGGTCGGGGTTGCCGGCGGTCAGGGTGCCGGTGGAGGCGACGCCGGGCGAGGCCACGAAGTCGTCGAAGTTCAGCTGGCCGACCTCTCGTTCCAGGCGCAGCCGCACCTGGCTGGAGGGGTCCGGAACCCAGGTGGCCGCGAGCCGGGGCTTGGTGAACTGGAGGGTCTTTTCTAGCACCACGTCGCCCTTCGAGGTGACGGTGGAGCGCTCCTGGCGCACGCCGGCTTCCAGCGACAGGGTGTCGGTCGGCCGCCAGGTCGCGCGCAGGGTCACTTCGCCGCGGCGTTCCTGCAGCCGCACATTGGCGGCGGGAACCACGGAGGCCCGCGTATTGACGATCAGGTCGGTCTTGCTGTCGAGCTTGTTCAGGGCGCCCTCGACGTCGCCTTCGAAGGTGAGGCGCGGCGACTGGCGCAGCTTGAGGGTCAGGCGGCCGACGCTTTCCGAGCCGTCCCGGTCGAGCGCGAAATCGCGGACTAGGCCCGGCGCCTCGAAATGCACGGTGGTCTTGGAATTGTTGAACTGCTGGAAGGCCACGGCCTCAAGGTTCAGTTGCTGGGTCAGCGGACGGGAATACCGGCCACCCAGCTCGATCTGGCGCTTGTCGATGCGGTCGTATTCGTACTCGCGGCCGCCGCCGACATAGCGATCGTAGAGCTCCACGGAGGACGGGTTCAGCATATAGGCGCCGGTGAACCGAGCGCGGCCGCCAGCGATCGGCGTCTCGTAGGCGCCGGTGGTCCAGATGCGCTGGCCGCCAGCGTCGGCGTCGATGTTGGAGCGCAGGCGCACGGAACCATTGGCGTTGTAGCGGGTGCGGATGCCGTCGCCGAGTTCCTCGCTGGGCCCTTTGCCGTAGACCTGCGACAGCTCGGCGGACCGGCCACCGGACCAGCGCCACTGCGCCTCGGCCCGCATGCCGTTCAGCACGCGGCCGTCGTAGATGAAATTCATGCTTGGCGAGATCGCCGCCCGGAAGCCGCCGGTGGTTTTGCGAACCACGTTGGCCACGACGGTCTTGCCCTGCATGTCAATTCCCGGCGCGCCGCCGCGGATCAGCTCGATCCGGGCGACGGAGCCCGCCGGAATGCGCTTTAGGGTCTCGTCCAGGGTGTCGTTCTTGGAAACCGGCGGCTGTCCGTCGATCAGCACATTGCCGCCGGCGTCGGCCAGGCCGCGCACAACCGCCCCCTTGTCGAAGGTGAACCCCGGCAGGCGGATGACCATGTCATAGGCGCTGGTCGGCGACGCCTCGGCGAAGAAGGCCGGCGGATACGCGATAACGCCCTTTTCGCCCGCGGCCGCAGCGGGCGCGGCAGCTTCGGCAGCCGGCGCGGCGGCTGCGACGATCATCAGCAGAATGCTCATTCGCGCGGGGCTCCCCTCCCCGCTTCGTATCTGGCGGGCTTCGCATGGCCAAGCTAGTGGGGCGCTGACCCGCGCCGTAACTTGAACCGCGTTGTGCGGCTTTCACGTAACACGAACGCCGGCGGTGGCATCGCTCAGACCCGGCCGGTGACCGGCACGAGGGCGCCGGTGACGGCGCTGGCGTCTTCGCTGGCCAGGAACAGCATCACGGCGGCCAGTTCCTGAGGTGTCACCCAGCTGGCGAAATCGGCCTTGGGCATGTCGGCGCGGTTGGTCGGCGTATCGATGATCGAGGGCAGGACCGCGTTCACGGTCACGCCCTCGGCTTTCAGTTCCTCGGCCAAGCTCTCCGTCAAGGCATGGACCCCGGCTTTCGACGCCGCATAGGGACCCATACCCATCGACGCCTTCAGCGCCCCATTGGCGCCGACGTTGACGATCCGTCCGGCGGCGCTCTTGCGCAAATGAGGCGTGGCCGCCCGGCTGGCGTTGGCGGCGGTCTGCACGTTCATCAGGAAGAGCTTGTGCCAGTTCTCCATCCGGCTGACCTCCAGCGTGTTCCAACTGAAGCCGCCCGCGATGTTGAAGAGGACATCGAGACCGCCGAAACGGTCTGCCACGGCGTCGATCGCCGCCCCGGCCGCGGCGGCGTCCGTCAGGTCGACGCCGCCAAGCACCAGCACGTCAGGGCCGAGCGGCAGGCCTGCCGGCGGGTCCGTGGCGAAATCGATCAGCGCCAGGCGCGCGCCGGCCTCCGCCGCGGCCGTAGCCACGGCGGAACCGAGCACGCCGAACGCGCCGGTGATGGCGAAGACGCGTCCGGCCATCCGATACGCCTAGAGGCGCTCGACGATGGTGACGTTGGCCATGCCGCCGCCCTCGCACATGGTCTGCAGGCCGTACTTCTTGCCCCGCGCCTTCAGCGCATAAAGCAGCGTGGTCATCAGCTTGGTGCCCGACGCGCCCAGCGGGTGACCGAGAGCAATGGCGCCGCCATTGACGTTCACCCGGTCCGGATCGGCGCCGGTCTTCTGCAGGAAGGCCACGGGCACCGAGGCGAAGGCCTCGTTGACCTCGAACAGGTCGATGTCGTCGATGGACATGCCGGCCCGCTTCAGCGCGCGCTCGGTCGCCGGGATCGGCGCTTCCAGCATGATCACCGGGTCGTGGCC
Source organism: Caulobacterales bacterium (assembly GCA_038203295.1). Lineage (GTDB taxonomy): Bacteria > Pseudomonadota > Alphaproteobacteria > Caulobacterales > Caulobacteraceae > Phenylobacterium. The sequence goes on from JBBREC010000064.1 coordinate 17,601, forward strand.
CAGCAGCGACAGGTGATGGATGCGGGCCATCGGCGTCAGCCCATGCTCCTTCAACGCCTTTTCCGACACGATCATCACGCCCGACGCCCCGTCGCAGATCTGGCTGGAGGTCGCCGCGGTGATCCGGCCGCCTTCCTGCAGCAGCTTCACCGCGCGCATGCCGTCCAGGCTGACGTCGTAGCGGATGCCCTCGTCGCTATCGTGGCGGACCACGCCGCCTTCCTTGTCGATACCGTCGAGCGCCAGGATCTCGTCCCGGAACGCCCCGCCCTGCGTCGCGGCGATCGCGCGCTGGTGGGAGTGGTAGCCGAACTCGTCCAGCTGGTCCTTGGTCAGGCCGTACTTGGCCGCCACCATTTCGGCGCCCATGAACTGGCTGAACTGGATG
>JBBREC010000065.1:0-17935 GCA_038203295.1 Caulobacterales bacterium
CGGCTTTTGTGTGGGAGGCTTCTGTGGGCAGGCGGCTCGCATTCCTGCTGAAGAACGGGAGGCGCGGCTCGGCGATTGAGTGGGAGGCTTCTGTTGGCAGGCGCCTCGCATTCCTGCTGAAGAACGGGAGGCGCGGCTCGGCGATTGAGTGGGAGGCTTCTGTTGGCAGGCGCCTCCCGGGCCCCGCCTAAGGATCTGAACCCCTAGGACTTAAGATTCGAAATCAACCGAACCGCTTACGCGGCCAGGCGGACTTCTCCAGCGAAGTTATCGTTCGCAGTTAGTTTAAAAACCCGGGACGGTGGGTCAGGCCGAGAGAAAGCAAACACCTTTAGACGTCTGTCGATGCTGATCGGCCCCGTACCGCCCGGCGATACCCGGGGAAGGAATGGTGGAGCCGCCGGGAATCGCACCCGGGTCCAGTCCGCTTATTACGCGCGCGTTTATCTCCATAGTCGGAGCGAGCCCCGACCCCGCGAATATAGGGCGTCGCGGCCGGGAATTGAAGACAAACCGTTCGCGAAGCGTGGGTGGCTTGCGGATTTCGCGAACGGACATCCCGCCTTCGTGGGCGGGTTTGGGGGTCTGGCAGGTCACAGGCTAGGGTTGGCGTCAGACATCCAGACCCGAGGTAAAGCTATGAAAAACCTTATGTATGCCATCCGTCCCCTGGCGATAGACATGAGCTCCACCCTGCTCTTTGTGGTGGTCGGCGCACTGACCCACAACCCCATGCTGGCGACCGCCGCAGCCATGACGGTCGGCATCGGCCGCGTCGTCTATCTCAAGGTCCGCAACCAGCCGATCAACGCGCTGCAGTGGATGAGCCTTGGCCTGGTGCTGGTCTTCGGTGGCGCGACGCTCATGACCCACAACGCTCGCTTCATGATGGCCAAGCCGACCATCGTCTATCTGCTGATCGGGGCTGCGATGATGCAGCGTGGGTGGCTGCTCAACTATATGCCGCCGGGCGGTCGCGCACTGCCGGAAGAACTGAGCATCCGCTGGGGCTACGTGTGGGCCGGGCTTATGTTCCTGACCGCCGCGCTGAACGCCGGCTTCGCCCTTATGTCGAGCTTTGCGGTCTGGACCGGCTTCATCGCCATCTTCCCGGTGGTGTCGAAGACCGCGCTCTTCGCTGCACATTTCCTGTCGATCCGGCACATCGCCATCCGGCAGCGCCGCGCCGAGCTGGCCGCCGCCCAAGCTGTCGCCGCCTAGCCCGGGCTCTCCGCGGTCGGCTCGGCGCCCGGAGGCTGCGGCCGGGCGTCGGGATCGGCCTTCAGCATTCCGCCATCCCGGACCAGGCGCTCATAGGCCTGCCGGGCGGCGGAGAAATCCGGGCCGCCAGGAAAGATCACATCGAAGCGGGGATCGTGGCCCAGCGCCGCGCGCAGCACCGGCTCCAGCACATCGGCGGCCTGGCCCACCTCGGCGTCGTCGCAGGCGCGGCGCACCGATCGGGACTGGCCCGGGACCAGCAGGGTGAGGTCATAGGCCGTGCCGTCCAGGCAAACCGTCTCCGCCGCCCCACCGCCCTCGGCCACGCGCACCTCCCGAGGTGCGAACCATAGCGGGTGAGTGCGCAACGCCTGGAAGGCCGCGCCCGATCCCGGCGGAAGCTCGGCGTCAAACCCCATGCGCCGCGAGATGGCGGCCTCGCAGCAGGCCAGGCCCGCACGGCCCTCGACGAAAGTCTTCCCGTCGCGGCGCACGATGATCCGCACCACGCTCTGGCGCACGCTCCGGGCCGGACGGACCCAGAGCTCCAGCACCATCTCGTCGCCGCGCACGATCTGCTGCTGAAGCGGCATCAGGCCCCAAAGCCGGTAGGTCGAGGGCTCGACGCCATTGGCGATGGGAATGGGCCGCTCGCCTCGGTCCAGTCGGCGCCCGCCGCCCAGCGGATCGGCGGCGTCGGCCGCCCTTGGCCGGGTGTCCGTCCACCAGCTCTTCGGATCGGGGGCAGGGAAGGGCCAGACGTCCGCCTCGGCGGGGGACAGGGTCGCCGGGGGCGGCTTCACTGGAACCTGGCCGGCTGGCCCATGGCGCAGCAACTGCGCCCCGGCCGGTGCGGCGAGGGCGGCGAACAGCAGGGCGATGAGCGCGAGACGGGGCACGCGAACCAAATCGCCGCCCTGGTCGCGTGGTTCCCTAGAGGACGTCCACGCCGCGCTGAATAGAGAGCACGCCGGTGCGCGAAACCTCGACCAGGCCCAGCGGGCGCATCAGGTCGACGAACTTGTCGATCTTGGACGGCGCGCCGGTCAGTTCGAAGACGAAGCTCTCGTGGGTGGTGTCGATCACCTTGGCCCGGAAGATGTCGGCGACCCGCAGCGCCTCGACCCGGTCGCCGCCGGTCCCCTTCACCTTCACCAGCGCCAACTCGCGCTCGACGCCGTTCGGGTCGCGGGTCACGTCCTGCACGTGGCGGGTGGAGACCATCTTCTGCAGCTGGGCCTCGATCTGGCCCAGCACATGCGGCGTGCCGCGCGTGACGATGGTGACGCGACTGGTGTGCGCCTTGCGGTCCGTCTCTGCGACGGTCAGGCTCTCGATGTTGTAGCCGCGCGCCGCGAACAGCCCGACCAGGCGGTGCAGCACGCCCGGCTCATTGTCCACCAGCACGGCGAACGTCGCCAGGCTCTCGGCCTCCTCGGACGGCGTGAGGTCGTAGACGGAGGCAGGCTGGGTGGCGTCGGTCATGGCGGTCTCTCGGCAGGTGTGGACGAGGTGTCACATGCCGGCGCCGGGGGCAAGTTCGGCCGGCTCCCACAAAGCGCGCTGCCTCGTGCGCAGACGCTCGTCATAGCCAGGCTCCCACGGCAGGTTGCCATCAGCGTCACTCATCACGAGCTGGTACGCTTCGAAGTCCTGGGGGTCGACGCTGAGGACGAGGTTGAAATCGAACGCGAGACCGAGCCACGGCTGCTCAAGGTCGTCGACAAATCGGTTCGGATGGACCTTGCGCCATACTAAAACGCCGTCGTCCGGACGCCAACGCTCGCCGTCGCGGATCACAAGCTCACCGGTTTTGAGTTCGCAGAAGAGCTCTTGAAACAGTGCGTTCGCGGAGGCTTGAGGTATGTCGAACACGATGATCTCCGGCGCCTTGAGTGAGCGCCGAAAGCCGATCGTATAGGCCCACGTGGGCGCCGTGCTGTAGTCGCCGACGTAGATTGCCGTCCACCCGTTCCGGTCGACGCTCCTGGTGATGCCTCGCTTGCGCCAAACTTCGAACAGCTTTCCGAACATTTCGTCCCCCGGGCAAAACGGAACAATCCATGAACAAAAAGCCCTCGTCAACAGCTCAGCTTGTGCGGCCCTGCGACCATGGCAAAATCCTGCGCATGTCCTCCTTCCGCCTGCCGCAAAGCCTCGGGAAACGTCTCGGCGTCGAGACGGGCGATACCGTGTTTCGCCATGAACTGCTGCATGAGCAGGCGGCCTCTCTGGCGCAGGCCGGTCGAAAGGTGGACACCGCGCTCGAGGCGCCCAGAGCTCACATGGGCGAAGGCCGCGCTGAGCTGGTCAAGGCCGCGGCCGATGCGGTCTGGGGTTTCCTCGTGCAGCGCGAGATCCTGGGCCTGCGCGACCGCGCCGCGGTCGTCGCGCAGTATGGCATTCCCGGAGAAGTGATTAACCGGATCGGCGCGCGCTAGGCTGCTGCCAGAACGCTGTCATCAGCAGGGCGTAAGAGAGGCTCCGTCGAAGAAGGAGACCCCGCCATGTCCACAATCCAAGAAATCGCCAAAGACCTTGTCGCGCTTTGCGCTGAGGGCAGGTTCGACGAGGCCGGGGAGAAATACTGGGCCGCAGATGTCGTCAGCCGCGAGGCCATGGACGGCCCTATGGCCAGGATCCAGGGCATCGATGCGGCCCGCGGCAAGGGCGAGTGGTGGGTGAACGCCCACGAGGTCCACGACTCAAAGGTCGAGGGGCCATACGTCAACGGCGACCAATTCATCGTGCGCTTCACCATGGACCTGAGCGTCAAGGAAAGCGGCCAGCGGATCAAGATGGACGAGATGGGGCTCTACACGGTGCGCGACGGGAAGATCGTCGAGGAGTCGTTCTTCCAGACCTAGACTGCGATCCCGGCGACCGTGGCCGCCAACAGCGTCACGGCGTCCGCGGGCGCGAGCCTGACCTGCAGGCCGCGCTGGCCGCCGTTCATGAAAGCCTGCGCGAGCCCCGCCGCCTCGGCGTCTATGACGGTGGGCAGGGGCCTCCTCTGGCCGAACGGGCTGACGCCGCCGACCCGGTAGCCGGTGATCCGTTCGGCGTCGGCCGGTGGCATCATCTCGCAGGCCTTGGCGCCGAGCGCAGCGGCCAGCTTCTTCATCGAGACCTCGCTGTCTGAGGCCAGCACGACGCAGGCGGGCTTGCCATCCGCCCTGACGATCAAGGTCTTCAGCACCTCTGACGGCGGCGCGCCCAACGCTTCGGCGGCCTGCATCCCGATGCGTTCGGCGTTCGGGTCGTAGTCGTAGGCCGCCAGGGTGTAGGCGATGCCAGCCCGATCGAGCGCGAGGGTGGCGGGCGTCGTCCGGCTCACACCAGCCGCTTGCCCGCTTCCGAGACGATCGAGCCGAGGTCGACGTCTTCGTCGCCCATGGTCATCTCGTTGTGCGCCTTGCCGGAGACGATCATCGGGAAGCAGTTCTCTTCCTTGGTCACCCGGCAGTCGAAGATCACCGGCTTGGGCGAGTCGATCATCTGCAGGATCTTCTCATCCAGCTCGTCGGGATGCTCCGCCCGGATTCCGACGCCGCCGTAGGCCTCGGCCAGTTTCACGAAATCCGGCAGGCTCTCGGAATAGGTGTGCGAGTAGCGCTCGCCATGCAGCAGCTGCTGCCATTGGCGGACCATTCCCATCCACTCGTTGTTGAGGATGAAGATTTTGATCGGCAGGTCGAACTGAACCGCGGTCGACATCTCCTGCATGGTCATCTGGACCGAGGCGTCGCCGGCGATATCTATGACGAGCGAGTTCGGGTGGGCGATCTGCACGCCCACGGCGGCTGGCAGGCCATAGCCCATGGTGCCAAGGCCGCCGGAGGTCATCCAGCGGTTGGGTTCCTCGAAGTGGTAGAACTGGGCGGCCCACATCTGGTGCTGGCCGACCTCGGTGGTGATGTAGGTGTCACGGTCCTTGGTCAGCTCATAGAGCCGCTGGATGGCGTACTGCGGCTTGATCAGCTTGGCGTCGGGGCGGTAGCCGAATGAGTTGCGGGCCCGCCACGTTGCGATCTGCTTCCACCAGTCGGCCTGGTCAGCCTTGTCGGGCGCCGGTTTGCGCTGCTTCCAGGCGGCGATCATGTCGGCCAGGACCGAGCCGGCGTCGCCGACGATGCCGATGTCGCAGCGCACGTTCTTCCCGATCGACGAGGCGTCGATGTCGATGTGAATCTTGCGTGAGGTCGGCGAGAAAGCGTCGAGACGGCCGGTGACCCGATCATCGAAGCGCGCGCCGATGGCCACCATGACGTCGCAGTCATGCATGGCGTTGTTGGCCTCGTACGACCCATGCATCCCCAGCATGCCGAGCCACGCCGGGTCCGACGCCGGAAAGGCGCCAAGACCCATCAGGGTCGAGGTGACCGGCGCGCCGGTCAGGGCCTGCAGCTCGCGCAGCAGCTCTGAAGCCTTCGGGCCGGCATTGATGATGCCGCCGCCGGTGTAGAGGATCGGGCGCCTCGCCTTGGCCAGCAGGGCGACGGCCTCGGCGATCTTCCCCGCGTCGCCCTTGGTGCGGGGCGCGTAATTGTGGCTGTGCTTCACCTCGGTGGGGCCCTGGTAGACGCCCTTGCCGAACTGCACGTCCTTGGGAATGTCGATGACCACGGGCCCCGGGCGACCGGAGGTCGCGATGTGGAAGGCCTCGTGCAGAATGCGAGGCAGGTCGGCGACGTCCTTCACCAGGTAATTGTGCTTGGTGCAGGGGCGGGTGATGCCAATGGTGTCACATTCCTGGAAGGCGTCGGTGCCGATCAGGTGGGTGGCGACTTGGCCGGTGATGACGATCATCGGGATCGAATCCATCAGGGCGTCAACGATGCCGGTCACCGCGTTGGTGGCGCCGGGGCCGGAGGTGACGAGGACCACGCCAGGCTTGCCGGTGGAGCGCGCGTAGCCCTCGGCCGCGTGGGTCGCGCCCTGTTCGTGGCGGACCAGGATATGGCGCAGCTTCGGCTCGGCGAAGAGCGCGTCATAGATTGGCAACACCGCGCCGCCTGGATAGCCGAACAGCACCTCGACCCCTTGGTCGAGGAGGGCGCGCACGACCATCTCGGCGCCGGAGATGGTTTCAATCTGGGCTTCGATTGTCGTCGGGTGGGCGGTCATGGGAGCGGCTCTGGTTCGGGCATTAAAAAAGGCCCTCGAGGGGGCCTGGTGCAAGCGGTCGTTCGCGGTCTGACGGGATGTCAGTCCGGTTACGGCCGCCTTACGAGTACGAGAAGATCGCGCACGGGAATTCCTTGGAAATCGAGGACACCGCATTTCGCATGCCGACGATGAGGCGTCAAGGCGGGGTCAGCGCAACAAATTGCCGCCACTGGGCTTCCGCGTCGATTTCTGTGACGCGGGGCCAGTCGGCCATGCGCCCGCGCATCCAGGTGCCCTGGCGTTTGGCGTAGCGGCGGGTTTCGCGCCGGGCGGCGTCGACGGCGCCGGCCAGGGACATCTCGCCGCGCAGGTGGGCGGAAAGCTCGCGGACGCCCACGGCCTTGAGAGCTGGCAGGGTCGGATCGAGGTCGCGGGCGACGAGCGCGCGGACCTCGTCGAGGGCGCCGGCCGCGATCATCGCCTCGAAGCGCGCGTCGCAGCGGGCGTAGAGCGCCTCTCGCGGGGGTTCCAGCGCCACCGCCCGCCAGCTCCCGGCGGGCAGGACGGGCTGGCCGGATTGATGCCAGTCGCTGAGCGGGGTGTCCGTTGCCGCAAAGACCTCCCAAGCCCGGACCAGCCTCTGGCGATCAGCCCAGGCGATGCGGTCGGCGGCGGCGGGGTCGTGCGTGTGCAGGCGGTCGCGGAAGCTGCTTTCGCCCATGGCGTCGAAGTCCGCCTGGGCCTGGCGGCGCACCTCGACAGGAACCGGCGGAATCTCCGCCAGTCCCTGGGTGAGGGCGTTGAAATAGAGCCCGGTGCCGCCGGCCACGATCGCGGCGCGACCTCTCGCGGTGATGCCCTCGAGGATCGGGAGCGCGGCGCGGACCCAACGGCCCACCGACCAGCCGTCGGCGGCGTCGACGTCGCCAAACAGGTGATGCGGGGCCTGGGCCTGCTCCTGCCGCGAAGGCTGGGCCGAGAGTATGGGCAGGTCTGCGTAGAGTTGCATGGAGTCGGCGTTGACGATCTCGCCGCCCGTTTCGAGGGCCAGCCGGAGCGCCAGCGCCGACTTGCCGCTTGCGGTAGGTCCGGCGATCAGCCAGATGCGACCGGTCATGGAACTCGTTCTCACCCTCGTCGCCCCCCCGAATGCCGGGGGATTCTCCATCAACCTACGCGAAGTGTTCGGCAGCGTCGGCGCGCGCGGCAAGGAATCTCGCAAGATCGAGGCTGGCGAGGCGGCGGTCACCGACGTGATCCTCGAGGCCGACGACCTTACCGCACTGCGGGCCGCCCTCGCGGAACCCATGGCCAGCCAGGAGCTCGACTGGTGCCTTCAGCCCCTGGCGAGCCGCCGCAAGCGGCTTCTGATCGCCGACATGGACTCCACGATCATCAACGTCGAATGTCTGGACGAACTGGCGGATTTCGCGGGACTGAAGGCGGAAATCTCGGCCATAACCGAGCGCGCCATGCGCGGCGAGTTGCCGTTCGAGGGCGCACTTCGCGCGCGCGTCGGCATGCTGAAGGGCCTGTCGCTCGACGCCCTGCGTCAGGCCTATGAGGAACGCGTGCGCCTGAACCCCGGCGCCCGCACCCTGGTGCGCACCATGGCGGCCAATGGCGCGCGCTGCGTGCTGGTGTCCGGAGGGTTCAGCTACTTCACCAGCCGGGTGGCGTTGCTGGCCGGCTTCCACGCCGACCGGGCCAACACACTGGGCGAGGCGGACGGCGTACTGAACGGACTGGTGGGCGAGCCGATCCTGGGGCGCGAGGCCAAGCTCGCCGCGCTGGAGGAGGAAGCCGCGGCGCTGCAGCTTCCGCTATCGGCCACCCTGGCCATCGGCGACGGCGCCAACGACCTGGCGATGATCGAGGCGGCCGGGCTGGGCGTCGCCTACCGCGCCAAGCCGATCGTGGCCGCGCAGGCCGACGCCAAGGTCGACCACGCCGACCTGACGGCGTTGCTCTACTTCCAGGGTTATGGGCTGGGTGACTTCGTTACGGACTGAAGCCAAGCTTGATTTGGACGCCATGGCCGACTCCGCCTAGTCCGCGCCATGAGCCTGCCCCGCAAAGTCAAAGCCGTCGTCTTCGATATGGACGGTCTGCTGTTCGACAGCGAGAGCGTCTACCGCGACGCGATGATGGCTACGGCCTCCGACCTTGGTCTCGAGATGCCCCATTGGCTGTTCCTGCGCCTTGTCGGCCTCCCATGGATCGCCAACGTCCCCATGTTAGTGGAACACTACGGTCCGGGGTTCGATCCGGAAGGCTTTCGTCGCGAGGCCACACGGCGGTTCCACATCATCGCCGACGCGGAGATCTGCCTGAAGGCCGGCGTGCTGGAGATCCTCGACTACCTTGACGCCGTGGGCATGCCGCGCGCCATCGCCACGTCCTCGATGCATCCCACCGTGCAGCATCACCTTGGCCAGCATGGCCTGATCGAGCGCTTTCACGCCCTCGTGGCCCAGGGCGACTATGTCCGGGGCAAGCCCGCGCCAGATCCGTTCCTCACGGCGGCCGAGCGGCTGGGCGTCGATCCCGCCGACTGCCTGGCGCTGGAGGACAGCCATAACGGGGTCCGTGCGGCGCATGCGGCGGGCATGATGACCATCATGGTGCCCGACCTGCTGCACGCCACCGAGGAGATGGAAGGCCTCTGCGTCCGCATCTCCCGCGACCTGCACGAGGTCCGCAACCTTCTGGAAGCTCAGAGTTCGATCCAGTAGCGACGGCCCTCGTCGCCCGGGACCCACGGGTGCGGTATGGTGTCGGCAAGCACGCCGCCGTTCTTTTCGATGACCCGGATCGAGGCGGGGTTGTTCGTGTTGACCGTCAGCAGGACGCGGTCGAGTTCGCCGCGCTCCCGGGCATGGTCCAGCATGCCGGCCACCATGGCCGAGGCGTGGCCGCGCCCCTTGGCCGAGGGCCGCACCGCGTAGCCTATGTGCCCGCCCCAGAGCGCCAGGGTCTCGTTGAGGGGGTGGCGAAAGTGGACCGAGCCCAGGAATTCGTCGCCGTCCACGTACCAGAGGATGGTCTCGGGCACGCGCGTACCGGTTGTGCCGTCGGGCAGGACGATCGTGACAGGCGGGTCCAGCTGCAGCCCCAGGAACCAGGCCGGATCCTCGGCGATGACGGCGATGGTCTCCGGTGTCTCTGGACGCAGGGTGTCTCGGGAATAGCCCTCTCGCATGGCCTCGATGAACGAACCCATGTGCTGGATGGCCGGCCGGACGAGGATCGGCATCGTGCGGTCAGCGCCCGGACGGGCCGTGCTGGAAGTATTTGAAGAAGGCGCTGTCGGGCGACAGGACGAGGGTGGCGTCCCCTTGACCGATGCCCTGCTCGTAAGCCTGCATCGAGCGGTAGAAGGCCGCGAACGCCGGATCCTTGCCGAAGGCCTGGGCGAAGATGCGGGTGCGCGTCGCATCGCCCTCGCCGCGGGTGGTCTCGCCTTCCTGCTGGGCGGTGGCGAGCGTGATGGACACTTCCTTGTCGGCGCCGGCAATGATCTCGCGCTTCTGCTGTTCGCCCTGGGCGCGGGTCTGCGCGGCGATCTGCTGGCGTTGCGTCTGCATGCGGCGGTAGACCGAAGCCTGGTTGTCGGCTGGAAGGTCCGCGCGCTTGATCCGGACGTCGATGACCTCGATGCCCAGACGCGAGGCCTTGGCGCGGCGTTCTACGTCGACCTTCGACTGCTGCATCAGTTCCGCCCGGCGGCCCGAGATGACCTCGGTTGCCGAGGCGGACCCCAGCACCTGGCGCACCGACGAGTTGACCAACCGCTCCAGGCGGTCCTGCGCCGTCCGCTCGTCGCGCAGGGTGCGATAGTATTGCAGCGGGTCGGAGATACGATAGCGAAGGAAGGCGTCGACGACGAGGCGCTGCTGGTCGGACGTAAGCACCTCTTCCTCGTCGGCCTCGAGTGCGAGGTTGCGACGATCGAAGGTGATCACGTTCTCCATGAACGGGGTCTTGAAGTTCAGGCCCGCGCCGGTCTGGCCGGGGGGTGCATTGACCACGCGCACAGGCTGGCCCAGCCGCACCACGATGGCCTGCTGGCGCTGGTCGACGATGAACAGGGTGTTGGCGAGAAGGACCAGGATGCCGACGATGACAACGGCGTAGACGGTGAGGCTGCGGGAATTCATCGGGCCGGCCTCGCTTCGTTGCCGGAGGCCGCAGCGGGAGGCGGCTCCGTCGAAACAGGCGCCGTTGACGCGCGCGGCCGGAATACGTCCGGCGGCAGGATGATCGGGGCCGATGCGCCCTTGGAATCGACGATCACCTTGTTGGACTTCGCCAGCACCCTCTGCATGGTCTCGATGTAGAGCCTGTCCTTGGTGGCGCCCGGGGCGCGGCGGTATTCGCCGTATATCGAATTGAAGCGCGCGGCGTCACCGGTGGCGGTGCGCACCGATTGCTCGCGGTAGCCCTGGGCCGACTGGATGATCTTGGCGGCGTCGCCCTTGGCCTCGTTGACCACGCGGTTGCGGTAGGTGTTCGCCTCGTTGACTGCGGAGTCCCGGTCCTGCTCGGCGCTCTGGACGTCGCGGAACGCGGCCAGCGCCTGCTGCGGCGGGTTCACGGAACTGATCTGTACTTCCACGATGCTGACGCCGGCGTTCCACTTGTCGAGAGTCTTCTGCATCAGTTCGGCGGTCTGCAACTGGACCTTACCGCGGCCGGTGGTGAAGATCGGATCGAGCGGCGTCTTGCCCACGACCTCGCGCATGGCGCTCTCGGCCACGGCCTTCACGGCCTCCTCGGGGTCGCGGGTGGCGAACAGATAGCGCGCGGCGTCCTGCACGCGCCAGGTGACGCTGAACTTCAGATCGATGATGTTCTCGTCGCTGGTCAGCATCAGGCTTTCCTGCGGGACATCGCCGCCCGCCGTGCCGCCGCCTCCGATGGCAATGCGGTTCAGCGTGGTCACGGCGACCTTCTCGACCCGCTCGATCGGCATGGGCAGGTGGTAGCGCAGGCCCGGAGCCTCGGAACGCGAATAGGCGCCGAACGTTGTCACCACGGCCTCTTCGTTGGGCTGGACCACATAGATGCCCGAAAAAGCCCAAAGCGCGAACGCGAAGCCGGCCACCGCGGCAAGTACGCCGGGGCGCACGCCGCCGCCCGGGCCGCCGAACAGGCCGTTGAGCCGCCGGCGCATCTCGTCAACGCCAGCGTTCAGGTCGGGACCGCCGGGGCCGCCGCCGCCGGGACGGCGCGGGCCGCCGCCTTGCGGGCGTTTCTTGGGGGCGTCCTTGCGATCACCATCGTCGCCAGGTTGGGGCGAGCCCCAGGGGCCGGGGTTAGCGTTGTCATTCCAGGGCATTTGCCGGGTCGGTCTTTGCTTTTGAGCTTAGTTGTTGTCGATCCAGCGGCGGCGGGCGTGTAAACCGGCGCCGTCACCTGGATATGAGGTCCCGCACGGGCCAAAGCAAGACAAAGGCGTCATGAACGAAGAGCCCGATCTAAAGAGAGATGTCGTTCTGGCCGCGCTGGACGCGGTCGTTGACCCCAAATCGGGGGAGGGTCTGACGAAGGCCGGGCTGGTCCGCGGGCTGGTGATCCGGGGCGACCGGGCTGCGTTCATGCTGGAAGTTCCGGGCGCCGACATCGCGCTCTATACGCCGGTGCGCGACGCCGCCGAGCGGGCGCTGGCCGCCGTGCCAGGCGTGGCGACCGCCCAGGTTGTCCTGACCGCCGACACCGCTGCGCCGCAGCTGAAGGTGACGCCCTCGCGCCGGGCGCGGGTGGCCGAGGACCCGCAGGCCCGACTGTCGCCCATGACCGAGGCTGAGCATCCGCCCTTCGTCGGCAAAGTGATCGCGGTGGCCAGCGGCAAAGGTGGGGTCGGCAAGTCCACCGTTTCGGTGAACCTTGCCGCGGCCTTCGCGCACCTGGGCTATTCGGTGGGCCTGCTGGACGCCGACATCTACGGCCCGTCGATCCCGCAGATGATGGGAACCCGCGGCGAACCCACCTTCGACGCCGACAAACGGCTGATCCCGCTGGAAGCCTGGGGCGTCAAGGTGATGAGCGTCGGCTTCATCGTCGAGGATGGGGCGGCCAACATCTGGCGCGGACCCATGGCGTCTTCAGCGCTGCGCACCCTGATGAACAGCGTCTGGGGCACCGAGGATGAGCCCCTGGATGTGTTGATCATCGACCTGCCACCGGGCACAGGCGACATCCAGCTGACCCTCGTCCAGAAGTTGAAACTGGACGGGGTGGTGATCGTCTCGACCCCGCTGGAGATCGCCCTGATCGACGCGCGGCGGGCGGCGACAATGTTCCGCAAGACCGGCGCGGACATCCTCGGGGTCGTGGAGAACATGTCCTTCTTCCCGGACCCCACGACCGGCGCGCCGATCCCGATCTTCGGGCGCGGCGGCGCGGCGCGGGAGGCCCTGGCGCTTGGCGTGCCGCTGTTGGGCGAGGTTCCGATCGAGATCGGCCTGCGTCAGGCCTGCGACGACGGCCGACCGCTGGTCGCCACGACGCCCGAAAGCGCCGCAGCCCAGGTGTTCATCGAGATGGCGCGTAAGCTGGCCTGATGGTCTAGGCCGGCCTGGGAGGCATCTCCGACGACCCCGCGAAGCTGTCCTCCGCGCTGGCGAAAGAGGCTGCCGCCTGTTCGTCCAGCGCCGACTTGATCTCGCTATGGCGCTGAGGGGTAAGCTTGTAGCCGAAGAACACCAGCGCGCCGATCAGCACGAAAATCACGGGCGCGAAGAGGTAGCACATCTGCAGACCGTGGATGGCTTCGGGGGTGTTGTAGGCGTGCGGCTTGGGATCGAAGCCCACCGCCCCAAGAATCGGCAACACGATGATTGCGGTGACCGAGGTGCCAACCTTCTGGACAAGGATGACCAGCGAATAGAGGACACCTGCCCGTTCCTTGCCGGTGTTCAGGCGCAGTTCGTCGGTGACGTCGGCCACCATGGATCGCATGAGCGGGACGAAGGCGCTGGCCGCGAAGCCCACGGCGAACATGCCCACGGCCGTTGGCGCCAGCATTCCCGCGGGGATCGCCATCAGGATCGACTGAGTGATGGCATAGCCGACGCAGGCGATCTGGAGGGCCCGGTGCTTGCCGAATTTCGCTGCCGCGTGGGCCCAGATGGGCGCGCCGAAGATCCCTGAGCCGATGTAGGGAATCAACAGGTAGCTGACTTGGCTGATCTCGAAGCCCTTGGCCGTGTGGAAGAAGAACACATACATCGGCGCCGTCGTGTTGGCGCCCAGCGTCAGTAGGAGATCGGCCAGCACCAGTCGCGACATCGAGCCGGTGGTGAAGATGGCGGCAAAATCCTTGAATGAGGACTTCTCCCGCTTTGTATCGCGCACGACGCGCTCGGGCGTGAAGAGCGCGTTGATCGGAATGGCGAGTATGGCCACGACAATGAGGATCCAGGCCAGCTTGGGCATGGAGTCTCCGTCGCCCGGCTTGATCGATCCTCCGGAGAGGATTGGCGCCAGCAGGAGGGTGACCGAACCCACGACGGCGACCGCCTGTGTCCACCCGAAGATCCGCGAGCGCTCGTGATAGTCGCTGGCGAGGTTGGCGGCCCACGCCGCGTGCGACAGGCCCAGCAGCGAATACGCAAGGTAGCAGACCAGCAGCCACGGAACGAGGTGCTCAAGCCCGGCGCCTTCCGGCGGGTTCAGCAGCTTGTAGACGCCGAAACAGAACACCGGGAGCGCCAGCACGAACCAGGGTTTGAAACGGCCGAACGGCGTAGTGAACCGGTCCATGACCCAGCCCAGCACGAAGTCAAAACCGACGTCGATGAGCCGAAGCGAACTGAGCGTGGCGCCGAGAACCGCCAGCTTGATGCCAACGGTGCCAGCATAGAAGGGGGTAATGTAGGTCCCCAGTACCAGCAACAGCATCGTGACCGGAATGCTGCCGGTCGCGAAAGCTAGGATGCGTGGCAAGGGCAAGCGCCCAGGCGCCGCTAGCGCGGATGTTGAGGTCAAAAGGCGTCTCCCAAATGAATAGTTGCCCTCTGATGGGGCTTATTTGGACAGGAGAGCTTGCGGATCGACCGGACGCAAGAGTTTCCGGCAGGTTACCCTCTCACGAGCTGGAGGGCAGAACCTCGCCGGGTTCGCCGGTGATCGACTGCAGGCCAGGCGTCTGGTCATAAAGCGCGTCGCGGCGCTCCAGCTCAGCGCGGATCTCGCCGTGCCGCTCAGCGGTGAGCTTGTAGCGGATGAAGAACGCGCCCCCCACCATGACGAAAAACACCGGGCCGATCAGATAGGCGAGTTCCAGGCCGTGGATGGCTTCGGGTGTATTCACGGCGCCGGCCTTGGCGTTGTAGCCGACCTTGTCCAGCACGGTGAAGGTCAGGAAGATCGAGGCCGCGCCCGCCACCTTCGTGGTGGCGTTGGTCATGGCGTACATCAGGCCCATCCACTCGCGGCCGCTTTCCAGCCGGATCTCGTCGCCGATGTCGCCGGTGATCGCGCGGATCACCACAGTGAGGCCCGCAGCCATGGCGCCGCAGGTGAACATGGTCGGGACGGCCAGCAGGAAGTCGCCCTTGGGGACGAACATCAGCGTCGTCAGCATCAGCGAATAGACGGTGGTGTTGAACATCAGCGCGCGGTGCTTGCTGATCCTGTTTGCGAGCCAGGCGGTGAACGGCGCGCCGGCGAACCCGGCGGCGATGTAGATCAGGAGCAGGAGGTTCGCCTGGGTGATGGTGAAGCCGCGGCTGTCCTTGAAAAAGAAAAGATAGATCGCCGCCATCCAGCCGGGGCCCAGCGTGACGCAGAGGTCGGCGGCAAGGATCCGCAGGACGTTGCCGCGGGTCAGCAGTGTCCAGTAGTCCTTCAGCGCGAAGGTCGGGTGCGCCCGGTCACGACTGACCGGCTCAGGCGTAAACGCCGCCAGAACGGCCGCGATCGGCGTCGAGATGATGATGAACCATACCATGGCGCGGACGCCTTCGCCGTCGTTGTAGCCGAGCTTTTCCATGACTACCGGGATGACCAGCACCGCCACCGCGCCGGTGACGCCCAGGCCCGTGAAAACCCCGAATATCCGTGATCGCTGCGCATAGTCGGTGGTGAGCGTCGCCGCCCAGGCGAGGTTGGAAAGCAGCAGGATCGAGAAGCCCAGATACATGACCAGCAGCCAGCCCATCAGGTAGGTCTGGCCGACGCCCGCGGGCGAATTGATCAGCATGTAGAAGGCCAGCATCAGCACCGGCGCGCCCAGCAGGGTCCAGACCCGATAGCGGCCGAACCGCGTCCTCGTGCGGTCCATGGCCAGACCCAGCAACGGGTCCAGCGGAATGTCGATGAAGCGGACCAGCGCAAAGGCCGCGCCCACCAGCGCCAGGCTCATGCCGAGGGTGCTGGCGAAGTAGCGCGGCAGGTGAACGGCGACGGCCAGCGTGAGCGCGGCGATCGGAATGTGTGGCGCGGCGAATCCAAAGGTCGCCGGCATCGACAATTTTGCGGCGCGCGGCGAAGCCGAGTCCTGGCTCAATGACGTCTCCTGGGTCCCCGCCTCTACTGGGCGCTTGAAGGGCCAAGGTTACGCGCGATCGCCTGCCCGGGCGCAAGTGGATTCGGCGTAATACTGCTCGACGGCGGCCGCGGCGCGGCCGCCACGCTGAGCCTTAGCCGCCCTGCATCTTGCGGAAGAACTTGGCGCTCTGCTCGCCGCCGGTGGCGTAGGCCTGCTGGCCTTCCGGGTCAGTGATCTTCGACCAGTTGTCGCGGACTTCCTCGACCGAGAGGCCGCCGTCGCCGAGATAGACGCCCTCGGTCTCGACGATACGTGACAGCGCGAAGGCGCCGGCGCCGGCGGTCAGGATGCAGCCGGTGGGGGCTTCTTCCGAGCATAGGAACACGACGCCCGGGGTGACGTACTCTGGCTTCAGACGCTCGAGAATGGCCGGCGGCATCAGGTTCTCGGTCATCCGCGTGGCGGCGACCGGGGCGACGGCGTTGACGTGGATGTTGTTCTTCTGGCCCTCGATCTTCAGCGTGTTCATGAAGCCGATGATGCCGAGCTTGGCGGCGCCATAGTTGGTCTGGCCGAAGTTGCCGTAGAGGCCGGACGACGACGTGGTGCAGACGATGCGGCCGTAGTTCTGGGTGCGCATGATCTCCCAGACCGCCTTGGCCGGCTTCACGGTGCCCATCAGGTGGACGTCGAGCACGAACTCGAAATCGGCGATCTCCATCTTGGAGAAGGTCTTGTCGCGCAGCACGCCGGCGTTGGCGACCAGGATGTCGATGCGGCCCCAGGCGTCCATGGCGTGCTTGATCATCAGCGCCACGCCTGCGTCGTCGGTCACCGATGAGCCATTGGCGATCGCCTCGCCGCCCATGGCCTTGATCTCGTCGACCACCTTGTGGGCCGACTCCGAACCGCCGCCGGAGCCGTCCATCGAGCCGCCGAGGTCGTTCACCACGACCCTGGCGCCGCGGCGGGCGAGCTCGAGCGCGTGCTGGCGGCCGAGACCCCCACCCGAGCCGGTGACGATGGCCACTTTGCCGTCGAAGCGAATGTCCGCCATGTGAAAATCCCCTGCAACCGTGCGTCTGAAATCGGCGCGCGTTGTGCGGCCCGCAGGGGAAGGCGTCAAGGCAGGGCGATTTACCCCTTCGGCGCGACGATTGTGGCGGCCTGCGCCTGCTGCTGGGTGCGCAAGAACTTCACCAGCACCCGTTGACCGATCAGGAATGGGGCGTTCTGGGCCCCCACGACCACCTCCACCACCCGCTCGTCGGTCCGCTCCGCGGGGTCGTCCGACTGCAGCTTGCGGGCGCCGAAGACGGCCGCGCGGCGGATCACCTTGCCGGTGAAAGTCTTGGTGGGGTCGGACTCCGGGGCGAGCTGCACGGTCTGGCCGACGGCGACGAAGGGCAGGGCGCCTTCAGAGATTTCGGCGCGGACGATGTGGTCGGCCTTGGGCTCCAGATCGAACATGTTGGAGACGTTCAGCGTCGAGGCGCCGGCGCCCGGGTTGGCGTAGCGGCGCACGATGCGGCCGTCGGCCGGCGCGCGGATAACGCTGAGCTCCTGGCGGTAGCGCGCCTCGCCGAGGCGGGCTTCGGCGGTCAGGATGGCGGCGTGCTGGGCCTGCAGGGCCGCCTCGGCGGCGCGGATCGAGTCGCGGGCCTGGTCGAGCTTCTGGCCGGCCACGAAGTTGGTGGCGACCAGGCCTTGCAGGCGGTTGAACTCGCGGTTGGCCGTGGAGAGCTGGACCTGCAGGACGGCGATCTGGGCCCTGGCCTGGACGACCTCGGCGCTGGCGCGCTGGGCGGAGATTCGGGCCTCGTCGTCGTCCAGCTGGGCCAGGACCTGGCCTTTGTGGACGTCGTCGCCTTCCTGCACCAGGACGTCGCGGATCACGCCAGCGCTGCGGGCGGCCACCTGGATGATCCCGCCTTCGACATCTGCCTTGCCGTTGGCGATGGCAACGTAAGGGCTCTTTGGCGCATGTGCCGCAGCGACCTTGGCGGCCTCGGCCTTCTTGGCCTTGGCCTGGTTGGACATGAACAGGCCGCCGCCCGCGGCCATGAGCACGAGGACGGCGACGACCCAGACGATACGGTTGCGAACAAA
>JBBREC010000066.1:0-17930 GCA_038203295.1 Caulobacterales bacterium
GCTCCAGGGCAGGCCATCGGCGCGCCGGACGCCCTTTTCGGCCCACCAGCCGGGCGTTTCCTTTGGCCCTTCGCTCAGGCTGAAGTCGAAGTCGGCGGGGACGCGGACCTCGCGGGCCCAGCCCTGGCCGCGCACCCAGCCGCCCTTGGCCAGCAAGTCCGCCGCAGACGCCAGCGCATCGGGCGCCGAGGTCCAGATGTCGCGCTTGCCGTCGCCGTCCACCGCCGTGGAGAGGAAGGAGGAGGGAATGAACTGGGTCTGGCCCATGGCGCCGGCCCAGGAGCCCTTGAGCTGGCTGCGCGAAAATTCGCCGGAGCCGATGATCCGGAACGCGGCTATCAGCTCGCCCTCGGCCCAGTCGCGGCGGCGGCCCTGGGCGGCCAGGCTGGCCATCGAGCGGACCACGTCGAAGTCACCCTGGATGGCGCCGAACGCGCTCTCCCGCGACCAGACCCCGATGAGGATCTCGCGCGGCACGCCGTAGCGCTGCTCGATGGCGGAGAGGGCGGCGATCTCGTTGCGCTTCTTCATGCCGGCGGAGACCGTGCCGTCGGTGACTGCGCCGGAGATATAGGCGGAGACTGGCTGGGAGAATTCCGGCTGGCGGCTGTCGCGCGAGGTCACTCGCGGGTCGGGGGTAAGGCCGGCCATTTCACGGGTCACGAGGGTGGGCTCGATGCCGGCCTGGACCGCGCGGTCGTAGAACTCCCCGGCCCAGGCGTCGAAAACCATGTCGCCGGAGGCGGTCGGCGGCCGGATCGGGCTTGCGGCGTCGGCCGCCGAGGCGATGGGCGCGGAGGGGCCCGCCATGGCGCAGGCGGCAAGGGGCAGGAGGGCGAGGAGGTATCGACGGCGCATACTGCAGAGTCTAACCAGCGTCGCCGCCGGCCCCAATCACTTCGGCGTCAGGGGTATTCGGGCGCGGACGTTGACTCAGACTCCCTCGCCTCGTATATGCGCCGGCTCCTGTAGAAACCCCCGGACGCCTACGTCCGCGCGCCCGAGATTAGGTCATGAAGGTCAGAAGCTCGCTCAAGTCGCTCAAGACGCGTCACCGCGACTGCAAGCTCGTGCGCCGCAAGGGCCGGGTCTACATCATCAACAAGACCAACCCGCGCTTCAAAGCCAAGCAGGGCTGAGACGGCGCGGCCCTGGATGACGCCGGCCCCCTCGCTCAGGCCTGGGGCCGTCATCTGGGACATTGGCAATGTGCTGGTCCGCTGGGACCCTCGCACGCTCTATGACAAGATCTTTCCGGACGCCGCCGAGCGCGAGCGGTTCCTGACGTCTGTCTGCACCATGGACTGGCACCTTCGTCACGACCTCGGCGTGACGTTCGCAGAGAACCGCGCGCCTCTGCTCGAGCGGCATCCCGAATACAAAGCGCAGATTCACGCCTGGGAAGATCGCTGGTGGGACATGTTCTCCGGGCCGATCGGCGAGACCGTCGACGCCATTGAAGCCCTCGCGGCGAAGGGCGTGCCTCAATACGCCCTGTCCAACATGAGCCATGAGGTGATCGACGGCATACGGGCCATGAGCCCGGCGTTCGCGCATCTGCGGGACATCGTGATCTCGGCCGAAACGGCGATCATGAAGCCCGACCCGCGAATTTTCGCCCAGGCCTGCGCGCGATTTGGAGTGACGGCGGACGAGGCCCTTTTCGTGGACGACAGCGAAAAGAACATCACCTCGGCCCGGGCCCTGGGCTTCCACGTCCACCATTTCACCGACCCGGCGGCGCTCAGGCCCGCCCTGGAAGCCGCCGGCCTGCTCTAGCGGCCGCCTGCGTTCTTCCTCGTGTTCCCAGCGTATGAAGCGTGACCTTGGCACGGCGCCTGCAGGCGTGGGTCGGAAGTACTCGCGTTTGTATCAATTTGAACGGGCTCCTCCGGGGTTCGTCAGAAACACCGGACTGAACCCAACATGCGCAGCGCCCTTCGTACCTTGCTCGCGACCGCCACCCTGGCCGCCGCCGCCGCGGTCGCCGCCCCGGCACTTGCCGCCGCGCCGATCATCACTCTGTCGTCGTTCGGCGACCCCAACACCCTGCCGGCCGGCCAGCAGCTGATCGCCGACTTCAATGAGGGTTCGTCATATCCCGGACATGTCCTCGACCCCTATCCGACGACCAACGCCAACTTCGGCCTGACCCTCGGCGGCGCCACAGTGGGCTACCACGAAGGCTGGGGCGGCTACAGCGGCACGCTCTTCGGCGACGCGACGACCTACCTGACGATCATTCCACGCACGACGGTCACGCTGACCGCGCTGAGCGGCTACCTGACCTCGTTCAGCTTCTACATGGGCTCGCCGGACACCTATAACGGCATCCACCTGCGCGGCCTGAACGGCTACGACGAGGTCGTCAGCGGCTCGACCCTTGTGGCCAACGACACCAACCAGCAATGGAGCTGGGGCAAGCGCGTCAACCTCGACTTCGGCGGCGCCAAGGTGACCAGCATCGACTTCAACTCCTCGGGCTATTCCTTTGAGGTCGACAACTTCGCAGGCGGTGTCGCCGGCGTGCCTGAGCCGGCCACCTGGGCGTTCATGATCATGGGCTTCGGTGCGGCCGGCGCCATGTTGCGCCGCCGCCGCGCGGCCGCGACCTTCGCCTGAATGTCGGTCCAGCGGGCCACGCGGGTTCGCTGAGCCGAACGAGAGCCTGTCCCGCGTCCGCGGGGCAGGCTTTTTAGTCGCCGTTACGCACCAGCTCGAAGAACTCCTGGCGGGTGCGGGGATCGTCGCGCACCTCGCCAAGCAGGTGGCTGGTGGTCAGCCGCGAGCCCGGGGTGTTGACCCCACGCATGGTCATGCAGCTGTGCTCCGAGACGATCACCACGCCGACGCCCTTGGGGTCGAGGATGTCCTGGATGGCATCGGCCACCTGGGCGGTCAGCTTCTCCTGGATCTGCAGGCGCCGCGCAAAGCCCTGCACGACGCGGGCCAGCTTCGATATGCCCACCACGCGATTGCGCGGCAGGTAGCCCACGTGGGCCCGGCCCAGGAAGGGCAGCATGTGGTGCTCGCAGAAGCTCACCACCGGGATCTCCCGCAGGATCACGAGGGAGTCATAGCCGCCCACTTCGTCGAAGGTGCGCTTCAGATAGTCCCTGGGGTCGGTCCCGTACCCCGCGAACAACTCCTTGTACGAACGCGCGACGCGGGCCGGCGTCTCCAGCAGCCCCTCGCGGTCCGGATCGTCGCCGGCCCATTCGATCAGGGTGCGCACGGCGGCCTCGGCCTCGGCCTGGGTCGGTCCGGTCTTCGGCTGGTCGGCCATGGGTTTCGCCCTCCGCGTCCTCGGGGTTTCAACGGCCATCATCTGATGATGGTTCTCCACGCAAAACAACATGCGGGCGATGACAGGGCCGGGACGCGCCGCTAGGGTCCGGCCAACTTCGTTTTCTCCAGCTCACGAGTGCTTGCCATGGCTGACGACGCCTCCGCCCATCCTGACGTCCTCAACCAGGCGGCCCAGGGCCAGCTCAAGAGCATCATCGAGCGTATCGAGCGGCTTGAGCTCGAAAAGTCCGAGATCGCCGAGCAGATCAAGGAAGTCTTCGCCGAGGCCAAGGGCAACGGCTTCGACGTGAAGATCCTGCGAAAGGTGGTCCGCATCCGCAAACAGGACCGCGCCAAGCGCCTGGAGGAAGACGCCATCCTCGACCTCTACCTCGCGGCCATCGGAGAGATTTGAACCGTCGCCCTTCCGATAAGAGGGCGCCAAAGGCGCCCAAGCCCCGCAAGCCGCCGAAGCCTGTCGACCACAAGGCGGCGGCCCAGCGCGCGGCGCTCAACGCGCTTCGCCGCGCCCAGCGCCACGCCGATCGCGCCGGCGTGAAGCTTTCTGAGTGGGAGGGCGAATTCCTGGGCTCGGTGACCGATCGCCTGAAAACCTTCGGCCGCGCCTTCGGCGACCCTGAAAAGGGCGCGCCCGGCCAGGCCCTCTCGGCTCTTCAAACGGTGAAGCTCAAGGAGATCACCGCCAAGGCCAAGGGTGAGAAGAAGGAATTCAAGCGCAAACCGTTCCGGCGGCGCGGCGCCGGCGAACCCTCGGAATGATCGAACTCCTCACCCCGCGCCTTCGGCTTCGGCGCGCCCGGGCCGACGACCTGGAGGCGCTTCACGCCGTATTCACCCAGCCGGCGGCGATGCGCTACTGGTCGACGCCGCCGCACACGGAGCTTCAACAAACGCGCGATTGGCTCGCCGGCATGATCGCCTCACCCGCCGAGTTCAGCGACGACTTCATCGTGGAACATCAGGGGGTGGTGATCGGCAAGGCTGGCTGCTGGCGGCTGCCCAATATCGGCTACATCCTGCACCCCGACAGCTGGGGACAGGGCCTGGCGCGCGAGGCGCTGACAGCGGTCTTAGCCCACGTGTTCGCGACCCGCGGGATCGCCACGATCGAGGCGGACGTCGATCCACGCAACGAAGGCTCGCTGAAACTCCTGGATCGCCTGGGTTTCGTTGAAACTCACCGCGCGCGGCGGACCTGGCTGGTCGGCGAGGAATGGTGCGACAGCATTTACCTGAGCCTGCCGCGCCCTTCCGCAGGGGCATCCTAGCCGATCCTGCCAAGAGCCTGATGGGGGGCGGCGCGCCTCGTCGCGGCTGGAGGCATGTTGTCGCACCGGGCGTGTTGCTGACACCTTTAACCTAAGCTTAGACCCCCACAATGCATGCCATTCCCTGAACAGCGCAGGTGCGGCATTGAAATTTGCGGAAGAAGCGGGCCGGCTCGCCGCCCTCGATTGTCTGAATGTGCTTGATACGGCTCCGGAACCGGTCTTTGACGGCCTGACCCGGCTTGCGGCCGACACCTTCGCCGCGCCCATCGCCCTGATTTCGCTCGTCTCGTCGGATCGGCAGTGGTTCAAGGCCGCGGTCGGCCTGGACGCTACCGAAACCTCGCGCGAGGTCTCATTCTGCAGTCATGCGATCCGGCGCGACGAGGTCATGGTGGTGCTGGACGCCCGCCAGGATCCTCGGTTCGCCGACAATGCCCTGGTGACCGGTCCGCCCGACATCCGGTTCTACGCCGGCGCGCCGTTGATCGACCCGGCGGGACATGCGCTGGGCACCCTGTGCGTGATCGACACCAAGCCGCGCGAGGCGTTCACCGCCGCCGAACAAGCGAGACTCTCGCAGTTCGCGGGCTGCGTGATGCAGGCGCTGACGATGCGCATGGACGCCCTGGACAAGCGCAACGCCGCGCGAATCGCCGCCGAGCAACACCAGTTGCTTGAACTGGCCGAGCGTATGGCCGGGGTGGGCACCTGGTCATGGGATGTAGCGACGAACAGGACGACCTGGTCGCACGAAGTCTATCGCATCCACGGCTTCGATTCGTCCGCGACGCCGCCCGGCCTGGATGGCGTTCTGGCGACCTACCACCCCGACGACGCCCCGCGACTTGCCGAGAAGGTCGAGCGCGCGATCCGGGACGCCATAGGCTATGATCTGCAGGCGCGCGTGCGCCGCGGTGACGGGACCTATCGCGATGTTATCGCCCAGGGTGCGTGCAGCCTCGGCAGCGAGGGCGAGGTCATCGGCCTCTTCGGCACTTTCCAGGACGTCACCGAGCTGAAGCTGGCGGACGCGGCGCTTAGGGCCAGCGAAGCCCGCGCCCGCTACCTGGCGGACAATTCTACCGACATGCTCGTGCGGGTGGACCGCCAGGGCGTCATTCTGGAGGTATCCGCAGCGTGCCGGGCCTACGGCTACACGCCTGAAGACCTGACGGGGCTCAACACCCTGTCGCTGGTCCATCCCGACGATCTCGCGTCCGCCATCGCCGCGAACGAGCAGAACTTCAGTTCCAAGGGCCCGAGTCCGGATTTCGTGCGGCAGTTCCGCGTGCGCTCAAAGTCGGGTGAATATGCCTGGGTCCACGGCAATCCGACAGTCGTCCGCGACCAGACGGGCGAGGCGGTGGAGGTCATCAACACCTTCCGGGACGTCACAGCCAGAATGAAGCTGGAGGCTGACTTGAAAGCCGCCCGCCAGGCCGCAGAACAGGCGCTGGCGGTGAAGGCCGACTTCCTGGCCAACATGAGCCATGAGATCCGTACCCCGCTCACGGCCATCCTCGGATTCAATGGACTGCTCAGCCAGCGAAGCGACCTGAGCCCTGAAGCGCGCCGCTACGTCCAGCGCATCACCAGCGCGGGCGACGGGCTGCTTTGCATCGTCAACGACATCCTCGACTTCTCGAAGATCGAGGCCGGCTCGATGCCCGTTCGCGTTCGGGCGGCGGACCCGACCGCCGTCCTCAACGATGTCGCCGCGATGTTCTCGCAGCAAGCCGAAGCCAAGGGACTTCGGCTGGAGGTAGAGCTTGAGGGCGACCTGCCGGACTGCCTGATCTTCGATCCCGACCGCCTGCGCCAGGTGCTGATGAATCTGGTCGGCAACGCCATCAAGTTCACCGACGCCGGCTCCGTGCGCCTGGGCGGGACCTATGACGACGCGGCCGCGGAACTGCAGCTCAGCGTCGAGGACACTGGCCCCGGCATGAGCCGTCGGGATCAGGGGCTGCTCTTCAAGCGCTTCTCGCAGGTCGATGGGTCATCGACGCGGCGACATGGCGGCACGGGCCTTGGCCTGGCGATCTGCAAGGGCCTGGTGGAGGCCATGGGCGGCGAGATCGGCGTCCGCAGCTGGGCCGGGCGCGGTTCGGTCTTCCATGCCCGTATTCCGGCTGGACGCGGCGAGTTCGCGGCGGCCGGCTGGGAGCGAACCAATCTCGATATCGCCGGCCTTCGCGTGCTGGTTGTCGACGACAATCCCGCGAACCGGGACCTGGCGCGCGCCATTCTCGAACCGGCCGGCGCGGAAGTCACCGAGGCCGCCGACGGTCAGGCGGCGATCGACGCGGCCTTGGCGAAACCGTTCGACGTAATCCTGATGGACATGCGCATGCCGGGCATGGATGGCGCCGCCGCCGCGTCCAGGCTGCGGGCCCTGCCCGGCCCGAACCGCGACATTGCGATTCTGGTCTTCTCCGCGGACGCTACCGACTCGGAGTCTGGCCCACCAACGGCGGATTTCGACGGATGGGTGCGCAAGCCTATCCTCGCCGCGAGTCTGCTCTCGGCGGTGCATGACGCCTGCGCGTCGCGCGATGCCACACTTATGGAGGTCCCCCGTGCCACGGCTCTTTGAGCAAGCCCGACGCCGTGTCCTGGTCGTGGACGATGACCCGGCTATCGTCGAACTGGTCACCACGCGGCTTGACCTTGCCGGCTACAAGACCTTTGTCGCCCGCGACGGTTTTCAGGCCCTGACGATGATGGCTGAGGCCAAGCCTGGCGCCATGGTGCTGGACATCAACATGCCTCGGCTCGACGGCTTCGGGGTTCTTCGACAAATGAAACTGACCAATGCCGCCGATCGGGTCGCGACGATGGTGCTGACCGCGCGCAACCGGCCGGACGACGTCCGCGCGGCGCTGCTGCTCGGTGTTCGCGACTATCTCGCCAAGCCGTTCAAGGATGACGTCCTGCTGCGCCGCGTGGAGAGGCTATTTCTCCAGCGTCCGGCGCGAGTCCCGGCTAATCCGTGGGACTCCGTGGCCATCTAGGTGGCCGGCCGCATGGCGCGGCCGGCCCCCATCGGAGTCTTTCCGGCAGGCGTCCTGCCGACCTTGGCCAGGCGGATCAGTGCCTGTATGCGGGCCTCACGCGACCTTGGCGTCAGCTTCATCGGCGGCTTCAAACGCGACTCCCCTGATGACGTCTTCCAGGCCCTGTTCGCGGACCTTGCGATAGAGGGTGGAGCGCCCGATACCGAGCCGGCGGGCGACTTCGCTCATGTGGCCGGCGTAGATCTCGATGGCGAGTTGGATCAGGTCGCGCTCGATCTCTTCCAGCGTGCGCAAGTGACCGCGCTCATCGAGGATGCGCACCGGCGCGGCCTGCGGCATCGGCGGGATCAGATGGTCGCCGGACATCACCGACACAATGGTCGAGGTCGTGTCCGTCGGTACGGCCGGCGGCGCGACACCCGAGATCGCCGGGAAGTCGTGCGGCTGCAGATAGGGCGCGTCGGCCAGGACGATGGCGCGATAGACCGCGTTCTCCAGCTGGCGGACGTTGCCGGGCCACTCGAAGGCGGTGAGGAAGGCCATGGCCTCAGGGCTTGCGCCCACGACCGTCTTGCCCTCTTCGATGTTGAACCGCTTGACGAAGCAGTCGACCAGGGCCGGCACGTCTTCCTTGCGTTCGCGCAAGGCCGGGGCCTCGATCGGGAAGACGTTCAGGCGATAGAACAGGTCCTCGCGGAACCGGCCCTCTTTCACGGCCTGCATGAGGTCGCGGTTGGTGGCCGAGACGATGCGCACGTCAACCTTGATGGAGCGTTTGGAGCCCACCGCGTCGATCTCGCTCTCCTGCAGGGCGCGCAGCAGCTTGACCTGGATGTCGAGGGGCAGTTCGCCAACTTCGTCGAGGAAGAGGGTGCCGCCGTTGGCCTCCTGGAACTTGCCAAGGTGCTTGTCGGTCGCGCCGGTAAAGCTGCCCTTTTCGTGGCCGAACAGGATCGATTCCACGAGGTTCTCGGGGATCGCGCCGCAGTTGACGGCCACGAAGGGCTTGCCGGCGCGGTCGGACGAGCCGTGGACGGCGCGCGCAATCACTTCCTTGCCGACGCCGCTCTCACCGGTGATCAGGATAGGGATCGAGGATTTGGCGGCGCGTTCGCCCAGGCGCTTGACCATGGTCATGGCCGCCGAGCCGCCGATCAGGTCGTCGAAGGTGGTGCGGCCGGACTGGTGCTTCTTGAGCCGGTCGACCTCGCCCTTCAGCGCGCCCATGGACAGCGCGTTGCGGATCGAAACCAGGATCCGTTCCGGCGCGGCGGGCTTCACGAAGAAGTCCCCGGCGCCGCACTGCATGGCCTGAACCACCGTGTCGATGCCGCCGGTCGCTGTGACCACGATAACCGGCTGGTTGAAGCCGCGGGCGCGCATCTCGACCAGGGTTTCCTGGCCGGACAGCCCCGGCATGTTGAGGTCCAGCAGGATGACGTCCGTCGGCCCGCCGGCGCCCAGGCGTGCGATCGCCTGGTCGCCATTTTCCGCGTGGACTACGGCGAAACCCTCACGTTCGAGGACCGCCTGGATCAGCCGACGTTGAGTCGGATCGTCGTCGACGACGAGGACCGTTTTGGCCATTGAAGACACCCACCATAACTGGCCGCCGCCTCATGGACGAAGGCTCCTGTTGTCACGAATTGATACAGGTGAAGGGCTTAAGGCGGGGTTTCGCAGACCTGAGTCAGGGGTTAACGCGACGGCCCCTGCGTCGTGGGGTCAGCGCAGGCTGATCGCGCCGTGGAGCTTCAGCTGCACCACGTCGACCGCGGCGCGGCTCCAGGCGCCGGCGCCGACGGCGGGGCCGGGCGGCTGAACGAACCAGACCGCGTAGGCGGCGAGCGCCAGGGCGGTCGCCAGGACACTCAGGCCGATATCGCGGCGCAGGTGACTGATGGCCGGAAGGGCCAGGGCCTTGATGCGCCCTTCCAGCGGGTGTTCGCGGGTCCCGACCCAATGGCAGCCAAGGGGCGCGCATTCAGTGGCCAATTGGGTCTTCAGCAGGGTCTCGGCGTAGCGCCGGCGCTGGCCGGGCAGGCGCGAGATCACCGTGGCGTCGCAGGCCAGCTCCTGGTCGATGCGGGCTTCGCGCGCGCCGACATGGACCAGCGGATTGAACCAGGCGAGGCACTGAGCCAGCCCGATCAGGCCGTTGATTCGGGGATCCTTGCGGTCGATGTGGGCGCGTTCGTGGGCGCGGATGATGCTGCGTTCTTCGGGCGTGAAGCGAAAGTCCGCGTCGGCCGGCATGACGATGCGAGGGGCGATGACGCCGGCCACGGCTGGACCGGCCAGACCCTGCCGCGCCAGGGCGAGGAAGCGAGTCTGGCGCATCGCGATCACCGTGGCGGCCAGCGCCGCCCCGGCGATCCACAGCAGCAGGATGGCCGCGGCCGGCGCGTGCTCGACGGCCTCGGCGGCCTGAACGACCAGGGGCTTGGGCGACCCGGGCAGCGCGATCCAGCGGGCGGCCGGCGGCGGGAAAAGAGCGGCCAGTCCGGCGACGGGCACGGCGGCCCACAGACGATAGGCGTAGCCCGCGCCGAAGTAGCGGCGGGTGGGTCCGCGCAGCACCAGCACCACCAGCACGGCCGCTGCGGCCGCGAGGTTCATATGCAGCAGGGCGGCCAGCAGCTCATTGGCCATTGTCCAGCTCCTCGATCAGGCGCTTCAGGCGGGCGACGTCGTCGGGCGAGAGCGCCTTGTGCTTGGCATAGTGCGCGACGAGGGGCGAAAGCTGCCCCTCGAACAGGCGGTCGAGCAGGCCCTGACTTTCGCCCTGCACATAATCGGCGCGGCTGACCAGGGCGCGATAGCGGGTGCGTCCCTCGCTGCGCTCCGAGATCAGGGCCTTCTTCTTCAGGAGCCGGTTGATCAGGGTCTTGACCGTGGCCTCGCCCCAGCCCTGCGGCTGGCCGACCTCGGCCACGATCTCGTCGGCGGTCAGCGGACCTGCCCGCCAGACCGACTCCATCACCTGGCTTTCCGCTGCGGAGATCTTCGTCATGGCCCGGGATCACTCTCCTACCCGTCACGGTTACAGATGTAATTTCAATCGTCAAGGGCCTTGGTGAGCGGTCAGGCCACGCGGATTTCCGCCGGCCCTTCCGTCAACCGTCCGACCAAGGCCGCACTGGCAAAGCCTCGTCGGCGCACCAGATCGAGTACGGCGGCGGCCGCGCCAGCTTCCACCGCGATCAGCAGGCCGCCGCTGGTCTGGGGGTCGGTGAGCAGGTCACGCCGCCAGTCCGGCAGGTCGGGGGGCAGGCGGACCGCCTCGCCATAGCTGGCCCAGTTGCGGGTCGAGGCGCCGGTCCGGATGCCCGCGCTCGCCAGGGCCTCGACGCCGGCCAGCAGCGGCGGCGCCGCGGTGATTTCGGCCGTCAGGCCCGCGCCGCGGGCCATCTCCAGCGCATGGCCAAGAAGGCCGAAGCCGGTGACGTCGGTGACGGCGTGGACGCCCGCCACGTCGCCCAGTTCGCGGCCGACGGCGTTCAACTGAGTGGTGGAGGCGATCAGGGCGGCGTAGCCGTCGGTGTCCAGCCGCTCTTGTTTGAAGGCCGCGCTCAGTACGCCGACCCCCAGCGCCTTGGTCAGGATCAGTACGTCGCCGGCGCGGGCCGTGCGGTTGGTCAGCACCCTGTCGGGATGCACCAGGCCCAGCGCCACCAGGCCGTAGATCGGTTCGATGCTGTCGATGGAATGGCCGCCGGCCACCGGGATCCCCGCCGCGGCGCAGACGGATGCGCCGCCCTCCAGGATCGCGCGGATGGTCTCGGGCGTCAGCCGGTCGATCGGCATGCCGACAATGGCCAGCGCCAGGATCGGCGTCCCGCCCATGGCGTAGACGTCCGACAGCGCATTGGTTGCGGCGATGCGCCCGAAATCGAAGGGATCGTCCACCACCGGCATGAAGAAGTCCGTGGTCGCCACCAACGCCTGGCTGTCGTTCAGCCGCCAGACTGCCGCGTCGTCGGAGGTGTCGGTCCCCACCATCAGGTCGGAGAAGGCCGCGGTGGCGGGCATGCCCTTGAGGATCGACTGCAGAACCGCGGGCGCCAGTTTGCAGCCGCAGCCGCCGCCGTGGGCCAACGAGGTCAGGCGGACCGCCTTGTCCGGCGTGGCGATGCTGACGTCTGATGTGATGGCTGTCATAGGTCTCACTATAGGGCGAGCCCCCACCGAACCCGAAGGTCGCAAGTGTCCGGCATCGAGATTCTAGAGACCGCCGACGCCGCAAGCTTCGCCAGGTTCAGCGCGATCATCGATGTGCGCAGTCCCGGCGAGTTCGCCGAGGATCACGTGCCGGGCGCGATCAACCTGCCGGTGTTGAGCGACGCCGAGCGCGCCGAGGTCGGGACGCAATATGTGCAGGAGAGCCGCTTCAACGCCCGCAAGGTCGGCGCGGCCTACATCGCCCGCAACATCGCCCGCCACCTGGAGACCGCCCTGGCCGACGAGCCGGGCGGCTTCGCGCCGCTGGTCTACTGCTGGCGCGGCGGACAGCGGTCGAGCGCCATGGCGACCATCCTCAGCCAGGTCGGCTGGCGCACCGCCCTGCTCGCCGGCGGCTACAAGACCTATCGCCGCGAGGTGACGGCGCGTCTCTATGACCGCGCCCTGCCGCTCAAGGTGGTGCTGATCGACGGCAGCACCGGCTCGGGCAAGACCGAGGTCCTGCAGAGGCTGGCCGCGCGCGGCGAGCAGGTCATCGATCTGGAAGGACTGGCCGCGCATCGTGGGTCGCTGTTCGGCGGCCATGCGGACCGGCCGCAGCCCAGCCAGAAGATGTTCGAGAGCCGCCTGCTTGGCGAACTGGCGCGGCTCGACCCGGACCGGCGGGTGTTCATCGAGGCCGAGTCCAGCAAGGTCGGCGAGCGGATGGTTCCGCCGGCGCTCTGGCAGGCCATGACCGGGGCCCCGCGCATTGAGCTGGCCGCGCCGGTCGAGGCGCGGGCTGCCTATCTGGTGCGAGCCTATCGCGACATCGTCGAGGATCGCGCTGCGCTCGACGAAGCGCTGGCGCGTCTGCCCACCCCGCCGGGTCGCAAACGGCTGGAGGAATGGCGCGGCCTGGCCGACGCCGGCGCCTTCGAGGACCTGGCCCTGGCCCTGATGGCGCTGCACTATGACCCTGCCTATCGCCGTTCGAGCCGCAAGGACGAGCGGTCCACGATGGGGACGGTCGAGCTTGCCCGGCTGGACCCGGCGGACCTGGAGGCGGCGGCCGATGCGGTCGTGCGGTTGGCCGGGGCGGCGCTGGCCTAAAGAATGCGACCAGCGCCGTGGCCCAGCGTGCTAGGCTGTGACGTCGCCCGACGGTCGCACACTTATGGCTGACGCCTGTTGCGTCGGTCGCGCGGCGCGCGCCGGGACGAAAGGACGCCATGAAGACCTACACCGGCACGATGACGCCGAACCGCCGCGATCTCTCAGATTCGCGATCCTCGGGCCAGCTTGCGCCCGCCGTGCGAATCCCGGTCCTCAACGACCGACGCAGCACCCGCTGATCACCGAAAACGAAGGAGCAGCCCATGGCCAAGGGTCAAGTGAAGTCCAACAAGGAAACGCGAAAGCCGAAGCAGCCGAAGGCCAAGCCGCCGGAAGTGATCTCCGTCCTGAACCCGTCGCACAAGAAGCGCTGAGGCGGCTGACGTAGCGGACGGCTTGCCCACAGGCGCGGCGCGGGCTTAGGTCTCTTCCAAGGCCGGACGTCACGGTCGGGGAGAGTCCAGGATGAAGATCTTCAAGCTCGGGCTTGCGCTTGCGCTCGCCGCTGCCGTGGCCGCCTGCCAGAAGCCGGCGCCAAAAGCCGGCAACGTCGACGGCGCCCGGATCGCGGCGGCCGACGGCAACGGCGAATGGGTCTCCAACGGCAAAGGCTACTCCGAACAGCGGTTCAGTCCGCTGGACAAGGTCTCGACCGCCAACGTCGGCCAGTTGGGCCTGGCCTGGTACGCCCAGTTCGACACCGACCGCGGTCAGGAAGCCACCCCGCTGATGATCGACGGGGTGATCTACACCTCGACAGCCTGGTCCAAGGTGTTCGCCTTCGACGCGGCGACCGGCAAGCAGCTGTGGGCCTTCGATCCCAAGGTCGAGGGCGCCAAGGGATTCAACGCCTGCTGCGATGTGGTGAACCGCGGCGTCGCGGTCTGGAAGGGCCACGTGTTCGTCGGCACGATCGATGGCCGCCTGATCGCGCTGGACGCCGCGACTGGTAAACAGGCCTGGTCGGTGCAGACCACCGATATCTCCAAGCCCTACACGATCACCGGCGCGCCGCGGGTCATCAAGGACAAGGTGCTGATCGGCAACGGCGGCGCCGAATATGGCGTGCGCGGCTACGTCACGGCCTATGACGCCGCCACCGGCAAGCAGGTCTGGCGCTTCTACACCACGCCCAACCCCAAGGGTCAGCCGGACGGCGCGGCCTCCGACAAGGTGATGGCCGAGAAAGGCTACGCCACCTGGTCGCCGGGCGAGTGGACGCAGACCGGCGGCGGCGGCACGGCCTGGGACGCGATCGTCTATGACCCGACGCTTGACCTCGTCTACCTCGGCATCGGCAACGGCACGCCCTGGAACCACATGCGCCGCTCGGGCGGCAAGGGCGACAATCTCTTCCTCTCCTCGATCCTGGCCCTGAAGCCGGACACCGGCGCGTACGTCTGGCACTACCAGACGACGCCGGGCGAGAGCTGGGACTATACGGCCACCCAGCCGATCATTCTGGCCGACCTGACCATCGCGGGCCAGCCGCGCAAGGTGTTGATGCAGGCGCCGAAGAACGGCTTCTTCTATGTGATCGACCGGGCCACCGGCGCGCTGATCTCCGCCAAGAACTACACCAACATCACCTGGGCCACCGGCGTCGACATGAAGACGGGGCGCCCGATCGAGACCCCCGGAGCGCGCTACGAGAAGGCCCCCATTCTGCAGGTGCCGGGGCCGCTGGGCGCGCACAACTGGCAGCCGATGGCCTTCAATCCGAAGACCGGCCTGGTCTATATTCCGACCAACGTCACGCCCTTCGCCTACACCGATGACAAGGGCTTCAAGTACAAGCCCGGCGCTTGGAACGTCGGCGTCGACTTCCTGGCCAACGCCCTGCCTACGACCGAGGCGCAGGCCAAGGCCGCGGCCGCCCTGGTCAAGGGCCAGCTCGTTGCCTGGGACCCGGTGCAGCAGAAGGCGGTCTGGACGGTCGACCATCCCTATTTCTGGAACGCCGGCGTGCTGGCCACGGCCGGCGGTCTGGTGCTGCAGGGCTCGGCCGACGGCGAACTGGCGGCCTACGACGCGGCCAGCGGCAAGAAGCTGTGGGGCTACAAGACCGGCAACGGCGTGATCGCCGCGCCCATGACCTATGAGCTCAAGGGCGAGCAGTACATTGCGGTGATGGTCGGCGTCGGCGGTGGCGGCCAGATCTCGGCGCCGGGCGCCATGCCCCAACGCCCGCGGCTGCCGGGCCGGCTGATGGTCTTCAAGCTGGGCGGCAAGGCCACAGCACCGGCGTTCCCCGCTCCGCCGCAACCCGCGCCGATCGACTTCAAGACGGTGAGCTCGACGGGAGACGTCCAGCACGGATTCGCGGTGTTCAACCGCAACTGCCAAGTCTGCCATGGCCCCAACGCCACCGGCGCCTGGCTGCCCGAGCTGAAGCGCTCGCCCATGCTGCTGACGGCGGAGGCCTGGAAGGGCGTGGTCATCGACGGCAATAGTGCGCCGCGCGGCATGGCCAGCTTCGCGCGCTTCCTGACCGCAAAGGACGCCGAGGACATCCGCGCCTTCGTGATCGACGAGGCGAAAAAGGCCGCTTCGACGCCAGCGGCGGCGGTGCCGATCGGCTAGCGGAGCACCGCGGCGAACTGCTCGGCGATCCAGTCGGCCTGGTCGTCGGTCAGGATCAGGGGCGGGGCGATGCGGATGGTGTGGTCGTGGGTCTCCTTGGCCAGGAGCCCACGGGCCTGCAGGGCCACGCAGAACTGGCGCGCGCCGCCGGCCTCGGGATGCAGCTCCACGGCCAGCATCAGGCCACGGCCGCGAACCTGGCGCACCCTGTCCGAGCGGTTCGAGGCGAGGCTGGCCTGCAGCCGGTCGCCGACCCGCGCGGCGTTCTCGACCATGCCTTCCTCGGTGAGCACCCTCAGAGCCGCGCGGGCCACCGCGCAGGCCAGCGGATTGCCGCCGAAGGTCGAGCCGTGCTCGCCGGGGTGCAGCACGCCCATGACTTCCGAGTTCGAGAGCACGGCCGAGACCGGATAGAAGCCGCCCGACAGCGCCTTGCCGATCAGGGTCAGGTCCGCCTCGATCCCCTCATGCTCCTCGGCCAACAGCCGGCCGGTGCGGCCGAGGCCGGTCTGGATCTCGTCGAGGATCAGGATCACGTTGTGCTTCGTGCACAGTTCGCGGGCCCGCTTCAGATAGCCGGCGGGCGGAATGATCACGCCGGCTTCGCCCTGGATCGGCTCGACCAGGAAGGCGACAGTATTGGGGCCGATGGCGGCCTCCAGGGCGTCGGCGTCGCCATAGGGCACGACCTTGAAGCCGGGCGCGAAGGGCCCGAAGCCGCCGCGCGACTGCGGGTCGGTGGAGAAGCCGACGATGGCGACCGTGCGGCCGTGGAAATTGTCGGCGGCCACGATGATCTCGGCCTGGCCCTCGGGCACGCCCTTGACCTCATAGCCCCACTTGCGCGCGACCTTCACCGCGCTCTCGACGGCCTCGGCGCCCGAATTCATCGGCAGGACCTTGGTCGAGTTGGTCAGGGCGCAGAGCTCTTCGTAGAAGGGCGCGAGCTGGTCGTTGCGGAAGGCGCGGCTGGTCAGCGTCAGGCGGCCCGCCTGCTCGACCATGGCCTCCAGGATCTTCGGGTGGCAGTGGCCCTGGTTCACCGCCGAATAGGCGGCGAGGCAGTCGAGATAGCGGTTTCCCTCGACGTCCCAGACATGCACGCCCTGCCCGCGGGTGAGCACGACGTCCAGCGGCTTGTAGTTCTTCGCGCCGTAGCGGCCTTCTAGCGCGATCAGGTCGGAGGTCAGCGAGCGGGAGAGCGCGATATCGTTCATGGCTTCACCTATCCAGTTTCTATTCGGCGGCGAGGATGGCTGGGATGGGCTGGCTGGTCCGGTCGAGGCGCAGCGTCATGCAGTAGGCGGCGCCGCCGGAAAGGATGAAGGGGTCGAGGTCGATCTCGGTCAGGGCGTAGCCGCGGGCGGCCAGCTTGGCGCGGAGCGTCGCCGGCGCGCGGGCCATGATCACGCGGCGATCCAGGTTCACGGCGTTGACGCAAAAGGCCGCGGCCTCCTCGTCGCTGGCCTCGATGCGGTCGGCTTCAGCGATGTGGTCCCGGATCGCGGCCAGCGAGGCGGGTGTGAAGGCGTCCGGATAGTAGAGCACCTTGCCGCCGGCCAGCGGGCAGAAGCAGGTGTCGAGGTGGTAGAAGCGGTCAGAGGCCAGCTCGAGCGCCACCAGCTCCTGGCTGAAGGTCTGGCGGATGACGGCGACCGACGCCTTTGACGAGCGCGGGCCGTAGCCGACCCAGAAATGGCTGCGGTCGGCGTCCCAGATCGCGTCGCCCGCGCCTTCCTGGAAGACGCCGTCCGGCAGGTCGATGATCTCGTCCACCAGGCCGCGCTTCTGCAGGGTCAGGAAAGCCGAGCGGAACACCGGCTCCTCGCCCTGGCGCTCGGGATGGCGGAAGCGGGCCAGCAGCGCCTTGCCGTCCAGCACCACCGCGGCGTTGGCCGGGAACACCAGATCGGGCAGACCGGCCACGGCGGGGATCATGGTCACCTCGCCGCCGGCCGCCTCGATGGCGTGGCGCAGGGCGGCCGAGGCGGCGACCGCTTCGGCCTTGCGGTGGCCTGCCCAGGCGTCGGGCCGCATCCAGGGATTGATCACGTAGGAGACGTCGAAGTGACCGGGATCGGTCATCAGGAACTGGGGCTTCTGGGTCATGCGGTCTCCGGCAGGTTGCGGAAGAAGTCTCGACCCTGTTGGCGCTAGCGAAAAGCGCCACGTATGATACAATTTGTCGGAAATGTTGACGAAACGTCAGAAAAGATTAGCGATATGGATGATCTGGACCGTCGATTGCTCGCCCTGCTGCGGCTGGACGCCCGCGCGCCGGCCTCCGCCCTGGCCGCGGAACTGCAGGTCAGTCGCGGAACCGTACAGAATCGCATCGAGCGGCTACGGGCGCGCGGCGTGATCCAGGGCTTCACCATCCGGGCGCGGGCCGATCTGGAGGCCGACCGGGTGCGGGCGGTGATGAGCATCGAGGTGGCCGGCGAGAAGACCGCACAGGTGGTCAAGGCCCTGC
>JBBREC010000067.1:0-17774 GCA_038203295.1 Caulobacterales bacterium
CGATCAGGTCCTTAGGCGATCGCATGCCCGCGTGGTGCAGCTGCGCCACCGCGATGCTGCCCAGTTCCCTGATCCGCGCCGCCAGGCGGGTCAGGCCCGGCAGGTGCTCATCGCCGAACACCCCCATCTGGCCGGGGAAGCCCTGGCCGATCCGCTGGACGTGCGCCGCGCAGGTCATGGTCAGGGCGAAGCCGCCCTCGGCCCGGTAGGTCAGCCAGCGGAACTCGTCCTCCGACATCACGCCGTCCGGGTTGCTCTGCAGGTTGGTCAGCGGCGCCAGCGCGAAGCGGTTCTTCATCGCCGGGCCGTGGGTGAACGTCAGGGGGTCGAACAGGTCAGGCAAGGTGGTGTCCTTTAAACGGGCGTTTGAACTCACGTTAGCTGAGGGATGCGCCCCGCGGCAATCCATCGAACCTGCGGCGGTCGCAAGGATAGCTGACGCCGTCCGTCTTGAGGGTGGTCGGAAGACCGGCTAAGGAACCGCACCTCCTAGAGATGCGGCCGTAGTTCAGAGGTAGAACGTCAGCTTCCCAAGCTGAATGTCGTGGGTTCGATTCCCACCGGCCGCTCCAGTTTCCCCTTGACGGCTTCCAGAGCTGTGCGCGGCCATCTCCGGGCAACCGTTAACGGTGGTTAAGGCTCATCGGAATGGGTTTCTTTTTGTTGAGCAAATGGGAGACGATGGTTCTCCTCAACGCTTGCGCGGCTGCAATTTTGAACGAGAAATTCTCATGCAATCGGCCACAATGTTCCCACAATCCATTCAGGGACAAGCCATGCTGCGCGCGTTCACCGATCATCCCGAGACCGTCGGCGAGAGCTACCTGGAGCACCTGGAATCGGCGTCGGGGTTTGCCGCGACCATGTTCGCCGGCGCCGTCGCCTGCTTCCTGCACGGCCTGTTCCCCTTCGCCTTCCAGAAGAGCGGCAGCCGGCGGATCGTCGAGCTGCACCAGCGAATGGTCACCAACCGCCACCGCAACCCGTCCGCCGAACCGTCGCCCTTCCTGGGTCTCGCGGAAGGGATATAGCGCCGGTCACCAGATCCGGACGCGCTGCTCCGGCGGCACATAAAGCTTGTCGCCGGGCTTGATCCCGAAGGCGTCGTACCAGCCTTCGACGTTACGGATCGTGCCGTTCACGCGGAACAGGGCCGGGGAGTGCGGGTCGGTGACCACCTGCTGGCGGACCGCCTCGTCGCGGATTTTCTGGCGCCACACCTGGGCCCACCCCAGGAACACCCGCTGGTCGCCCGTCAGGCCGTCGATCACCGGGGCGGGCCGGCCCTTCAGGCTGGCGTGGTAGGCGTCCAGCGCCAGTGACAGCCCGCCGTTGTCGCCGATGTTCTCGCCCATGGTAAGGCCGCCCTGCACATGGGCGCCAGGGACCGGCTCGAACGCCGAATACTGGGCGCCCAGCCGGTCGGTCTGGACCTTGAACTTCGAGGCGTCCTCTGCGGTCCACCAGTCGCGCAGCACGCCGTCGCCGTCGGACTTGCGGCCCTGGTCGTCGAAGCCATGGCTGATCTCGTGGCCGATCACCCCGCCGATCCCGCCGTAGTTGATGGCGGCGTCCGCGTCGGGATCGAAGAACGGCGCCTGCAGGATGGCGGCGGGGAAGACAATCTCGTTATTGGCGAAGTTGTAGTAGGCGTTCACCGTCTGCGGGGTCATGCCCCACTCGGCCTTGTCCACCGGTCCGTTCAGCCGCGCCAGCACCCGATGCCATTCGAAGGCTCCGGACCGCTGGAGGTTGCCATAGACGTCGTCGCGCTTGATCGTCAGCCTTGAATAGTCGCGCCACGCCGTCGGGTAGCCGATCTTGACGGTGAACTTGGCGAGCTTCTCCAGCGCCTTCGCCTTGGTGTCGTCGCCCATCCAGGGCAGCTTCTCGATGCGGGCCTGGAGCGCGGTATGGATATCGCCCACCAGGGCGTCCATCTTGGACTTGGAGTCCGGCGGAAAGTAGCGGGCCACATAGATCCGCCCCACCGACTCGCCCACCGCCGCATTGGTCGCCGC
The DNA here is from genome assembly GCA_038203295.1 of Caulobacterales bacterium. Classification (GTDB taxonomy): domain Bacteria; phylum Pseudomonadota; class Alphaproteobacteria; order Caulobacterales; family Caulobacteraceae; genus Phenylobacterium. The sequence continues at coordinate 2,022 of JBBREC010000067.1, forward strand.
CACGCCGCGCTTCCAGCGCGGCCGCTGCTCGGGCTGGCCGGCCAGCTCCTTGTTGCGGAACTCATAGTTGGCGTCGACGAAGCGCTTGGATAGGTAAGGCGCCGCACCGTCCGTCACGTGGAACGCCTGCCAGGCCTTAAGCGTCTCAAGCGGCGTCTCGGCGTAGATCTTCGCGAACTTTGGGAAGGCGGTGTTGGTGGTGACGATAACCCGCTGCACGCCGGTCAGCTCGCCCGCCGCCAGATATCGGCTCCAGTCGACGCCCGGGGTGAGCGCGCTGAGCTCGGCGGGGCTCATCGGGTTGTAGGTCCTGTCGCGGTCGCGGCGCTCGACGCGGGTCCAGGACGCCTCGGCCAGACGGGTCTCGAAGTCGACCACCGCCCTGGCGTTCTCCGCCGGCTTTTCCCAGCCGGCCAGAGTCAGCATCTGCTGCACATAGGCCAGGTACCTGGCCTTCTTCGGCGCGAACGCGGCCTGCAGATAATAGTCGCGGTCGGGCAGGCCCATTCCGCCGGTCCCCGTGGTCACCGCGTAACGTGTCGGGCTTTTGGCGTCGATGGTGACGCCTACCGGCAGGAGGGTGGCGAAGGCCGTCGTGTTGGCCCGGGCCATCAGGTCCGTGAACGCGTCTTTTGTGGTCACCCGGCGGATCTGCGCCAGCTCCGGGGCGATCGGCTTGGCGCCCAGCTTTTCGGCCAGGGCCTCGTCCATGAAGGCGGCGTAGGCCGCGCCGATCCTTGCCGCGTCCGGGTCCTTCAGCGTGCCAGCGGCCGCCTCGTCGACGATGGCGTGGACGCGGTTCTCTGACAGTTCCGAGAGCTTGTCGAAGTTGCCGTAACGGGTCCGGTCGGACGGAATCGCGGTGCGCTCGTCCCACTTGCCGTTGGCGAAGCGGTAGAAGTCGTCGCCGGGGTTCACCGACGGATCCATGCCGCTCCTGTCAAAGCCCCAGGTCCCGTACTTCGGCGACGCGAGCGAGACCGCAGCCGCGCCGCCGGCGTCGGCCGCCGTGGCCAGGGCCTGGGCGCCCGCCAGGGGCGCTGCACCGAGGGCGGCAAGCGCGCAGGCGCAAAGCAGGAAGTTTCGGCGAATGGAGGTCATGGACGTTTCCCGGTGTGCAATCTGGCGTCTGGCAGGTTCAATCCTGCGGCCTACGCCAAGAAACGGGGAAATTGCGCCTTCCGCAACCAGAGACTTATCCTTCCGGAAGCAGCCGTTCGTAGGTGTTGTGGATCACGCCGTAGCACTCGCAGCTGAACTGCTCGAGGATGCCGCGGTCCATGATGTCGACGATCCCCCGACGATAGCGGATCGCGCCCTTGTCCTGCAGGCTGCGGGCGACCGCGGTCACGGTGGTCCGCTGAACGCCCAGCATGTCCGCCAGGAATTCCTGCGTCAGGGCCACCGTATCGGTGGAGATGCGGTCGTGACAGGTAAGCAGCCAGCGGCAGAAGCGGGCCTCCACCGAGTGAAGGGCGTTGCAGGCCACGGACTGGATGGCGTGACCGAACAGCGCCTCGTTGTGGCGGTCGATCAGGTCGCGGATGGACGGGCTCTTCTCCCAGGCGTCGTGCAGTTGCGAGGCGCCCATGCGCAGGGCGCGGGTGGGGGTCTGGACGATGGCCCGCGACAGCGACTGCCGTGGGGCCACCGCGGCCATCAGGCCGAGCGCGCCTTCACGCCCGATAGTGGCGCTCTCGATCGCCGCGCCGTTCTCCATCAGGGTCATCAGCGAGATCACCCCGTCGATCGGGAAATAGACCGTATCGATCCGGTCACCCGGGTCGTACAGCAGTCGGCCACGCTCGATGTCGACGGCTGCCAGATGCGGAGCGATGAGGGCGTAGTCGGCGACGGGCAGAGCTTCGAGCAAGCGGTTCTGCAAACCGGGCAGGGGCGTCTGCAATGCGAATGATGACCTGTACATGGGGACACGAAACGTCGGCGTGTGGTTTGGGTTTCAAATTAGCCACGCGGCGGATCAAAAACTGTCGAGTACTCGACACTAGGCGCAGGCTCCGCGCTGAATTTTGGAAAAGAAATCACAGGATTTTGGGGGCAATCGTCGCCTTGCCTCCAGCCCCCCACGTCCACTTGGAGGGATTGCCTTGGATTACGCCCGACAAAACCTCATGAATTCGTCGCGGCTAACCTGCTACGGCCGCTGGCCGCGCCGAATTAAATCCGGCGCGGCCCGAGGCGGCTCGGCGTCAGTGCTGGAATTCGACATGCGCCTTGCCGCCGGCGTCCGGCGTGGTGTGGGTCACGTTGGCCTTGGCGATCTCCCAGGCGAACTTGACCGGGCCGTCGTCGCTGATCCAGATCTCGGCGTCGACGCAGTCCATCCGAAGCATGGTCAGCTGCGGGTCATCCTTTCCGTCCGGGTACCAGGCCGCAACCACCGGGTTCCAGTACCTGTCCATCCGCTCGCGGTCGAAGGCCACGGCCAGCCCGCCGCCGATGCAGGCCTGCAGCTTGTCGGCCTGGAACACGAACATCGCGCTGCCGGCCTCGCCCAGATCGCGGACGAGGCCGGTGTCCTTGCGGGTGAAGAACCAGATCTGGTTGGTGTCGCGCTCCACGAACGCCGTCATCGGCTGATAATGGTCGCCGGACTTGGTCAGGCCAAGCATGCCGGTCCCGCCGCCCTTCTTGATTTCGTCCCAAAGGCGGGTCTGGACGGCGGCGAGGTCTTTGGTGTCGGTTTTCATCTGCGGCTCCAGGTTGAGGGGGTCACCGCCTCAACCCGCGCCGACAGATCGGGTTCCTAGCGCGGCGCGATGGTCGTGGAGGTGACCCAGCCGCGGTTGCCGTTCTCGTCGTCGACTTCCCACCAGATGCCATCCTTCTGGCCGGTGGGGAAAACGCGGTCGCCGGCGTTGAAGGTACGGACCTGCTTGGCCTGTGGCGATGCGGCGCCCCGCATGATGATCGACTGTGTTACCGAATATCCCTGGATGCCGGCGGCCTGGCTGGCCTGTTCACCGGTCGGCGCGCTGCGCTGCAGGTAGCCGATCAGGTCGACGAAGGCGTTGAAATAGGCCGCGGTGATCACCTTGCCGATCTCGGTGTTGGCATAGCCCCCGCCGGCCGCTGCGGCGAAGCCGGAGAACCCGCCTCCGCCGCCGCCGACCCCGAACGTGATGTCGGTCTTCTGGGCCGTGCCTTCCGCCACATAGAGTTGCTCGGTGGTGCGCGCGTCCACCAGGGTCACCAGGGCCTGAGCCTCGGATTTCTTGGTGCGGATCGAGCCCGCCAGCGCGCCGAAGCCGCCCGGAATGAAGGCGCCGGCCACCGCGCCCAGCGCATTGCCGCCGGAGTTGGAATTGGAGTTGGCGATGTCGGGGACGATGAAGAAGTCGGCAGCGGCCACCTGGCCCGCGCCAATGTTGGAGCCGCGGCGCAGGTCGCCTGAGGCGCCCAGCTCGGCTTCCTGGTTGCGCATGGCCAAGCCGGCGTTGCGGTCGACGATCCGCAGGCAGTTGGAGCGGGCGGCGAACAGCTTCAGCAGCGCCTCGGGGTTCGAAAGGCCGAGCGCCGTCCACCACTTGTTTTCCGGCTCCTGGATCGCGGCGCGGCCCAGCGGCTTGTCGCACTTGGGCAGTTCGGGGGTCGCGGCGTTCTTCGGACCCTTCTTGTCCATCCCATACTGGGCGGATGCTGGGCCGACCGCGGCGAGCGAGGCGACGAGGCCGATGATGGCCGCCGCGGTGGTGAGTTTACGCATTCATTCCCCCAAGAATTCTTCGCACTGTCCGCTCGCGAAAGAGCCTATCGCCCGCAAGGCGCAGCTTCAATTACGGTTAGACGGCGTCGTTGCCATGCGCATCCCCCGATTGGGGGGAGCTTGCAATCCGCGCGCCGGTCGCCCTTGTTAGGCTCCAACGCTCGTCTGGAGACCGACATGTCGCGCTATGCTACCGCCGCCGTCCTGGCTCTCGCGCTTGCCGCGCCCGCCGCCGGCGCCGCCCCGGCCAGAGCCCCCAAGGTCTCGATCGCCAGCTTCACGCAGCTGAAGACGCCGCTGCCCTATCCTTACGACGAAAAGGCCGACACCAGCCCCAAGGCCGTCAACGCCAAGGTGGCCGCCGCCAGAAACAGGGCGAAGGCGTCGGGCAAGCTGCTGCTCATCGACCTGGGCGGCAATTGGTGCGGCGACTGCCGGATCCTGGCGTCGACCATGGACCTGCCGGAGCTGAAAACCTTCGTCGACCGTCACTACGAGACCGTCGAGGTCGATGTCGGACGCATGGACAAGAACCTGCAGGTGCCCGCGAAATACGGCATCATCGAAAAGCTGGAAGGTGTGCCCAGCCTGCTGATCGTCGATCCGAAGACCGACAAGCTGATCAATGCCGGCAAGACCGCCTACCTCTCTGACGCCCGCCACATGACCCCGCAGGGCCTGGCCGACTATCTCGCACAGTGGACGAAGTAGGGCGTCAGCCCGTCAGCCATCGCCTCGGATAGCGCCAGCCCAGTTCACGGACCTGGCCCGGCGTCAGGCCGAACGACTTCATCTTGGCCAGCGTCAGCGGGCGTAGCGCCTCGACCGGCTCCTGGCCCTGGCGCGGGCTGGTGGCCACGATTCCGGCGCGGCCGGCGTAGTCCACCGCCGTCCACTCGCACTTGCCCTGATCCTGGTGGGCCACGGCGAAGTAGTGGCGCAGCGGCGCGGGCTCTCCCGCGATCTGCACCAGCACGCCGATTACCCAGCCGTCGTTCGTCTGCGCCGTCGCCATCACCTGGCCTGATAGACCACCTGGCCGTCCACCACCGTCAGGACCGCGTGGCCCCTGGGGATGTCGGCGGCGGGGGCGGTCATCAGGTCGACGGAGAAGCCCGAGAAATCGGCGCGCTTGCCCACGGTGATCGAGCCCAGCTCATCTTCGGCAAACCGCGCGTAGGCCGAGTTGGAGGTGAAGATCTTCACCGCCTCATAGCGGGGCAGCGCCTCTTCCATGTGCCAGTTGGGACCGGAGAATCCTTTCAGGTCCTTGCGCGCCACCGCGGCGTAGAACTCGATCAGCGGCGCCCCGCGCTCGACCGGCGCGTCCGAACCGCCGACCACGAGGCCGCCGGAGTTCATGATCGTGCGCCAGGCATAGGCGCCCTGAAGGCGCGCGTCGCCCAGCCGGGCGGGGGCGAAGTGCAGATCGCCGATGGCGTGACTGGGCTGCATGGAGGCGATCACCCGGTCGGCCTTGAATCGCGGGATGTCCGCCGGCCTCACGATCTGGGCGTGCTCGATCCGCCAGCGCGCCTTCTGGCCCGCCGCCGGATCGGCCTTGAAGGCCTCCTCGTAGAGGTCGAGCACCGTGGCGTTGCCCCTGTCGCCGATGGCGTGGGTCGCGACCTGGATGCCCTTGGCCAGCGCCCTGGCCAGCACCGGCCGCATGGCGTCGGGCTCGGTCACATAGGTGCCGGTGATGGACGGCGCGTCCGAATAGGGCTCGAACAGCTTGGCCCCGCGCGAGCCCAGCGCGCCGTCCATGTAGAGCTTGATCGTGCGCGTGGTGATCCGCCCGTCCGGCGTGGCGCGTGGGCCCCCATCCAGTAGCGGCCCGGCCTGCACGGCCTCGACGGCGTTGTAGACGCGCAGGGTCGCCTCGCCGTCCTTGTCCATCTTCTCCAGCAGGGCGACGTCGGCCCAGTCGACGCTCATGCTGTGGACGCCGGTCCAGCCATAGGCGGTCTCGGCCTTGAAGGCCGCGCGGAAGGCCTTCAGCCGTTCGGCCTCGTCGGGGTCGTGGCGCAGCTTGCCCACCAGTCCCATCGCATTGTCGACCAGGACCCCGGTGAGCTTGCCGTCCGGCCCTTTGAGGATCTGGCCGCCAGCCGGTGCAACGGTGGTCTCGGTGATGCCGGCCGCCTTGAGGGCGGACGAATTGGCGGTCAGGGCGTGGCCGTCGGCGCGGCCCAGCAGCACGGGGACAGCGCCCGACACGGGGTCGATGTCCGAGGCCTGCAGGAAGCGGCCCTCCGGCCAGCCGGTCTCGATCCAGCCACGGCCGTCGACCAGACCGGTGGGCTTGTTGGCGGCGATGTAGCTTTTCAGTCGCTGGGCGACCTCGGCCGCCGACTTCGAGCCTTCGAGGTTCAGCGTCATCTCCCGCTCGCCGATCTCGCGCAGATGGGCGTGGCTGTCGGTGAAGCCGGGAAAAAGGGCGGACCCCTTAAGGTCGATGACTCGGGTCTTCGGCCCGACCAGGGCCTTGGCGCCGGCCCTGTCGCCGACAAAGGCGATACGGCCTTTCTGCACCGCCACAGCCTCGACCTGGGGCTTGAGTTCGTTGGCCGTGTAGATCGGTCCGCCCCAGATCACCAGGTCGGCTGGAGCGGCGCCGGCCGAACCAGCGGCGGCAAGGGCGAGGGCGAGGGTCAGGACTGGGGTGCGCATTGGCCTAGCTAGCCGTGCCGGGCGCTCCAAGCCAAGGCTTCTTCAGCGTTTCGTGTGCGCGACGATCCAGCTGCTCATCAGATGCAGTGCTGTGGGCGAGATCGTCTCCTCCAGCTTCCCGTACTCGCGCGGGTCGCCGGTGGCGGTGGTCTGGAACAGGTGGTTCAGTCCCGGCAGCTCGACGATCTCAACGTCCGCGTGGCCCCTCAGCGCCGCGCGGATGGCCGGCAGGTTCTGGCTGGAAGCCACCTGCAGGTCCTTGTCGCCGTTGATCGCCAGCACCGGTACATGCAGCTTCGCCAGGTTCGGACGCGGGTCGAAGCCGATGAAGTACTTGTACCAGGGCGTTCCGATCGCCAGCATCTGCGCCGACGCGGCGGTGGCGGCCATTTCGGGTGTGAGGCCCGCGTGGAGATAGGCCTCGACCATGATCTGCCTCACCTGGGCCTGGGCCGTCGGCCAGTCCTTGGCGGTCGTCAGCGCCTCGTCGATCCGGGTCAGCGCCGCCTCGTTCGCAGCCACGGCGGCCGGGTTTGAGCCCATGACCCTGGCGCTCGCCGCCCTCTGGGCGTGCATCAGCTCGCGGGTCGGCACGCCGGGCCCCGCCATCAGCACCACGAAAGCGATCTTGGGATCGGCGGCGGCGACCATGGGCGCGATCATCCCGCCTTCGCTGTGTCCGATCAGCCCGACCTTGCGCGGATTGATCTCCGGCCGGGTCCGCAGGAGCGCCGCCGCGGCTCCGGCGTCGACCGCGAAGTCCTCGCTGGTGGCGGTGAGGTAGACGCCTTTCGACTTCGCCACACCCCGGTCGTCGTAGCGCAGGACGGCGATCCCATGGCGCGTCAGTTCGTCGGCGATCACCAGGAACGGCCGGTGGCCCAGCAGGAACTCGTCGCGGTCCTGCGGCCCGGACCCGGTGATCATCACCACGGCCGGGAAAGGGCCCTTGCCGGCGGGGATCGTCAGGGTCCCGGCAAGGGTCACGCCCGGCACACTCGTGAAGGTGAGCTCCTCCTCGCGGTAGGGGTAGGGCTTCTGCGGCGTCTGCGGACGGCGCACGGCGACCGGCGGGCCCTTGAGCAGGGTGAGCGGCAGGGGCGCGCCTTGCGTGAACGTTCCCACCCAGGCCTGCTGGGCGCTGTCCCACGTCCCTTCATAGCGGGCGCGGATACGCGGGATGGCGACCACTAGCTTGCCGCCCTCCAGCGTCACCGTGCTCATCGGAATCGCGGCCGAGCCCTGATCCGGGCTGGTGAGGCTGCCCGCCAGCACGCCGTCGGCGCCGGCGGCGATGCTCATGCCGATCCGCAGTTCGACGCCGCCCGCGGACAGCACTCCGTGCCACTCGCCCGGCGCCTCCTGCGCCTTTGCCGCCCCCGCGAGGACGAAAGCCATCGCCGCGCTGGCGATCGCCAGGGCCACCACCCACCGGATCAGTCGCATAGCCATGATGATCTCCCCCTCCGCTGCCGCCGCTTCAGACGGCCTTCGCCGCCTGCACCAGGCCAAGCAACCCGCCCGGGTTCATGGCGTCGACCATGGCGCTTGGGATCAGGATGGTCGCCCCGCGCTCCTTGGTGGTCTCGTAGATGATGTACATGGCGCGCAGCTGCAGCGCCGCTGGGCTCTTGGCGTAGATGTCCGCGGCCTCGACGAATTTCTGCGCTACGGCCAGTTCGGCCTGGCCCAGATGGATCCGGGCGGCGGCCTCGCGCTGGGCCTGGGCCTCGCGGCTCATGGCGTCTTGCAGGGCGGCCGGCACGCCGATGTCGCGGATTTCGACCGATATGGCGGTGACGCCCCAGTCGGCGGTCTTGCGCCCGATCTCCTCGCGCAGCGCCTCGTCGCCGTGCTTGCGGTCCGACAGCAGGGAAGAGAGCAGGGACGAGCCCACCATCTCCCGCAGCGAAGTCTGCGCCACCCGGCTGATGGCCGAGCGGTAGTCGGTGATCTCCAGCGCGGCGCGCTCGGGATCGTGAATTTGCCAGAACACCACTGCGTCCACGTCCACCGGCACGGTGTCTTTGGAGAGCGCCTGTTCGGCGTTGAACTCGGTGGTCTGGATACGCTGGTCGAGCCACGAGGACACGTCGTCGATGAACGGGATGATCACGAACATCCCCGGCCCGCGGATGCCCTGCAGCTTGCCCATCCGCAGGACCACGGCGCGCTCCCACTGGTTGGCCATCTTTAGCGACATCGGGATCAGGGCCGCGACCAGCAGCATGACGCCCGCGACCCACAACAGGCCGTAGATCTCGCTTCGGACCGCCTGCGCGCCGATCAGTATGCCGCTGGTCAAGACTAGGGCCGACAGCAGGCCGGCCGGCGCATTGCCGCCCCGCGTGCGCAGGCCCGGTAAGTTCATCTGCACGCCGTTGACGTAACTGTTGCTCATCGGAAGGTCTCCTTCTCCGCGGCGAGCGCCGCGATCCGTTCGGCGAGCGCCAGGGGATCGACCCCCAGCGCGGAAGCGGCGGCCAGGGTCTGGCGCGCCAGGTTGTCGGTCTCCTGCTCGTGCACGCGGCCTTCCATGGCCGGCGGCGGAGCGGTCACGAAGCTGCCACGCCCGCGGATCAGTTCGACGGCGCCAAGGCGTTCCAGTTCGTCGTAGGCGCGGCGCACGGTGTTCAGGTCGACCTTCAGCGCCACGGCCACCTGCCGCATGGTCGGCATCTGGTCGCCAGCCTTCAGGAGGCCCGCGCCCATCGCGCGCAGGAACTGTTCTCGCAGCTGCACATAGATCGGGACCCCGGTGTGCCCGAGCCGCAAGGCCGTCAACGTTTGATCCGTTGTATGCATACACTCATACAATACGCTCAAGCGGAACCGTGTCCACCCTCCCCTGAAGAGGAGGGGTGATTTCCTAACCCGCCGGGAAATGCAGGTCGGTCTGGGAGGTCCAGGGATTAGTCGCAGAGCGCGGCGAGGCGAGGATCAGCCGGCCGGAGAGGCTCGAGCGCTGCAGGCCCTCGGTCTCGTAAAGCGCCTCGAAGCTGTCGCTCTTGCCCGCGACCTTCGCGAGCGCCTTCAAGGCGTCCGGGTTGGCCAGCGCCTCGGCGGTCTGCATCAGACCGGTGTCGCGCGCACCGGCGATGATCAGGATGCGGTTGCCCTGCGGCCCCTGGAAAGCGGCGACATAGCCATAGTCGCGGTGGCTCGCCTCACCCTTGCTGGGGCCGCCTTCCTGGCTCGAATAGGTCTTGCCCGTCGGGCCGTCGTAGAGCTCGTCCCAGGTGTCGCCCACCCGGAACCGCGAGCCGGCGAACACCGGCCCGCGCAGCACGCCGAGCCCCGAGAGGTAGCCGAGGTAGACGATGTTGTTGCGCTTCAACATTTCCGGCGTCAGCTCGGACGCCATCACCACCCGCAGGTTCTCGGGCCGGGTCCCGCCGCCCGCCAAAATCGGGGTTATGCTCCGCAGGGCCGAGGCTGCGCCCACCGGCAGGTAATAGAGGTCGAGGTCGCGGTAGCTGCCCATCGCGGTGGGGTTGTCCATCAGCCAGGCGTCGAGGTCCTCGCGGCTGTTGATCGCGTACTCCCTGACCAGTCGGTCAACGCCGGCGCGCTCGTCGGTCTCGCCGAAGATGTAGTAGTCGCCGATCACCAGAAGAGTGGGGGCATCGCCCCTGACGAGTTGCGACCAAGGCGCGCGGCCCCGGGCCTGCGCCAGCTCCCGCTCGCCGCTGTGGGTCGCCCAGAACCCAACCCACGCGGCGATATTGAACGCCAGCAGCACGGCCGCGGCGATCGCCCAGCGGTAGTTACGCGGCGCGACGGCCACGGGCCTCGCCGCCGGCGAGGCCTGGGCCACGACCCGGTACTCCCCCTTGGGCACCCCCAGCCGCACGGCGTCGTCGCGGCCGTCGCCAGCGTAGAATTCGTCGAGCTTCTTGCGCAGTCGGTGCACCGCAACCCGCACCGAGGCGTCCTGCGCCCCGTCGAAAGCCGAGGAGCGGCCGAATACGGCGGCGGCCACCTCGAACTCCTTTGGCCGCGCCCCGGCGATGGAGGTCTCAACCAGATAGTCGAACAGCCGGTTCAGGCCGTCGGACCGGCCCAGCGCCTGGCGCGCGCGCAGGCGCGCCGCAAGTTCCGCGATGTCCTCGCCAGCCAACCCGAAATCCCCGCCAACAGCGCCTGTAACGTCTTGTAACGCCCTGGTGACCGTACTTAACCGGGCGTACCAGCGTATTGCAAAGTATGTCAGTGCCTGAACAGATTGTGGGACCTTTAGAAGTCCCCTGGGGAACGACCTTGAAGCGCATCATCACCATGACGGCCCTGGCCGTCCTGCTCACCGCCTGCAACCAGAAGCCCGCGACGCCCGTCGCCGGGGCGGCGAAGTACGACACCACCCTGAGCGTCAAGGAGATCATGGGTCACATGACCGATCCGGGAGCGTTCATGTACTGGAACTCGACCGGCGAGGAGGAGACCCCGGCGGGTACAAAATCGAAGGCGCCCACCACGGAGGAGGGCTGGGAGAACATGGTCTCGGGCGCGACCATCGTGGCCGAGGCCGGCAACGCCCTGCAGATTCCCGGCCGCGCCATGGCGCCCGAAGCCGACTGGAACCGCTACGCCCAGCAACTCACCGCCCAGGCCCTCCTCGCCCGCGCCGCCGCCGACAAGCACGATCCCAAAGCGGTCTTTGAAGAGGGCGCCAAGCTCTACCAGGTCTGCGTCGCCTGCCATAAGCAGTACGTCATCGACCCGCTGGTGAAGGAACAGGACAAGCACGGCGGCGCCGTGCACGACCCGCTCCCTGACTGGCCGGCTGACGTGAAGAAAAAACAGGAAACCTTCGAAGCCGCAGCCAAGAAGTAGTCCAGAGCCACCTTCCAGCTGACCTGACTCAAATCCGGGGGGATTTACGATGCACGGCGCGCAACGCCGGGCGCGGCGAAAGCGCGCGCCTCTGCTCAGCGTGACGGCGGCGATCCTTGTGGTCGGCGCCGCGCGGGCCGACGAGGCCGCGGCTCCCGGCCGCCAGGTCTCCGAGGTCGTGGTCACCGCCTCGACCCTCGACCTGATGGGAAAGGCCACGACCTCCTCCGAAGGCGCGGTGACGCGGCAGGAGCTGGACCTTCGGCCGGTCTTCCGCGTGGGCCAGTTGCTCGAGACCGTCCCCGGGCTGGTCGTCACCGTCCATTCGGGCGAGGGCAAGGCCAACCAGTACCTGCTGCGGGGTTTCAATCTCGACCACGGGACCGATCTCGCCACCTGGGTCGGCGGCATGCCGGTCAACCAGCGCACCCACGCCCATGGTTCGGGCTACACCGATCTCAACTTCCTCATCCCCGAGCTTGCCTCGGGCATCCACTTCACCAAGGGGCCGTACTACGCCGCCGAGGGCGACTTCTCGGCCGTCGGCTCCAATCACCTCGGCTTCGTCGAGACCCTGCCGACCCAGGTCACGGTCAGCGCCGGCACGCTGGACGACCAGCGCCTGTTCGCGGGCGGCACGCTCGACCTGGGCGCCGACCGTCGGCTGATCCTGGCCGGCGAGGGCGTCCATCTCGACGGTCCCTGGGATCACCCCGACAACCTGCGCAAGGTGAACCTCGCGGCGCGCTACGCCCAGGGCGGGCCGGCGAATGGGTTCGCCGTCACAGCCCTCTATTACCGCGGCCTGTGGAACGCCACGACCGACCAGCCGGAGCGGGCGGTGAAGCAAGGCCTGATCGGCCGCTTCGGAACGCTCGATCCCTCCGACGGCGGCAAGGCGGAACGCTTCAGCCTCTCGCTGGAGGCGGCGCGCGATGACGTCGGACCCGGCCGGGTCGCCGCCTCGGCCTATGCCATCCGCAATGAACTGGTGCTCTACAACAATTTCACCCACCTCCTCGATGACCCGGTCCGTGGCGACCAGCACGTCCAGAACGACCGCCGGTCCATCGTTGGCGGCGAGCTGCGCTACGACTTCGCTGGCCAGCTCGCCGGCATGACCACCGACGTCGCCTTCGGGGTGCAGGGCCGCTACGACCGGATCTACGTCGACGCTCGCCACAGTCAGCAGCGGCGCAGCCTTGAGACCCTGCTGGCCGACCGTGTGAAAGAGTGGAATGTCTCCGGGTTCGGCGAGGCGACCCTGCATGTCTCCGACCTGATCCGCGTTCTCGGTGGCCTTCGGGTCGATCACTTCTCGGCCGACGACGTCAACCTCGTCGGCGGCCTTTCCGGCCGGCAGGCCAGGACCCTCGTCCAGCCGAAGGGCAGCCTGATCTTCGGCCCCTGGGAGAAGACCGAGCTCTACCTCAGCGCCGGCCGGGGCTTCCATTCCAACGACACCCGCGCCGGCAACCTCGCCGACGTTGGCGGCGTCGTGCGCCCGCCGTTCCTGGTGAAGGCCACGGGCTACGAGGTAGGCGTGCGCACCAGCGCCATCCCGCACGTCCAGGCGGCCGCCACCCTTTTCGAGGCGCGTTTCGATTCCGAGCTCACCTACAACGCCGACGTCGGCCAGACCGAGGCGGGCCGTCCGGGCAAACGCACTGGTGTCGAGGTCACCGCGCAATACCGGCCCGCGCGCTGGATCGAGCTCAACGCCAATGTCGCGGTCTCCCGCGCCCGCTATACTGACGATGACCCCGCTGGCCCACACATCGAGGATGCTCCGGCGGTCGTCGCCTCCGCTGGCGTCCTGGTCGATAACCTCGGCCCCTGGTTCGGCGCCCTGGTCTTCCGCGATCTCGGCAAGCACGCCCTGGTCTCCGACAATTCGGTCCGGTCCAGCGGCTACAGGGAAGTGAACCTCAACCTGGGCTACCGGGTCAGCCCGCGCGTGAAGGTGCAGGTCGACGTGTTCAACGTCGCGAACAGCGCCGCCGACGCCGCCGACTATCTCTACACCGACCGCCTGCCCGGCGAGCCGGCCGACGGAGTCGAGGACATTCATTCCCACCCGCTTGAACCGCGCTCGGCCCGGCTGGCGGTGACGGCGAGGTTCTAGGCGGCGCTTGCCTCGCCTAGGGCTCAGGTCTAGCCCTGTCGCCACGGGATAGAGCGGTGTCCCGTCCAGGCTTCGGCCCAACGACCGCGCAGCTCCATCTGGAGGCCGCGCTATGGAACGTCGGAAGCTCACACTCAATCGTCGGGGCGTCGCCCTCGGCCTCCTGCTCCTGGCGGGCGGCCGGGCTGCCCACGCCACCCCATGTCCGCCGCCGACGGTGCTGTTCGTCTGTCCGGCGGGCACGGTGAAGAGCGCCATCGCCCGCGAGACGCTGAAACGCCGCGCCGCCGAGCGCGGGGCCCCGGTCCGCGTGACCTCGCGCGGCGTTCACCCGGAGGATCACGTCTCGCCAGGGCTGCGGGCCAGTCTGCTCGAAGACGGTATCGACCCCGCCGCCGAGCCGCTGCGCGGCCTCGAACCGCAGGACGTGAGCCACGCGGACATCGTCATCGCCTTCGACGAGGCCGCCCAGGCGCCCGCCCTGCAGGGCGCGCGGGTCTGGGACATCCCGTCGTGGAACACCCGGTACCCAGAGGCGAAGGCCGCCCTGGCGTCAAAGATCGACGCCCTGCTCGACGAGCTCGCCGCGCGGCCCTGCCGGCGCGGCTAGGCGGCGCTGACTTTGCGGTAGACCTCGTTGGCGCGGCGCCAGGACAGCACCTTCATCACCGCGTTGACGTAGTCGCCGGCCTTGGCGCCGTAGTCCATCTGGTAGGCGTGCTCGTACATGTCGAGCGCCACGAGCGGCGTGCCGCCGGCCAGCGTCTGCGTGTGGTCCGAGGCCCAGGTGTTCACCAGCCGGCCCTCGTGCGGGCTGTACGTCAACAGCACCCAGCCCGAGCCGCCGCCCAGCGCCTTGCCAATGCCGGAGAATTCCGCGGCCCAGCGGTCGAGGCTGCCGAAGTCGCGCTCGACCGCCTGCGCCAGCGCCGCACTGGGCGGCGCTGCGGCCGTCAGCCCGGCGAAATAGACCTCGTGCAGGATCATCGAATTCCAGGCGATCAGCTCCTCGCGCTTCAAGCCGTTGATCATGAAGCCCGGGGCGGTGGCCGGATCGAGCTTGCCGAACTCGCCGCGGATCGCGCCCAGCCGCTTCACCGCGCCGACGTAGTTGTTGTCGTGGTGGCTGACGAGCAGCTTCTCGGAAAGCCCCGGCACCGCCTTCGGATCGAAGGGCAGGAGCTGCGACGCATAGGCCGGCAGGGCGGCGGGCTGGGCGGATGACTGGGTCGCCGCGGCGGCTCCGGCCAGGGCCAGGCCGCCCAGCAGCAGGCGCCGGTCGAGGGAAACTTCGGTCATGGGATCGCTCCGGTTCACAGTTTCAGGCCCAGACGCGGGCCGATGGTGGTCATCAGCAGGTAGAGAACGATGGTGAGCGCGCACCCGCTGGCCAGCGCGACCCAGAAAGGCGCCCCGCGCTTGAGCAGGGCGGGGATCAGCAGGAACATCGGCAGTGACGGCAGGACGTACCAGAAGGTCGCGCCTGCGTGGGCCGCCATCCGCTCGGGATCGCCCGTGTCCCGCCACAGCCAGATCATGCCCAGTACGGAGACCAGCGGCAGAGAGGCGATCAGCGCGCCGACGCCCGGAGAGCGCTTCGCGACCTCCGAGACGATGGCGATGATCACGCCGGAGAGGGCGGCCTTGAGGATTAGGTAGAGCAGCGGGTCCTCCCTGGAATCCGTGGCCGGGCCCGCGTCGCCGCCGTCTTGACCGGTCGCGCGCGTTGCGGTTCGTGCTGCGCGTTCTCATGCGCGGACTGGACCCTATCCCCAATGACGACGCGACGCAGCCCGCGCCTCACGGCCCTCAGCAAATGCTGGCCATGACCGACTACCGCGCCGTGGCGCCCGCCGATCTCGACCTCATCACCCGACATCGCCATGAGATGTTCAAGGCGTCGGGCCGCACCGGTGCTGTGCTGGATCCCATGAGCGAGGCTTTCCGCGAATGGCTCGAACCGCGCCTGGCGTCGGGCGCCTATTTCGGCTGGATCGGCCTCGAGGAGGGCCAGGCCGTCGGCGGGCTCGGCATGATGGTCATCGACTGGCCGCCGCATCCGTCGCACCCGACCCAGAGCCGGCGCGGCTATATCCTCAACGTCTTCGTCGAGCCTGACCGCCGTGGCCAGGGGATCGCCCGCGCCCTCATGAACATCGCCATGGCCGAAGGCCGGCGTCGCGGCCTGCAGCACATGATCCTGCACGCCACCGCCCAGGGCCGGCCGATATACGACAGGCTCGGCTGGGCCCAGACGTCGGAAATGTCGATCTCGCTGTAGGACGCGCGGTTATTTTTTCCGGTCCGTCAGGGCGGCGTAGGTCAGGCGCGGCGTGATCTCGCGCACAGCCGGCGTGCCCGCGCCCGGCACGCTGCCGTTCAGGTTCTGGATCAT
>JBBREC010000068.1:0-17729 GCA_038203295.1 Caulobacterales bacterium
CCCAGTTCCACGAGGCGCACCCGGGCACGATTATCGAGCTGATGATGTCCAACACCACCGACGACCTGTCACGCCGCGAAGCCGACATCGCCGTGCGCATGACCCCGCCGACCCAGAGCGCGCTGGTCGCTAGGAAGATCGGCGAGATCAACATGGCCTTCTACGCCACTGCCGAATACCTGGCGCGTCACGGCGCGCCGACCATCTCGGCTGCGGTGATCCGCACGGATCCCACGATGGAGTCGGCAGCGCCGGAGGCGTCGCGCACGGCCGCAGAGGCCGCCGCCGCCATTTCGTTGAGGTGGGGGCGGAGCTCGAGCGCCAGGTCGGTGGGCTGCAATCCACGCGGGCTGCGCAGGAAGAGCGGCGCGCCCAGCCGCTGCTCCAGCGTCTCGATGTGACGGCCCAGAGTCGGCTGGGTCAGGCCGCGCAACTTGGCGGCGGCGGACAGGGTGCCAGCCTCCAGCACCGCATGGAGGCTTTGGAACAGGTCCCAGTCGTTTGGCGAGGGCATGCGCTGATGAATAGCCGATCCAGGAAATTCGGCAATTCTGTTTGATGAAGCGTCGGCGCATCTCTGGGGGGAAGCCAAGGAGATATCGACATGAGCCAGCAGGATGCGCCGTTGGCGCTGGTGATCGGGGCGACGGGCGGCATCGGCGGCGCGGTCGCCGAGCGGCTGATTGCAGGGGGTTGGCGGGTGCGGGCGATGAACCGAAATCCCGACGCCGCGCGCGCCGGGCGCCAGTATCTCGAATGGATCAAGGGCGACGCGATGGTTGAAGCTGACGTCGTCGCCGCATCCGAGGGTGCGAGCCTGATCGTCCACGGCGCAAACCCGCCGGGCTACAGAAACTGGGCCGGCCTGCAGTTGCCGATGCTGCGTGCAACCATCGCCGCCGCAAGGGTCGCGGGCGCGCGGATCGTCTTCCCGGGTACGGTCTACAACTATGGACCCGACGCCTTCCCCTCGATCGATGAGACCGACGCCCAGACCCCGATCAGCCGCAAGGGCGCGATCCGGGTCCAGATGGAGGCCGCGCTGCGCCAGGCCGCGAAAGAGGGGGTGAAGGTTCTGATCGTCCGCGCCGGCGATTTCTTCGGCCCCGGGCCCGGCAACAACTGGCTGTCGCAGGGTCTGGTGAAGCCCGGCAGGCCCATCGGGGCGGTGAGCTATCCCGGGCCGATGGCGATCCCACACTGCTGGGCCTACCTGCCCGACGTGGCCGAGACGATGGTCCGGCTGGCGATGCGTGACGACCTTGCCGACTTCGAGACTTTCCACATGCGCGGCCAGACCCTGACCGGGAACGAGCTGGTGAAGGCGCTCTCGGAAGCTGCCGGCCGCAAGCTGGCGGTAAGCCGCCTGCCATGGATCGCGATCAAGGCCATGGCGCCGTTCAACGAGACGATGCGCGAGATGCTGGAGATGCGCTACCTCTGGGATCGGCCAGTGCTGCTGGACAATGCCCGCCTGGTCGCACGCCTTGGCGAAGAACCCCATACCCCGGTCGTGGAGGCGGTGAGGACGGCGCTGGCGGGCATGAACGCCCTTCCCCGCCCGGCGCTGAAGCTCGCCGCCTAGCGACCGTCCGGGCAAGAATCTGCCCCGTGCGGCTCGGGAAAAGCGGCCTCGCTGCACTAGACGTGCGCGGGGTCGCGGACCTACATGCGCTCCATGCCCGGCAAGACGCTCTACGACAAGATTTGGGACGGACACGTCGTCACGCAACAGGACGGCGAGGCCATCCTCTATATAGACCTGCACCTTATCCATGAGGTGACCACGCCGCAGGCCTTCGCCGGCCTGCGCGCCAGCCACCGGGCCGTGCGCCGGCCGGACCGGACGCTGGCGGTCGCCGACCACAATGTGCCGACCGAGGGTCAGGCGCTGGGCGTCGGCGCCGTCGCCGATGAAGAGGCCCGCCTGCAGCTCCAGACGCTCGAGCGCAACGTCAAGGACTACGGGATCGAGTTCTTCCCGATGGGCGACGTGCGGAACGGCATCGTCCATGTGGTCGGGCCCGAACAGGGCCGCACCCAGCCCGGCATGACCATCGTCTGCGGCGACAGCCATACTTCGACCCATGGCGCGTTCGGGGCGCTGGCCCACGGCATTGGCACGTCCGAGGTCGAGCACGTGCTGGCCACCCAGACGCTGCGCCAGAAGAAGGCGAAGAACTTCCGGGTGACACTCGAGGGCGAGCCGATCCCGGGCGTCGGCGCCAAGGACTACGCGCTGGCGGTGATCGGCCAGATCGGCACCGCGGGCGGCACGGGCTACGTCATCGAATATGCCGGCTCGGCGATCCGGGCGCTGTCGATGGAAGGGCGCATGACGCTCTGCAACCTGACCATCGAGGCGGGCGCCCGCGCCGGCCTGGTGGCCGCCGACGAGACCACCTTCGAATATCTCAAGGGTCGCCCGGCGACCCCGAAGGGCGGAGCCTGGGAAATGGCGCTACCCTACTGGAAGGGCTTCTTCTCCGACGACGACGCGGTCTGGGATCGCGAGATCCACATCGACGCCGGCTCGATCGCCCCGCTGGTCACCTGGGGCACCAGCCCCGAGGACGTTCTGGCGATCACCGACCGCGTGCCCGATCCCGAGAGCTTCGACACCCCTGGCAAGCGCGCCTCGGCCGTGCAGGCGCTGGACTACATGGGCCTTACCGCCGGTCAGCCGATCACCGAGGCCAGGGTCGACGTGGTGTTCATCGGCTCCTGTACCAACAGCCGCATCGAGGACCTGCGCGCCGCCGCGAAGATCGTCGAGGGCCGTACGGTCGCGGCCCACGTCCGCGCCATGGTCGTGCCGGGCTCCGGCCTGGTTCGCGCCCAGGCCGAGGATGAGGGCCTGGACGCCATCTTCCTGGCCGCTGGCTTCGAATGGCGCGAGCCGGGTTGCTCCATGTGCCTGGCGATGAACCCCGACAAGGTCCCACCGGGCCAGCGCTGCGCGTCGACCTCCAACCGCAATTTCGAGGGCCGCCAGGGCCGCGCCGGCCGCACCCACCTGATGAGCCCGGTGATGGCCGCTGCCGCCGCCATCGCCGGCCACATCGCCGACGTGAGGGATTACCTGTGATCACCGCCATCGATCATGTGGCGCTGGCCGTCCGCGACCTGGACGCCGCGATGGACGGCTACCGCCGGATGCTGGGGCGCGAGCCCAACTGGATCGGCGGCGACGGCGGCGCCCGCCACGCCTGGTTCCAGTTCCCGAACATGGCGCTCGATATCATCAGCCCGCACGGCGAGGGCGCGTTCGGCGACCGCATGCGCGCCCACCTCGACGCCCGGGGCGACGGCATGTGGGCCGTGGCCTTTACCGCCACCGACATCGAGGCCACCCAGAAGCTGATGGTCCGCCGGGGCCTGCGGACCACCGAGCCGGCGCTGACCCGCTCGACCCATGACGACGGGCGCAAGCGCTACTGGTTCGGATCGAACCCGCACCCCGACGACACCGCCGGCCTGCAGGTCCTGCTGATCGCCCCACCCCGCGACGGCGTGGCGTGGCCGATGTCCGAGGCGAACGGCGACGGCGCGGTGGAAAAGCTCGACCACGTGGTGATCCGCACCCAGAACCCCGAACGGGCGCTGGCGATCTATGGCGCCAAGCTCGGCCTTGACCTGCGCCTCGACCGCACCAACGAGAGCTGGGGTGCGCGGCAACTGTTCTTCAAGGCCGGCGACGCGGTGGTCGAGTTCGGCGCCAGCACCCGGGGCCCGCACTCCGACCAGGCTGACACTTTCGGCGGCCTGGCCTGGCGCGTGACTGAGCCCGAGGCAGCGCGCGCACGCATGGCCGCCGCCGGCTTCGACGTCTCCGACCTGCGCACCGGCCGCAAGCCCGGCACCCACGTCTTCACCGTCCGCGACGCCCCGGGGGGCGTGCCGACACTGATGCTGAGCGCTGAGCCGGCGACGGAGTCCGTCTGATGCAAGCCTTCACCCGCCTGGACGCCAAGGTGGCGCCGCTGCCGGTGGCCAATATCGACACCGACCAGATCATCCCCAAGCAGTTCCTGAAGACCGTGGAGCGCGAGGGCCTGGCCAAGGGCCTGTTCTACGACCTGCGCTTCGACGGCGAGGGCAATCCGAAACCGGACTTTGTGCTCAACCGGCCGGAGTACAAGGGCGCGGGCGTGCTGGTGGCCGGCGACAATTTCGGGTGCGGGTCCAGCCGCGAGCATGCCCCGTGGGCGCTGATGGACTTCGGGATCCGCTGTGTAGTCTCCACCAGCTTCGCGGACATCTTCTACAACAACTGCTTCCAGAACGGCCTGCTGCCGGTGGTCCTTAAGGAGGACCAGGTGCAGGCGCTGATGGAGGAGGCCAAGGGCGGCAACCACCTGGTCACTGTCGACCTCGAAGCGCAGACCGTGGTCTCACCCTCGGGCAGGACTTTCACTTTCGCCATCGATCCGCAGCGCAAGGAGAAGATGCTGAAGGGCCTCGACGCCATCGGCGAGACCATGGTCGCGGCCAGCGACATCGACCTCTACGAGATGAAGCAGGCGCTGGCCAAGCCCTGGTTGGAGGACGCATGACCCTGATCATCGCCGGAACCGTGCGCGTGCCGCCGGAGAACCTCGAGGCGTTCAGGCCGCACATGATGGCGATGCTGACCGCCAGCCGGGCCGAGGACGGCTGTTACGAGTATTCCTACGCCGTGGATGTCGCCGACCCGGGTCTGGTCCGCATCTATGAGGCCTGGCGCGACCAGGCCGCGCTCGACGCACACTTTCAGACGCCGCACATGGCGACATGGCGCAGCCACTGGCCGGCGTTCGGGGTTTCCGACCGCAAGCTCTTCGCCTACGAGACGGCGTCCGAACGCCCGCTCTAGCTTCAAGGCCCCGATCATGACCGACCTGCTGCTCCTGCCCGGCGACGGGATCGGGCCCGAGGTGACAGCGCAGGTGCGCCGTGTCGCGGGCAAGCTTGCGCCCGACCTCAGCCTCGACGAGAGTCCTTTTGGTGGAACCAGCTTCGACCAGCATGGCGTCCCCCTGACCGACGAGACCCTGGCTGCGGCCAGGGCGTCGAAGGCGGTGCTGATGGGCGCGGTGGGCGGGCCGCAGTGGAAGGACGCCCCGCGCGACAAACGTCCCGAGGCCGGGCTGCTGGCCCTGCGCGCCGGCATGGGCGTGTTCGCCAACCTGCGCCCGGCCCTGTGCTTTCAGCCGCTGGCCGACGCCTCCAGCCTGAAACGGGAGATCGTCGAAGGCCTCGACTTCATGATCGTCCGCGAGCTGACCGGCGGCATCTATTTCGGCAGCCCGCGCTTCATCGAGGCCCTGCCCGACGGCGGCAAGCGCGCCGTCGACACCCAGGTCTATACGACCATGGAGATCGAGCGGGTCGCCCGGGTGGCCTTCGAGCTGGCTCGCGGCCGGCGCAACAAGGTGACCAGCGCCGAGAAGTCCAACGTGATGGATTCCGGCCTGCTCTGGCGCGAAGTGGTCACTGACCTGCACGCGCGTGACTACGCCGACGTGACGCTGGAGCACATCCTCGCCGACAACGCGGCCATGCAGATCGTCAAGAACCCCAAGCAGTTCGACGTCATGGTCACCGACAACCTGTTCGGCGACATCCTGTCGGACATCTCGGCCCAGCTGACCGGCTCGCTGGGCATGCTGCCTTCGGCGGCGCTGGGCCTGCCCGGCCTGCCCGGCCTCTACGAGCCGATCCACGGCTCGGCGCCCGACATCGCCGGCAAGGGGATCGCCAACCCGCTGGCCGCGATCCTGTCGTTCGAGATGGCGCTGCGCTGGTCGCTGGACCGCGCGGACCTGGCGGACCGGCTGTTCGCGGCAGTGAACGCGGCGCTGGAAAAGGGCGCCCGCACGCCCGACCTCGGCGGATCGATGAGCACGGCCCAGATGGGCGACGCGGTGCTGGCCGAGCTCTAGAGCCGGCGCGCGAGAAACAGCGTCCCGTCGACGGGCGTGGGATAGTAGGGCGCAATCGGGGCAAAGCCGGCCTGGCGGTAGAGGGCGAGCGCGTCGGCCATCTCCGGCAGGGTGTCCAGCCGCATCTCGCGGTATTCGCCCTGGCGCCCGGCCGCCAGGATCGCGGCCACCATGGCCCGGCCCAACCCCTCACCTCGCGCCGCCGGCGCCACGTAGAGGCGCTTCATCTCGCAGCAGCCTGTCGACGTCATCGGCCGCATCGCGACGCAGCCGACCGCATCGCCCGCGGCGGTCCAGGCGACCAGCAGGTCGCCACCGGGCGGGGCGTAGGCGCCGGGCAGGCCGGTCAGTTCGGCGTCGAAGTCCTGCTAGGCGAGGTCGACGGAGAGGGCGGCGGCGTAGGCGCGGAACAGTCTCGCGGCCTGGGCGATGTCATGCGGCGTTCGCGCGGGGCGGATGTCGGCCGCCATGGTGCTAGAGCTTCAGCCGCCAGGTCTCGCTGACGGTCTCCATGCCGAACTCGTCGTGGGTCCAGCTCTTCTCGATCGCAAAGCCCAGCGCGGCGTAGATGCCGCGCGCGGCGGTCAGCACAGCGTGGGTCCAGAGCACGACCTCGCGATAGCCGGCCTCGCGGCTGTAGGCGACGCAGGCTTCCGCCAGCCGGCGGCCAAGCCCCGCCCCGCGCGCGGCCGGCTCCAGCAGCAGCAGGCGCAGGCGCGCAACCCCGGGCTCCTCGTCCGGCACGATGAAGACGCTGCCCACCCGCTCGCCGCCCCGCTCGGCGATCCAGCAGCGCGCGGGCACGTCCGCCGGCAGGTCCAGGAAGTCGGCAACGATGCGGGCGGTGACGCTCTCGATCTTCTCGCCCCAGCCGTACTCGCGGCCATAGAGGACCGCGTGCCGCTCGACGACCCAGCCCATGTCGCCGGGCCGGTGGGGCCGCAGGATCACCTCGCCGGACGGCGGCGCCTCCAGCAGTTCCTCGACCTCGGCCAGGGCGCCGGTGAGCCGCGCACGATCCGGCGCGGACAGCGGGCCGATCAGCGTCTCGACCATCTCGCCGGAGCGCTGGTCGAAGGGCGCGAAGACCTCTTCGCCTCGGGGGGTCAGGCGCAGGAGGGCGCTGCGGCCGTCCATGGCGGAGCGTTGGCGGGCCACGATCCCGTCCCGCTCGAACCGGCCGATGATGCGGCTGAGGTAGCCGGCGTCGAGGCCGGTGATCTCGCTGATCTGCCTGGCCGTGGGACCGTCGCCCCGGGCGATCTCGTACATCACCCGGCCCTGGGCGAGCGTGTAGTCGGTGCCCAGGTAGCCCCTGTTCAGCAGGCCGATGGCGCGGGTGTAGAACCGGTTGAACCGGCGGACGGCGGCGACGGGGTCGGCGGTGTTCATCACATACAACACTCCATGTATGGAGCATGCTGTATTGGTTGACGGAGTCAACTATCCTGCGAGCGCGGCCCTGGCGGCGGCGATGGCGCGGGCGACGTCGGCCTCGGTGGTCCGCCAGTTGGAGACGCTGATCCGCATGCAGCGCCGCCCCCGCCAGGTGACGCCGCCGAACAGCGCCTCGCCGGACGCGTTGATGGCGGCGATCACCGCGTCGGTGCGGGCGTCGTCGCCGAAGCGGACCAGGGCCTGGTTCAGGGCCGAGGTCGAGACCAGCTCCGCGCCCTCCAGCGCGCCGATGCCTTCGGCGATGGCCCGGGCGTGGCGCGACGTCCGCTCGACCAGCTCGGCCAGCCCGTCACGGCCCAGTTCACGGATCGCGGCGTAGACGGCGAACCCGCGGGCCCGGCGGGAAAACTCCGGATTCCAATCCATCTGGTCGCGCGCCAGCCCGCCGCCGGCCGGGAGGTAGCTGGTGGCGAGCGTCATGGCCGCGCGGTGCGCCTCGGCGTCGCGCACGAAGGCGATGCCGCTGTCGTAGGGCACGTTGAGGTACTTGTGGCCGTCGGTGGTCCAGCTGTCGGCCAGCTCCAACCCGTCGGCCAGATGGCGCAGGACCGGGCTGACCCTGGCCCACAGGCCGAAGGCGCCGTCCACATGCACCCAGGCGCCGGCGGCGCGCGCGAGGGGCGCGAGCTCGCGGAAGGGATCGAAGGCCGCCAGGTTCAACTCGCCGGCCTGCAGTACGACGATCGTCGGCGCGTCGCGCTCGGCCAGGGCGGCGCTCAGCCCCGCCGGCGTCACCCGCCGCTCGGCGTCCAGCGGCAGCGGCTCCAGAGCGTCCGTCCCGAAGCCCAGGAAGCGCAGGGCCAGGTCCACCGAGCCGTGGCGGTCGGGATTGGCCAGCACCCGGATCGGCGGCGCGCCGAACAGGCCTTGCTTTTCCACGTTCCAGCCCCGGTCGCGCAGGACGGCGTGACGGGCGGCGGCCAGCGCGGTGACATGGGCCATCTGGCAGCCGGTCACGAAGGCGAAGCTCGCCTCCGCCGGCAGGTCGAACAGGTCTTTCAGCCAGGCCCCGGCCACCTCCTCGACCACCGCCGCGGCGGGGCCGGAGATGTGCAGGCAGGCGTTCTGGTCCCAGATCGTGGTCATCCAGTCGGCGGCGATGGCGGCCGGCACGCCGCCCCCGATCACCCAGCCGAAGAAACGCCCGCCCTGCGAGCCGGTGATCGCGCCCTCCACGTCGGCCACCAGGTCGTCGATCACCTGCTCGGCCGGCGCGCCCGCCGACTGCAGCGGTCGGGCGAGGCGCCGGCGCAACGTCCCCAGCGGCACGGTGGCGGCCACCGGGCGGGTGTCGAGGCCGCCGAGATAGGCCAGCGCATGGTCGAACGTACGCTGGAGCACGGCGCGCTCGGGTATTCCGGCGGGTGTTTCGGTCGGCATCGCGGGTCCCCCTGCGCTGTGCGCAAGAGAGGCGGCGCGAGACCCCCAAGTCAACCGGGCCTTGCGCGGGAAGCGGCTATGGGATTGCCTGCCCGGCCAGAGGCCACCCGGGGAATGCCATGCCGTCCTTCTGGCTCGTGAAGTCCGAGCCCAACAAATACGCCTTCGACGACCTTGTCCGCGACGGCAGGACCGTCTGGGACGGGGTGCGAAACAACACCGCGGCCTTGCACCTGAAGGCCATGAAGGTCGGCGATGAGGTGTTTTACTACCACTCGGTCGAGGGGCTGGCGGTGGTGGGCATCGCGAAGGTCGTGCGGGAAGCCTTCCTCGATCCCAGCGATGCGGCAGGCCGGTTCGTGGCGGTGGAGCTGGCGCCGGTCCGGCCGCTGAAGACCCCGGTCACCCTGGCCCAGATGAAGGCCTGTCCGGCGCTCGCAGACATGGCCATGCTCCGGCTTTTCCGGCTGTCGGTGTCGCCGGTGAAACTCGCGGAATGGAACGCGATCCTGGCGATGGCCGGCGAATAGGCGCCGTCGCCGAACGCCGTTGTCTATGCCCGGGCGGACCTGTAGTTTTCGCGGCTGGGGGTACGGATCATGACCAAGCTGGAACGCGCGCCGACCCGGGACGTCCGGACGCCGATCATGGAAAGCAGTCGCTGGGACGGGTTTCCCCTCCGGCCCGATGACATCGTCATCGCCACCTATCCCAAGTGCGGCACCACCTGGACGCAGCGCATCGTCGACCTGCTGGTGTTCCAGGACCCCGCGCCGCGGCCGATCATGGACACCGCCATCTGGCTCGACGCGCGGATCTTCGATGACCATGAGACCAATCTGGCGACCCTGGCGGCACAGACCCACCGACGGTTCATCAAGAGCCACCTGCCGTTCGATGGCCTGCCGATCTACGACACTGTGAAATACATTCACGTGGCCCGCGACGGGCGCGACGCCTTCCTGTCCTGGCACAACCACGTGAGCGGCTTCACGCCCGAGACCAAGCTGAAGGTCTTCGGCGTCATCATGAACGACCCGCTGCTTGCGCCGATGATGGCCGGCGGCCCGCCGCCGGAGACACCGGAGAACCCGCAGGAATACTTCCAGACCTGGATCGCGGAGGCCGAGGAGGAGGCACGCACAGGCCCGGGCGCGAACCTGTCCTATTTCGATTTCGAGAACACCTACTGGACCGAGCGCAAGCGCGACAACCTGCTGTTCGTCCACTACGCCGACCTGAAGGCCGACCTGGCCGGCGAGATGCGCCGGATCTCGGACTTCCTGGAGATCCAAACGCCGGCCGAGCGGCTCGCCGTCCTGGCGCAGGCCGCGGGCTTCGACGCCATGAAGGCGGACGGCAAGGCGCTGCTGCCGAAGATCGGCGAGCACTTCGACAAGGGGTCGGAGCGGTTCCTGAACAAGGGGACCAATGGCCGCTGGCGCGACGTGCTCACCGACGCCGACCTCGAACGCTACGAGGCGGTGTTCAGGCGCAAGGTCTCCCCGGCCTGCGCCCAATGGCTGGAGCATGGCCGGCTGGCCGCGGGCGATCCCCGCCAGATGGCCGACTGAGGCGCCCGACCCCGCGGTGGCGGGATCAGGCGCCCCGGCGTCAGAACGCCTTGCGCAGGGTGACGAACAGCTGCCGCGGCGCGCCGGTCAGCAGGGTCTGGTTGTCACCCGAATAGCCGAAGCCGTTCGAGCCGATTGTCGAGATGTAGGTCTTGTCGAGGAGGTTGGTGGCGTTGAGCTGGACGTCCAGCCCCTTGGTCAGGCCGTCGCCCTGGAAGTGGTAGCCGAGTGAGAGGTCGACCAGGGTCGTCGACGGGACCTTCTGGTCGTTGGTGTAGGTGAAGAACCGTTCGCTGGTGTAGTGCGCCGCCAGCTTGGCAAACCAGCCCGCGTGGTCGTAGGCCAGCTCCGCGTGGAACAGGTGCTTCGGCGTGTCGACGGTGGTCTTGCCGGCGATGCGCTGCGTCAGCACCCCGGCTGCGTTGCGGATGTCGTCGTCGTAGGACGAGTCGTCATAGGCGTAGGATCCGAACAGCGACCAGTCCTCGGTGATCGTCCAGGTGGCCACGGCCTCGACCCCCTTCGAGGTCACGCCGCCGGCGTTGGCCAGGATGGTGGGATTGCCGACGATGCCCGCGCCCGCCGAGGTGCCGATCAGGCGGTGGTCGAACTTCACGTAATAGGCGGCCAGCACGCCCTCGATGGGGCCGCTGTGGAAGCGCCAGCCGGCCTCGAAGGTCTTCGAGGTCTCGGGCTTCAGGGTGTTCTGGATCGCATTGAAGCCGGCCTGGGTGGTGGCGAAAGGCGACAGGCCGGTGTGCGCGGCGCCGAAGGCCCGCATGTTCTCCGAGTAGCCGGCGAACAGCTCATGGTCCGGGGTCACCCGCCAGGTCGCGCCGAGCTGCGGCAGGAAGCCCTTCTTCGAGGTTATCGAACCGTTGATCACCGGCGCGCCGGTCACCGTGTTCGACTTGCTTTCCACGCGCAGCGCCTTGAACCCGAAATTGAGCTTGAAGGCGTCGTTCACGGTCCACAGGTCCTGGACAAACCCCTGTTCGGTCCTGGTGTTGAAGCTGTAGGCCCACTGGGTGAAGAACGGCCCGCGCATGAACTTCAGGCTGTCGCGCTGGGGCGCCGCGGCGTTGAGGCCGTAGAACCGGCGTGCCTGGTTGAAGTCGTTGTCCTCATACCAGCCGCCGAAGCTGATCTGGTGGTCGGCCACGCTCCAGGTCGCGCTGCCGACGACGCCCTTGCGGTCGATGTCGTATTCCGTGGT
The DNA here is from genome assembly GCA_038203295.1 of Caulobacterales bacterium. GTDB lineage: Bacteria > Pseudomonadota > Alphaproteobacteria > Caulobacterales > Caulobacteraceae > Phenylobacterium. The sequence continues at coordinate 11,553 of JBBREC010000068.1, forward strand.
CCGCACCGCGATGGGGGCGTTGTCGGTGGTCGCCCCGGCGACGCCGACGTTGGGTGACGCGACATAGGGCGTGAACCAGGTGCCCTGGCCCTCATTGGTGTGGCCATAGACCGTGGCGTTGGCCTTGAACGACGGACCGATCGGCCCGGCCAGGGTGACGCCCCACAGGGTATCGTTGCGTAGGCCGGAGGCGTCGAAATAGGTGTCGTCGACGCACTTGTAGGGCGCGGGATAGGCGTTGGTCGTGCAGTCGCCGCCCGGGTTGGCCTGGTAGACCCGCGCGATGGCCTGGGCGGTCGTCCACTGGTCGCTGATGTTGTCGAGGTTGTAGCCAAGCCGCTGGATCATGCCCAGCGAGAGGTCCTGGTAGTCGTTTTCCCGGCGGCGCGAGATGTCCAGGAAGCCGGTCAGCTTCGCCTCGCCGATCGGCTGCACGACCTTGAGGTCGAGCTGGCGCTGCTTCTGCTCGCCGCTGCCCTTCCACTTGTCCGTGCCCTGGTCGGCGAAGCTGATGTAGGCGCGGGTTCCCCCGGCGAATTCGCCGGTATCGAAGCGGGCGAAGACCCTGTGCATGTTGTCGGAGCCGCCGGTCAGGCTGACCAATCCGCCGAGCGTCGCCGCGGGATCGCGCGAGACGAACTTCAGGGTTCCGCCGAGGTTGGAACTGGAGGCGGTCTCAAGCGAGCCGGCGCCCTGCGCCAGCTCTACCGAGCCGATGTCCTCGCTGGCGATCGCCCGGCTGATGTGCAGCCCGTTGAAGTTGCCGTAGGACATGTCGCCCAGGGGCACGCCGTCGAGGGTGAAGCCGAGCTGGTTCTGGTTGAACCCACGGATCGAGATCCGCGTCGACCATTCGTAGGCTCCGAAGGCATCCGCCGACTGGAAGTTCACGCCGGGCAACTTTTCGACGACCTTGAGCGGACTGGTGCCTGGCGCGACGGATTCCAGATCCTTCGCCTCGAGAGTCTGGACCTGGCGCGCCTGGCCCTGGCCATAGACGACGATGGCTTCCACCTCGCCCACGTCGGCGGCCGCCTCGGCGGCGCCGGCGGCGTTGGCCAGGAAGAGCGCGATCGCGCCGGCGGCCACGCCCGCCATGAGACCCGTTTTCATATGTTCGTCCCCTCAATCCGCCTGCAATGATCTGCGGAGTGAGGGTGTTAGGAGAGCCTCGCGACGGCTGGGTGACGAACGCGCGTCAAGTTTGCGAAGCTCTGCTGCAACGCGGCGCCAGTGGCCGGATTGCCGCAGGTCGTCAGGCCCTGCGGACGGCCCTTAGAATTATCAGCAGCAGGATCGCGCCGATGGCGGAGACGGCGATCGCGGAAATCCAGCCCGTGCCGATGTGGATGTTGAGCACGCCGGCCAGCCAGCCGCCGATGCAGGCGCCGATGATCCCCACGACGATGTCGCCCAGCAGCCCGAAGCCGCCACCCTTGACGAAGGTTCCAGCAAGCCAGCCGGCGATGGCGCCAATGATCAGCCAGGCAATCAGACCGTGAGCCATTTGAAAGTCCCCCTGCCGTCCGGGATATCCCGGACGGGGCGGTCCAGCCGCCTTCGCCCATGGTTAAGCTCGTGCGGCGGGAATGGTTCCGATGGGGGCCTCGGGCGACAGGAGCGCCTAACCCTCCACCGTCATCTGGGTCTGGGTGACGATGGCCAGCAGCTTGCCTTCATCGTTGGTGATGCGGGTCGTCCAGACGCTGGACCGGCGGCCGATGTGCAGCGGCGTGGCCTCGCCGGTCACCGTCGAACCGGCCGGCGCGCCGCGCAGGAAGTTGGTCTTGCTCTCGAGCGTGGTGGTCCGCGCGCCCGGCGTCAGGTTGAGCGCGCCGCCGATGGCCCCCAGCGCATCCGCAAACGCCATGAAGGCGCCGCCGTGCAAGATGCCGCCGGCGGTGCAGAGGTCCTCACGAACCGGCAGCCGGCCCACGACGCGGGTCTTGTCCCGCTCCACGATCTCCACACCCATCAGATTGCTGAAGGGCATTCCGGTGTCGGCCATCGATCAGGCGACGATCCGCACGGGCAGGGTCTCGTAGCCCTTCACGAAGCTGGACCGCACCCGCTCGGGCTCGCCCATCACCTCGATCCGGCTCCAGCGCTTGACGATCTCCTCCCAGACGATCCGCAGTTGCATCTCGGCGAGCCGGTTGCCCACGCAGCGGTGGATGCCGAAGCCGAAGGACAGGTGCTGGCGCGGCCGCTCACGGTCGATGATCAGCGCGTTGGGCCGCTCGATATGGTCCTCGTCGCGGTTGCCCGAGACGTACCACATGACCACCTTGTCCCCTTTTTTGATCGTCTTGCCGCCGACCTCGACATCCTCCAGCGCGGTGCGGCGCATGTGGGCGAGCGGGGTCTGCCAGCGGATGATCTCCGGCACCATGCTTTCGATCAAGGCGTGGTTGGCGTTGAGCTTGGCGTATTCTTCGGGGTGCTCGTTCAGCGCGAGGACGCCGCCGGTCATGGAATTGCGCGTCGTGTCGTTGCCGCCGACGATCAGCAGGATGATGTTGCCGAGATAGGCCTCCGGGGTCATGTCGCGGGTGACGTCGGAGTGGGCCATCATCGAGATCAGGTCGCCGGCCGGCTCGGCCTTGATCCGCGTGTTCCAGAGGTCGGTGAAGTAGGCCAGGCACTCCATCAGCTCGGCCTGCCGTTCCTCCTCGGTCGCGACGATCGCGCCCGGCATCGGCAGGCAGGTGGCGATGTCCGACCAGCGGGTCAACGCGCCCCCGGCCGGCGACCTGATCTCCATGCTGGCCCATGGCGAGGCCACCCGGAACATGGAGCCGCGGGAGTATTTCGGGAACGTGGTCCTGCTCACCGTGGGCGGCAACGACACCACCCGCAACACCATCTCCGGCTCGATCCTGGCGCTGAACCAGAACCCCGACCAGTACAGGAAACTGCGGGAGAACCCGGGCCTGATCCCGTCCATGGTCTCCGAGACCATCCGCTGGCAGACCCCCCTGGCCCACATGCGCCGCATCGCGCTCAGCGACTTCGAGCTCGGCGGCAAGACCATCCGCAAGGGGGAGAAGGTGATCATGTGGTACGTCTCGGGCAACCGCGACGACGAGGTGATCGCCAACCCTAACGCCTACATCATCGACCGTGAACGCCCCCGCCAGCACATCTCCTTCGGCTTCGGCATCCACCGCTGCGTCGGCAATCGCCTGGCCGAGTTGCAGCTGAAGATCATCTGGGAAGAGATCCTCAAGCGCTTCCCTGACATCGTGCTGATCGAGGAGCCCAAGCGGACCTATTCCAGCTTCGTGAAGGGCTATACCGAGATGAAGGTGGTCATCCCGACCCGGCTGTAGGGAATAGCCATCGCTCCATCGGGCGTCGCCGACGTCCCATGGGACCCGATTGGCGGGCCGGGGCCGCGCTCACGAAATCACAACGACTCCAGTTGAAGATCGCCGTTAGGTGAAACGGCCTCGGCGCGCGCAGGTCGGTAGGAGACGGCCATGCAGATCGTACGCCTGAAGCCGACCACGCCCTTGATCTTCGTCGCCGAGGACGACCCGGCGATCCTGGAACTGGTGATCGGTCTTCTTGAGCAGAATGGCTACCGAAGCCGATACGCCACCAACGGCTGGCTCTCCTGGGACGGGATCCGCAAGAGCGAACCCGACGGCGTCCTCCTGGACGTCAATATGGGCGGCATGGACGGCTTCGCGGTGCTGAAGGCCATGCGCGCCCATCCGCCGACCGCCAAGACGCCGGTCCTGATGGTGACCGCCCGAGGCGCGCCTGACGACGTGGCGCAAGCCGTCGCCCTGGGCGCGCGGGACTATCTGACCAAGCCCTTCAAGCCTGCCGTGCTGCTTCAGCGGGTCGGTCGTCTCGTCGGGCGCCGCGGAGATTCGAGTCCGGGCCCGGACGCGAGGCCGCCGGAGGGCGGCGAAGCGCTTGTTCCCTAACGCCCAGGTGGATCGGGCGCCGCGACCAGGAGGCCTGCGCGGACGCAACTTCAAAGCGGGACGCGGGCGGAAAGCCCTCTCACACTCCTCCGCATCGCGCCCTAGACGCGGACCAGCCGGGTCGCGGAAATCTCCTGCAGGGTCGGCGTGCCCATCTGCTGCATGGTCAGGCGCAGTTCCGCGTGCAGGATATCGATCACCCGCTCCACCCCCTCCTGGCCGAAGGCCGACAGGCCCCAGATGTACGGCCGGCCGATCCCCACGCCCCGGGCGCCCAGGGCGAGCGCCTTGTAGATATCCGCCCCATGGCGGACGCCGCCGTCCATGAACACCGGCACGCGGCCCTTCACGGCGGCCACGACCTCCGGCAGGCAATCGATGGTCGCCCGGAGCGTCTCCATCGAGCGGCCGCCATGGTTGGAGACGATGATCCCGTCCGCCCCGTGCCGGACCGCGAGCTCCGCATCCTCCGCGCTGTCGAGGCCCTTGATGACGAGCTTCATCCTGGTGAGTTTCTTCAGGCGATCGAAGGTCGCCCAGGTGGCGTCCGACGGATTGTAGAACGGGTCGAGGCCGTCATACATCGGCCGGTAGATCGGGTTGCCGCCGGCGCCCTGATGGCAGGCCAGGCAGTTGCGGGTATCTGTGCGGGCATAGCGGGTGGCGGTGGGGGTGTTGCGACCCGCCAGGAGGTCGACGGTCCAGACCAGCACCGGACAGCCGGCGTCCTCGATACGTTTCACCAGCTTCTCGGTCTGGTCCCATTTCAGCGGCATGTAGAGCTGCTGCCAGGGCGGGGCGCCCAGGGTCTTGGCGATGTCCTCCACCGAATAGGTCGAGACGTTGGACAGGATCATGGTCTGGTGTCGGGATTTGGCGGCGCGGGCGCTGGCCTGCTCGCCCTCGGGATGGAAGGCCCGCTGGCTGCCCACCGGGCAGAGGAAGAGCGGCGTCTCCCAGCGGGCGCCAAACACGTCCCGGCCGAGGTCGGGCCTGGAGACATCCACCAGGCGCCGGGGCTTCATGCCGATGTGGCGGAACGCCTCCACATTGGCGCCGAGGGTCTGGTTGTCGTCGGAGCCGGTGGCCATGTAGCCCCAGTGGGCCGGCGGCACGGCGCGGCGGGCGACCTCCTCGAAGTCCATCACCTGCAGCGCGTCCGTCGCCTTGGCCAGGCTCGGCGGGGTCCCCGCGCCGGTCAGCTGTCGCGCCAGGCCCCGGGCGGCCGGCGTCAGCACCGCGCAGGCGGCCAGAAACTGAAAGAACCGCCGGCGATTGGCCGCCGCCCCATCAAGCCCCGTCATAAGCTTCCCCTCGCCCGAGGCCAGCTTGGCATCAACCGGGCCGCAGAGGGATGAGTTTCTTGGCTTGGAATTTCGGGAGCCGAGGGCGCTTGGCTCCGGGCGATCCCGGGGGATAGAGAGACATCTATCTCGCTGACGCGGAAGCTGCGCCGACCGGAAAGTGGGAACGAGGTCCGTGTCCCTATTTTCGAGCCTGCGGATCCGGCGCCGATGCGCCGCGTTGACATCTCCTGCCGCCTGGAACCCCCAGCATGACCTACTGCCTCGGCATCCTGCTCCCCGACGGCCTGATGCTGGCCTCGGATTCCCGGTCCAACGCCGGGGTGGACCAGGTGGTGCGGGTGTCGAAGCTGGCGCTCATGCCGCCGGCCAAGGACCGGGTGATCGCCATCCAGTCCTCGGGCAACCTGGCGACCACCCAGGCGGTGGTGACCACCCTGCGCGAGGCGTTCGGCTCGGGGGACCCGCAAACCGACCTGGCGCAGGCCCGCACCCTGTTCGAGGTGGCCGACCGGGTGGGCGCCCTGCTGCGCATCACCGTGGCCGGGGACGCCAGGTTCGTGGAGCCGTTCGGCGATCCCAACGCCGGCTTCCTGGTGAGCGGCCAGATCGCCGGCGAACCGCCCCGGCTGTTCCAGATCTATTCGGCCGGAAATTTCGTGGAGGCCTCCGCGCGCTCGCCCTTCCTGCAGATCGGCGAGACCAAGTATGGCAAGCCGATCCTCGACCGCGCGCTGACCCCGGAGACCCCACTGGATGAGGCGGCGAAGATCGCCCTGCTGTCCTTCGACGCCACCGTGCGCAGCAACCTGTCGGTGGGCCTGCCCCTGGACCTGCTGCTCTATCGGGCCGGCAGCTTCTCCGCGAGCCATGTGGTGACGATCGCGGAGGACGATCCCTATTGGACGGCGCTACGGCAGGACTATAGCGACGGC
>JBBREC010000069.1:0-17392 GCA_038203295.1 Caulobacterales bacterium
GCGGGCCTCGAAGCGTAGCGCCCCTAGTACCCCTGGATCTTCGCGTAGCGGTCGCGGTGGAACGCCTGGTTGCCGTAGGCCGCTTCCGCCGCACGCGCCCGCTTCAGGTAGAAGCCGGCGTCGTGGGCGTCGGTCATGCCGATGCCGCCGTGCATCTGGACCATTTCGTTCGACACCAGATGGAACGTGTCGCCCATCTTGGCCTTGGCCAGGCTGACCAGTTCCGGCACGTCGGGGCTGTCGGCGTCGATGGCGGCGAGCGCCGCTTCCACCGCCGAGCGCGACAGCTCCAGGTCCGTGAACATCTTGGCCGCGCGGTGCTGCAGGGCCTGGAACGAGCCGATCACCTGGCCGAACTGCACGCGGACCTTGAGATAGTCGAGCGTGGTCTCGAACGCCTGCAGGGCCGAGCCCAGCATTTCGGCGGCGATGCCGGCGCGGGCGCGGTCGAGCACTTTTTCCAGGGTGGCCGCGCCGCCCGACAGCGGTTCGGCGGCGGCGCCGTTGAACTCGATGTTGGCCGCGCCGCGGCTGTCGGCCAGCGACAGCCTGGTCCGCTTCACGCCGGCGTCGTCGGCCTTCACCAGATAGAGGCCGATGCCGTCGGGGCCCTTGCCCGAGACGATGATGATGCCGGCCGCCATGCCTTCCAGCACGAAGGTCTTCTTGCCGGTGATCTTGCCGTCCTTGAAGGTCGTGGCGACCTTGTCGGGCGCATGGTGCGGGCCTTCATCGACGGCCAGGGTGGCGACGACCGTGCCCTCGGCGATCTTCGGCAGCCATTCCGACTTCTGCGCGTCCGAGCCGCCCAGGATCAGCGCCGAGGCGGCGGCCAGGCCCGAGGCCAGCAGCGGCGAGGCGGTGAGCGTGCGGCCCAGCTCTTCCAGGACCAGGCCCAGCGAGAGGTAGCCGAAGTTGGAGCCGCCATATTCCTCCGGGATGATCACCCCGGCCCAGCCCATCTCGGCCATCTCGTTCCAGGCGTTGGCGTCGTAGCCCAGCTCGGCGCCGCTATCGCGCATCTTGCGGAAGGCGGTGACCGGGCTCTTTTCCTGGACCCAGCTCTTGGCTGCGTCGCGCAGCATGCTCTGTTCTTCGCTCAGAACGGCCATATTGATTTTCCTCGTGAAATTCTTGTTGTTCTTGAAATGGATGTCAGTGGTTGGGCGTCAGGTCAGGCAGGCCGAGGATGCGCTTGGAGACGATGTTCGACTGCACCTCCTGGCTGCCGCCGAAGATCGTGAAGGCCTTGCCGAACAGCCAGCCGCGCACGGCGCCCAGCTCGTCGGCGGAGAACGCGTCGCCCTCCCAGCCCAGGCCCTGGTGGCCCATGATCTCCAGCGCCATCTCGTGACGCTCCTGGATCAGCTGGGTGCCCGCGTTCTTCATGATCGAGGTCGCCGACGAGGGGCCGGCGTTGCCCTTGCTTTCCATCATCGCGCGCACGGCGGTCTGCTGGAAGGCGCGCATGTTGATCGCGTTGGTGACCAGCCGGGTCCGCAGGTCGCTATCGGCGATGCGGCCCTTGGCGTCCAGGCCGACGTATTCCTTGGCCAGCTGCTCGATCGGCTTGCCGCCCGAGCCCAGGCCGCCGCCGGCGCCCGTCAGGCCCGACCGCTCATGCTGCAGCAGGCGCTTGGCGATGGTCCAGCCGCCGTTCAGCGGTCCGACCAGGTCCTTCTTCTCCGCGCGGGCGTCGGTAAAGAACGTCTCGCAGAAAGGTGAGCTGCCGGCGATCAGCGGAATGGGACGGACTTCGACGCCGGGCTGATGCATCGTGAACAGCACGAACGAGATACCTTCGTGCTTCTTAGAAGTATCCGTGCGCACGAGACAGAAGCACCAGTCGGCCCATTGTGCGCCACTCGTCCAAATCTTCTGGCCGTTGATTTCGAAGTGATCGCCCTTGTCTATGGCTTTGGTCTGAAGACTTGCAAGGTCAGACCCGGCGCCCGGCTCGCTGAAGCCCTGGCACCAGGCGATCTCGCCGCGGACGATGGGCGGAATGTGTTCCTGCTTCTGCGCCTCGTTGCCGTATTCCAGCAGCGTCGGGCCGAACATCATCACGCCCATGCCGCCGATGGGGTTATAGGCGCCGGCGCGATTCAGCTCTTGCTGGATGATCCGGCCCTCAGCGGGCGACAGGCCGCCGCCGCCATAGGCCGCCGGCCAGGTCGGCACGCCCCAACCCTTGGCGCCCATCGCCTTGCGCCAGGCGTCCTGGTCGGCCGAGGGCGTGGACTGCTCTTCCCGCGCCATCGGATTGGCGATGCCCTTCAGGCTCGCAGGGAAATTGGCCACGATCCATTCCCGAGCCTCCGTACGGAAGGCCTCCAGGTCCGTCCCACCAAAGTCAGCCATCAAATTCGCTCCTGAAAATCTCGATCTTCAAACTCAAGCTAATCATCGATCTCTAGCGCGCCTGCGTCATGTCGGGGAGTCCCAGGATGCGCTTGGAGATGATGTTGTACTGCACCTCCTGGCTGCCGCCGGCGATGGTGCCCGACTTGCCGCGCAGCCAGACGCGGGTGGCCGCGACCTCGTCGGGGCTGAAGGCCTCGCCGGTCCAGCCAAGGCCCTGCTGCCCCAGGATCTCGACGGCCAGTTCCGCGCGCTCCTGGCGCACCTGCGAGCCCACGTTCTTCAGCACCGACGACACCGCGCTCGGTCCCGAGTTCGACCGCGACTCGACCGCGGCGCGGCGCCCGGTCAGCTGAAAGGCGCGGTCCTCCATCAGGTGCCTGGTCAGCCGTGAGCGCAGGTCGGCGTCGGTGAGGCGGCCCTCGTCGTCCAGGCCAACATAGGTCGTCGCCAGCTCGGTCAGCGGCGGGCCGGTGAGGGTCCCAGGCGGCGGCGCGCCGCCCCCGGTGTTGGCTCCAGAGATCCCCTCGCGCTCGTGCTGCAGCAGCCGCTTGGCGATGGTCCAGCCGCCGTTCAGCGGCCCCATCAGATTCTCCTTCGGGACCTTCACGTCCGTGAAGAAGGTCTCGCAGAAGGGCGTCGTGCCGTTGATCAGCAGGATCGGCCGGGCCTCGACGCCCGGGCTCTTCATATCGATCAGCAGGAAGCTGATCCCCTCGTGCTTCTTGGTGGTGTCGGTGCGCACGAGACAGAAGCACCAGTCGGCCAGATGGGCCCCGCTCGTCCAGATTTTCGACCCGCTCACCAGGTAGTGGTCGCCCATGTCGACGGCCTTGGTCTGCAGGCTCGCCAGATCCGAACCGGCGCCCGGTTCCGAGAACCCCTGGCACCAGCGCAGCTCGCCTTTCACGATAGGCGGGAAGTGGCGCTGCTTCTGCGCCTCGTCGCCATACTCCAGCAGCGTCGGGCCGAACATGATCACGCCCATGCCGCCGATCGGGTTGCTGGCGCCGACCCGGGACATCTCCTCGCCCAGCACGCGGGCCTCGGCGCGGGAGAGCCCGCCGCCGCCATAGGCCTTGGGCCAGGTGGGCGTGCCCCAGCCCTTTTCGCCAACGCGCTGCTTCCACAGCGCCGCCTCGCCGGTGGGGTTGAGCGCGTCGGGATCGACGCCGCCTTTCAGCGACGCCGGGAAGTTCGCCTCGAGCCATTCGCGAGCTTCCGCCCGGAACGCGTCGAGTTCGCTGCCGCCGAAATCAGGCATCTCGTTCCTCCCTTTTCCCGCTCATCCCGGCGAACGCCGGGACCCAAGCCGAGTCCGAGGATCGAGCCCCGGTCTTTCAGCTTGCCGACACCCTACTTGGGTCCCGGCTTTCGCCGGGATGAGCAGGTTTTTCTAAGTCACCCGTTCTGCGTCGTGTCCGGCAGGCCCAAAATCCGCTTCGACACGATGTTGGACTGGATCTCCTGGCTGCCGCCGAAGATCGTCGTCGCCTTGCCGGAGAGCCAGCCGCGGACGGCCTCGCGCTCTTCCTTTGAGTAGTCGTCGCCCTCCCAGCCCAGACCCTGGCTGCCCATGATTTCGAGCGTCAGCTCGGCCTTTTCCTGACCGACCCAGGTGCCGGAGTTCTTCATCACCGAGGTGGTGGCCGAGGGGTTCACATTGCCCTTGGCCTCGGCCATCGCCCGCTGCAGCGTCAGCATGTGGGCGCGCGCGTCGATCAGGTGCTTGGTGATGCGGGTGCGCAGATCCGGGTCGGCGATCCGGCCATCGTCGTCAACGCCGACATATGTTTTGGCCAGTTCCTCGACGCTCATCCCCGCGCCCATCATCCGCCCGCCGCCCTGACCGGAGCGTTCGTGCTGCAGCAGGCGCTTGCCCACCGTCCAGCCGCCGTTCAGCGGCCCGATCATGTCGTCCTTGGCCGCGCGGGCGTCGGTGAAGAAGGTCTCGCAGAAGGGCGAATTGCCCGCGATCAGCTTGATCGGCCGGACTTCCACGCCCGGCTGATGCATCGGGATCAGCACGAACGAGATACCCTCATGCTTCTTGGACGTGTCCGTCCGCACCAGACAGAAGCACCAGTCGGCGTACTGCGCGCCGCTCGTCCAAATTTTACTTCCGTCAATTTTCCAGTGGTCGCCGGCGTCCACGCACTTGGTCGAGAGGCTCGCGAGGTCCGAGCCGGCGCCCGGCTCGGAGTAGCCCTGGCACCAGCGCAGCTCGCCCCGCACGATCGGCGGGATGTGGCGCTGCTTCTGGGCCTCGGTGCCGTATTCCAGCAGCGTGGGGCCGAACATCGAGGTCCCCATGCCAAGCATCGGGTTCTCAGCGCCGACCTTGTTCATTTCCTGCTGCAGGACCCGGGCTTCGGCGCCGGAGAGGCCGCCGCCGCCGTATGCCGTTGGCCAGGTGGGCGTGCCCCAGCCCTTGTCGGCCATGCGCTGCTTCCAGGCGAGGGCGTCGCCCGTCGGCTTCTCGCCGCCCGGGATCATCGCGGACTGGGCGTTCGCCAGGGACTTGGGGAAATTGGCCTCAATCCAGGCACGGGCTTCGGTACGGAAGGCGTCGAGGTCGGAACCGCCAAAATCGGCCATTGCGAATTCTCCCTAATATTCCAATTTTTCAATATGTTAAATACACTATAGCACAGGCTCGGCCGTGGTTGGAGTCAGGCCCCTATTTGGGGTCTGGCAGCCCCAGGACCCGCTTCGAAACGACGTTCAGGTTGATCTCCGAGGTGCCGCCCTCGATCGAGTTGCCCTTGGAGCGCAGCATGGTCCGTAGCGCGGTGAGTTCGGGCGCCGAATAGCCTTCGCCCGCCCAGCCCAGCGCCTGATGGCCCATGGCCTCGACCAGCAGCTCATTGCGCTCCTGGGCGATCTTGGCGCCGGCGTATTTCATGATCGAGGTGGCCGCGCTCGGCCCCTGGTTCGACTTCGCCTCGTCGGCCGCGCGCCGCACGGTGAGCTGGAAGCTGCGCGCCTCCATCAGGTGGTCGGTCATCCGCCGGCGCAGGTCCGCGTCCGACACCCGGCCGGTGTCGTCGACGCCCACATAGTCCTTCGCCGCCTCGATCACCGTTGGCAGCGGCGAGGGTTGGCCGATATTGCCGCCGCCCAGGCCCGCCGAGATGTTGTCGCGCTCGAACTGCAGCAGCCGCTTGGCCACCGTCCACCCGCCGTTCAGCGGCCCGAACAGCTGGTCCTTCGGCACCTTCACGTCCGTGAAAAACGTCTCGCAGAACGGCGACGTCCCGTTGATCAGCAGGATCGGCCGCACCTCGACCCCCGGCGCCGTCATGTCGATCAGCAGGAAGCTGATCCCCTCATGCTTTTTCGTGCTGTCCGTCCGGACAAGGCAGAAGCACCGGTCGGCAAGATTTGCGCCAGAAGTCCATATTTTTGAACCATTTACGAGCCAGTGGTCGCCCTTGTCCTCGGCCTTGGTCTGCAGGGACGCCAGGTCCGACCCGGACCCCGGCTCGGAGTAGCCCTGGCACCAACGGACCTCGCCACTGATGATCCCAGGCAGGTGCTGGGCCTTCAGCGCCGGCGCACCGTATTCGATCAGGGTCGGGCCGAACATCATCACGCCCATGCCGCCGATCGGGTTGCGGGCGCCGAGCCTGGCCATTTCCTCGGCCAGCACGCGCGCCTCAGCGCGGCTCAGCCCACCGCCGCCGTACTCGGCAGGCCAGGTCGGCGTTCCCCAGCCCTTCGATCCCATCGCCGAGCGCCAGGCCCTGGCCGCCGTGCTCTCCGGCTGGCCCATGGCCGCGGCCATCTGCTGCGCGGGGTCGCGCTGCAGCTCTTCGGGAAAGTTCGCGTCCAGCCACGTCCGGGCCTCGGCCCGGAAGGCCTCAACGTCGCCACCAAAATCCGCCATCGAAATCGCGTCCTTCGAAATTCAAGCTCAAGTCCTGGCCGCCGTCCGAAATAGAACGCTGGCCTTTTCGTCTACTTTAGGTCCGGCAGCCCCAGAACGCGCTTGGAAATCACGTTCAGGTTCACCTCCGACGTGCCGCCTTCGATCGAATTCGCCTTGGCCCGCAGCCAGCCGTGCACGGCCGTCAGCTCCGGACCCGAGAAGCCCTCGCCGTCCCAGCCCAGGCCCTGGCCGCCCATGGCCTCGACCATCAGCTCCGAGCGTTCCTTGGCGAATTCCGCCGCTGCATATTTGATGATCGAGGTCGCCGCGCTGGGCCCGTTGGACGCCCGCGCTTCCGCGGCCGTCCGGCCAATGGTCTGGCGCAGCGTCTGGAAGTCCATCTTGTTGCGCGTGATCCGAAGGCGCAGGTCCAGATCGGCCAGCTTGCCGTCCTCCACGCCCACATAATCCTTCGCCACCTGGCCAAGGTCGCTCGTCGTGCCGCCGCCCACGCCGCCGCCGTCGCCGAAGCCCGCCGAGATGTTCTGGCGCTCGTACTGCAACAGCCGTTTGGCGATCTCCCACCCGCCGTTGACCTTGCCCACCAGGTTGTCCTTAGGAATTTTTACATCCGTAAAAAATGTCTCGCAGAACGGACTCTCGCCCGAGATCAGCTGGATCGGCCGCGTCTCCACGCCCGGCGTCCGCATATCGATCAGCACGAATGAGATGCCCTCGTGCTTCTTAGAAGCGTCCGTCCGTACCAGGCAGAAACACCAGTCCGCCTTGTCCGCGTAACTGGTCCACACCTTCTGGCCATTGATGAGCCAGTGATCGCCCTTATCCTCGCAGCGGGTCGCCAGGCTCGCCAGGTCGGACCCGGCGCCCGGTTCGGAATAGCCCTGGCACCAGCGAATCTCGCCGCGCGTGATGCGGGGCATATGCTGAGCCTTCTGCGCCTCGGTGGCGTATTCCAGAAGCACAGGCCCAAGCATCCAGACGCCGAAGGAGAGCAGGGACGGGCGATAGCGGCCCTGCGACATCTCCTGATCCAACACGCGCGCCTGGGCGGCGGTCAGCCCGCCGCCGCCCACGTCGCGGGGCCAGGTCGGCGCGGTCAGTCCGCGCTCGGCCGCGCGGCGCATCCAGACGCTCTGCGGGTCAACGGAGCCCAGGAAGGCCTGGCCGCCCCAGACCGCTTCGGGGTCGGTCTTCGCGTGGGGGTCCCTGAGCTCAGCCGGATAATTGACCTCGAGCCACGAGCGGACCTCAGCGCGGAAGACGTCAAGGTCAGTGGCGCCGAAATCGGCCATGGGGTGCTCCGATACGCGGGACGAGGAACTCAGCCAACACTTTAGCGTCGGGCTTGCCGAGAGCAAGCGCGACTAAACAGATGTTTGAAGTGAGGGTCTTCCTGCTTTCAGGCGCAACCGCCGCGCGAAACAGCGCTATAAGGCCGTGTCGGAAACAAAGCCCGGGGCCGGATGCGCTTCCTAAAAGACCTCAAGCCTGCCGCTTTCGCGGCGGCGCCCTTGACGGCTGCGATCCTCACCTTGGCTGCGGGCGTCATGCTGCTGGCCTCGGGCGCTACGCCGTCCGAACCGGTCCGTTTCATGCGGCTGATCCAGTTCACGCCGGTCTATCTGATCGAGGCCAGCCACTTCCTCTCGTCGATTGCGGGCCTGGCCCTGGTGATGCTGGCCTTCGGGCTGCGCGCGCGGCTCGACGCCGCCTGGCCGGCGACCATGGGCGTTCTGATCCTGGGTGCGACGCTGGCGCTGCTGAAGGGCTTCAATTGGGAAGAGACGGCGACTCTCCTGGGGGTGGCGGTGCTGCTGGCGCCCTTCCGCGGCGCCTTCCCGCGCAACGCGCGGCTGACCCGTATGGAAATCACCCCCGGCTGGCTGCTCTCGGCCTTCTGCGCGGTGGCTGGCGCAGGTGCGCTGGGCCTCTGGTCGTTCCAACACATGGACTACACCAGCGTGCCGCTCTGGAAGGTGATGGTCGATGCCGACGCCGCTCGCGCTATGCGGGCCTGGGCCGGCGCCGCCGTGGCGCTCTTCGGCTTTGGCCTGTGGCGGCTGTTCGCCTCGGCCGCGACCCCGCCGGTGGTGGGTGAGGCCGACCCCGATTTCGAGCGGGTGCGCGCCATACTGGTCCGGGCCGAGGCAGCCGAGCCCGGCTCCAACCTGGCGCTGCTCGGCGACAAGCGGTTCCTGTTCTCCAACTCCGGCGACAGCTTCCTGATGTTCGGCGTACGCGGGCGCACCTGGGTCGCCCTGGGCGGCACAGTCGGCCGGCGCGATGAGCGGCTAGAGTTGCTGTGGCGGTTCCGTGAGCTCGCCGACGCCCACGCCGCGCGGCCGGGCATCTACGGCCTGGGCGCCGAGGACCTGCCCGACATTGTCGAGCTTGGCTTCTCGATCCAGAAGGTCGGCGAGAGTGCCGCAGTGCCTCTGGAAAGCTTCTCCATCGAGGGCCGCAAACGCGGCAACCTTCGCCGCGCCTGGCGCAAGGCCGGCGAGGAGGGGGCCACGTTCGAGATCATCGAGGGCGCGGCCGTCGAGGCTCTGATGCCCCGGCTCCATGCCATCTCCGACGCGTGGCTCGCCCATCACGCCGGCGGCGAAAAGGGCTTCTCCATGGGCGGCTTCTGGCCCGGCTATGTGGCCGAGTTCCCCGTCGCGGTCGTCTACCAGAACGGCGAGCCCGTGGCCTTCGCGACGCTCTGGACCACCGCGGCCCGCAGCGCCTTTTCGATGGATCTGATGCGCTATTGCGACGCCGCGCCGAAGAACATCATGGACTATCTGTTTGTCGAGCTGATCGCCTGGGGCCAGGCCCAGGGCTACCAGGCCTTCGAATTCGGCATGGCGCCGCTGGCCGGCCTCGACGACCGGCCGCTGGCCCCGATCATGAGCCGGGTCGGCAACCTGCTCTTCGAGCGCGGCGAGGAGATTTACAACTTCCAGGGCGTCCGCAGGTACAAGGACAAATACGACCCGCTCTGGCAGCCCCGCTATATCGCCGCGCCGAACAAGTGGTCGATCCCTCTGCTGATGGCCGACGTTGGCCTGCTTTCCTCCGGCGGCGTCGCCAGCCTCGCCAAGCGCCCCAAGCGCGCCGAGACTCCTGCGGAACTGGCCGAGGCCGCCTGACCGGCGCGTGACAAGCGGCCAGGGCGGTCCGATAGTGGTTGGGAGGGTCCCGTCAGAGGGCCCAAGGAGGACATCCCATGGCCTACGCTCCCGCGCACCGGGCGTTCTATGACGCCGACAGCCACATCATGGAGCTGCCGGATTTCCTGAAGAAATACGCCGATCCCAAGCTGCGCGATGAGATCCCGGAGGTCAGCTACAAGGCCTCCCTGGTCACCGACGAGGAGGTCGCGGTCATCGTCGGGCAGGGGAGCCGCCACAGCGCCGAACACATCGCCGCGCAGATCGCGCTCGGCGACCGGCTGATCGAGAGCTCCAAGGAAATCCAGGCGCTTGGCGCCTTCGACAGCGGCGACCGCAGCCGCGCGCTCGACTTGCTGGGCTTCAAAAAGCAGCTGGTGTTCGCCACCCATTCGGTGGCCATGCCCTTCTCACCTTCGTCGAAGGTCACGCCCGAGCTGCGTTACGGGGCCACGCGGGCGCACAACCGGCACATGGCGGACTTCTGCAGCGGCGACTCGCGCCTGCTTGGCGTGGCGATCATCCCGCTGGACGACCCCGCGCTAGCTATCGCCGAGCTGGACGCGGCGCTTGCCGCCGGCCTGAAGGCGGTCTGGGTGCCGCACCGGCCGCCGGCAGAGCGCTCGCCCGGCCACATCGACTTCGACCCCTTCTGGGCCCGGCTCGCCGAGAGCGGTACGCCGTTCCTGCTGCATGTTGGCGGCGCGCCGCTACAACAGGCCAGGGCCTGGATGAACAACGGCCAGGGCCTCGTGGCCGACTGGATGGGCGGCGGCGAGAACCTGCGCACCAAGGACATCGCCATCCTTCACCAGGGGCCGGAGACCTTCCTCTCGGTCCTGCTGATCGACGGCGTCTTCGAACGTTTCCCGACGCTGCGCGGCGCCAGCGTCGAACTGGGCGCGGGCTGGGTGCCGTCGCTGCTGACCCGCCTGGACTGGGTAGCGAAGAACTGGGTCCGCGCCGACAAGGGCCAGACGCCCTTCACCCGCAAGCCGTCCGAGACCTTGTCTCGCCAGATGGCATTTACGCCTTTCGTCTTCGAGGATGTCGGCGTCCTGATCGACCAGTCGAGCCCGGAACTCTATCTGTTCTCCTCGGACTATCCACACGTCGAGGGCGGTCGCGACCCAATCAGGCGGTTCGAAGGTTTCCTCGGTGACCGCAGCGATGCGGTTCGCGACGCCTTCTATGCCGAGAACTTCCTGCGCATCTTCCCCGACGCGCGGGTCGCCGAGGCGCCCCTGCGCCAGGGCGCGCCAAGCGCCTAGAACAGGGTAACGAAGAAGATCACGGTCGCGATGGCCATCACCGCCGTCGCCGCCCAGCCCAGGAGTGTTGCACGCCTGGAAAGCGTCAGGCGTCCCATGGCGCGGGGATTACGCACGATCAGCATCATCGCCGCCATAAGGGGCGCGGCCAGCACCCCGTTCACCACCGCAGCCCAGTAGAGCGCGCGGGCCGGGTCGACGCCGACGAAATTGAGCGAGGCTCCAATCAGGGTGGTCACCGCTATTGTCGCGTAGAATAGCCGCGCCCGCAGCGGCTTGGCGTCAAGGCTGCCAGCCACGCCGACCATTTCTGTCACCGCATAGGCTGCCGAGCCGGCCAGGACCGGCACCGCCAGCAAGCCAGTGCCGATGATGCCCATGGCGAACAGGGCGAAGGCGAACGGCCCGGCGATGGGGCGCAAGGCCTCGGCCGCCTGCGCCGAGGTGGTGATGTCGGTGATCCCGTGGGCGTGGAGGGTCGCGGCGGTGGCGAAAACAATCGACAAGGAAACGATCGAGCTGAACGCCATGCCCACCAGCGTATCCAGCCGAATGCGCCGCAACTCGGGCCCGGCCTCGCGCGGTGTGATGCAGAGTGGTTTGGCGTGATGGCGGTGCTGCTCCTCGATCTCCTGAGCGGCCTGCCAGAAGAACAGGTAGGGGCTGATCGTGGTCCCGAGGATCGCCACCATGGCCATGGCATAGGCGGCGTTCCACTGCAGCTCCGGGACCACCAGCGAGACCAGCGCCCGGCCCCACGGAACCCCGGCCACGGCCACCACCGCAACGTAGGAAAACAGGGAAAGCGTTGTCCACTTGAGGACCGAGGCGTAGCGCGGATAGCTCAAGGCAACTTCCAGCACGACGCAGAGAACGCCGAACAACAGCGTATAAAGTGCGGTATTGCCGCCGGTGAGCAGGGCGAGCGCCGCGCCCATAGCGCCAAGATCGGCGCCAAGGTTCACGATATTGGCGACCAGCAGCAGCGTCACGACCGCCCAAAGCAACGGTCTCGGATAATGGCGACGCAGGTTGCGGGCGATCCCGGCGCCTGTGACGCGGCCGATCTCGGCGGCGACTTCCTGGATCACAACCATCAGCGGGAAGCTGAAGACGAAGGTCCAGGCGAGGCCGTAGCCAAACTGGGCGCCGACCTGACTGTGGGTGCCGATCCCGCTCGGGTCGTCGTCGGCCGCCCCGGTCACCAGGCCAGGACCAAGCTGGCCGAGGAAACTGCGCAGCTTTGAAGGTTTAGGTGAGCTCATGGCGAGGTTATAGCGGCCTCCCGAGACACTGCTTTGACATTTGCAGGGCTGGGCCGGGCCGCCATCCCGCCGCTTAGCGCCCGGTCTTCATGCCGAGCAGATTCAGGATGTGGACCAGCATCGGCATCGAGCAGGCTGCCGAGAGCAGCATGATCATCCGCCAGGGGATCATCCGGGGTCCCTTCAGCGGATTGGAGGGCCGTGCGCCGCGCCAGCCGGCGAAGACGGCGAGCGCCAGCAATGCGGTGGCGAGGGCGAGTGTCGTCTGGAAGCTCATCTGCAACGGCATATCGCAGGCCGCCCGGCGAAACGGAAGCCGTCCAGCTTCAATTCATCCACAGATCAACAGCAGACGGCGCCATATCTAGTATTAACCGGTCGTTTACACCCCCATCCACGGTGGTTAGCCTCGCAAAGACTTGGAGAACGATTCGGAATGTCCGCGGCGGGGGGACCCTGGAGCGTCAAGGGGATCGACCCTAAGGCCCGTGAGGTCGCCAAAGAGCTTGCCCGCCGTTCGGGCATGACATTGGGCGAATGGCTCAATCGCGTTATCCTTGAAGACGATCTGCCAGAGGAGGTCACCTCCGAGGCGCACTTCGCCGCGCGACCGCCGCGCCCGGTCTTCGAGACGCCCCCGGGCCTGGTCAACAAGAGCTTCATGGCAAGCCACCTCAGCCTCACGCGACCGGACGAAATGGGCCGCATCGCGTTTGCGCTGGATCGCCTGACCGACCGGATCGAGGCGTCCGAGACCCGCACGGGCCTGGCCATCTCCGGCGTAGAGCACTCCGTCCGCCATGCTGTCGCGCGCATCGAGTCCGCCGAGCGCGAGACCATGGGCTACGCCGCGCGTCATGACGCCGCAGCCGAACGCATCGATACCGAGCAGAATCGCCTCGTGGAGCGCCTGCGCCGAGTGGAAAGCGAGGCTGCGGGCCCGCGCTCCGCCGAAGCGCTGAAGGCGCTGGAGCAATCCGTCACGAGAGTCGCATCGCATCTTTACGAGGGAGAAACCCGCACCCGGGAGACCTTGAGCGGTCTTGAGGCGCGGATGGTCCGGGCCGAGGCGATAGCTGGAGGCGACACCGACGTCATGATCGAGGAGGTCGTCAATCGGCTGGGCCAGCGTCTCGCAGGCGCTGAAGCCCGCACGACCGAGGCCCTCGACAGCCTGCGCGGTTCACTGGCCGAACTCGACCGCCGCGTGGCCGGCGCCGATGGCGCGGCGCCTGCCGATTTTGAACAGCGCTTCGAGGCCCTGGCCGAACAACTGACCCGCCGCGTCGAAGACGCCCGCAGCGAGATCGCCGAGCGCCTCGCGACCTCCAGCTCCGGACAGGTCGAGAGCCGTCTCGGCGAGATGTCCGAGCAGCTCAACGCCGCCGAACAACGCTCCGCCCGCGCCATCGAGACCATGGGTCGCGAAGTCCTGACCATGGCCGAGACACTGCACCGCCGGGTGCAGAGCGCCGAGCAGCGCAGCGCCGAGGCCATCGAGCAGGTGGGTGGAGAGATCGCCCGCATCGCCGGCGCCGTTGAAAGCCGCCTGGGCCGCGTCGACCAGCTCCACGCCGAGGCCCTTGAGCGCCTTGGTTCCGAGATCGGGCGCATCACCGAGCGGCTGACCGACCGTATTCTGCAGTCCGAGCGCCGGGCCGCCCAGGCCATCGACGACGTCGGCGAGCAGGTCGCCAAAGTCACCGAGCGGATCGAGCAGCGCCACGAACGCGCCTCGTCCGACATTTCCGAGCGGATTCGCCAGAGCGAGGAACGCACCCAGCGCATGCTGGACGAGGCGCGCCACAGCCTCGCCGAACGCGCCGTTGCGTCCGCGCCGGACGCCGCCGCCTCCGACGCTCCGCCCCTGGTCGACGTGCCGTCGGAGCGCCCAGCGTCCCTCGCGGCGTTCGGTCCCTCGCTCTTCGAACGCGCTGAGCCGATGAGTCAGCCAGTGCTCGACCCGGCCAACCCTTCCTTCGCCGAGGAAGACTTCGCCGCCGCCGATGGGTTCGCCCCGCTCACTGAGCCGCCCGAGACCCTGGCCCGGGACCATCTGGCTGAGGAGCGAGGTTTTTCCAAAAGCCTGCTGGTTGAGGGCCTGTCGCCGGAAGGGCTTGCCGATAGCCTGGATGGCGACGTTCCGGGGGTTGACGCGACCGTCGAGCCGCAAGCCGCGCCGCTCTCCACCCGCGAAGTCATCGAACAGGCCCGCGCCGCCGCTCGCGCGGCGACCGGCCTCCAGCGTCCGGCCCCCGTCCAGGCCGCCGAGCGCCGGGGCCGCCCGCCCCGCGGCCTTTTCGGCGCCCTGAAGCCCGGCCGCCCAGCCTCCACTTGGCAGACCGCGCTGATGGTCGCCGGCGGCGCGGCCTTCCTGAGCGTTGGCGCCGCCGGCGTGGTGCTGCTGGAAGGTCCCGGCCGGCCGGACAGCCCGCTGGCGCCGCTGTTCGAGGCTGCGCCCCGCGCATCCTTGGCCCTGGCCCCTGCCGCCATCTCGACCGCTTTCACGACCTCAGTCCCGCCGGGCGATCTACCGCCGGCTATCGATGGGCCCGCGCCCGATCCCTCGCCGGTGGATGCGCTGGCCACGGCCTATGTTGCCGCGCTGCGGGGCGTCGACCAGCGCGAGCCCGGCGCGCTCGCCCGTCTGAAGGCCATCGCCGACGCCGGCCACACGCCCGCCCAACTCGCGCTCGGCCGACTCTATGAAAGCGGCAAGGCCGGCGTGGCCCAGAATCTCGCCGAAGCCCGCAAGTGGACGCTGCGCGCCGCCGACGCCGGCGATCCCGCGGCCATGCACAATGTCGCGCTCTACTACTTCCGCGGCGAGGGTGGCCCGCAGGACGCCGCGGCCGCCGCCGGCTGGTTCCGCAAGGCCGCCCAGCGCGGCATCGTCGACAGCCAATACAACCTTGGCCAGCTCTATCAGGCCGGCTCCGGCGTGCCGCGCGACCTGGCCGAGGCCTACAAGTGGTTCTCGATCGCCGCCGCCGGCGGCGACCTCCCGGCCCGCGAAGCCGCCATGAAACTGGAAGACAATCTTTCCACCGCCCAGCTCGCCGCCGCCGAAAGCGCCGCCGATCACTTCCAGGCGGCCTCCGACACGGTCGCCGGTCCCGCGCCTCGAGTGGCCAGCCTCGACAGCGGTCCCGCGCTTGCCAAGGCCCAGAAGGTTCTGGGCCGGCTGGGCTACTACAAAGGACCCGCAGATGGGACCATGTCGCCGGACCTGAAGGTTGCCGTGGCCACCTATCAACGCCATCAAGGCTTGGCCGCGACCGGGTCGCTGGATCCCGCCACCGCCTCGCGGCTCTCCGTCTTCACGCGTTGAGCCGCTTCCGGGCGCCGCAAGACTAGGCGCTGAGTTTTGGACATCTACCTCCCCATCGCCGAGGTTTCGGTGAACGCGCCGCTCCTGGTGGCGCTGGGCGCCTTGGTCGGCTTCATCTCCGGCCTGTTCGGCATCGGCGGTGGCTTCCTGATGACGCCGGTGCTGGTATTCCTCGGCATCCCGCCCGCCGTCGCCGTGGCCAGTATGGCGAACCACGTCGCGGCCTCCTCGATGTCGAGCGTCATCTCCTATAGCCGCCGGCGCCTGGTGGACTTCCGGATGGGCGGAGTGCTGGCGGGCGGCGGGGTCGTGGGCGCGATCGTCGGCGTCGAGCTCTTCCGGTGGCTGCGGCTGCTGGGGCAGGCCGATCTCGTGGTGTCGCTCTCCTACCTGGTGTTCCTGGGAGTCATCGGCGGGCTGATGCTTTGGGAGTCGCTGGGCGCGATCCTGCGCCGCCGCCGGGGCGAGCCGTCGCCAGCCCGCCGCGACCGCCGCCCGCCCTGGCTCTACGGCCTGCCGCTCAAGATGCGGTTCCCTTCGTCGCGCCTGTTCATCAGCGTGATCCCGCCGATCCTGCTGGGCGCCTTCGTCGGCGTGCTGTCGGCGATCATGGGGGTCGGCGGTGGCTTCGTCCTGGTGCCGGCGATGATCTATATCCTGCGCATGCCCGCCAATGTCGTAGTCGGCACCAGCCTCTTCCAGATTATCGTGACGACGGCGCTCACCGGGGTGCTGCAGGCGGGCCGCAACCAGACCGTCGACATCGTGCTGGCCACCCTGCTGCTGGTCGGCGGCGTCCTGGGGGCCCAGCTCGGCGCGCGCGCCTCAGCCCGCTTCCGCGCCGAGGAACTTCGCGCGGTGCTGGCGCTGATCGTCCTGGTGGTCGGCCTGCGCATGGGGCTTGGACTGTTTGTGACGCCGGACGAGCCCTTCGTCCTGATGTCGGGGCTGGGCGGATGATCCCAGCCGCCGCGCCTCCGCCGCCGGTCGCCGCGCCCGCCGAGGTCTCGGCTGCGCTCACGGAGACCAACGTCCGGGTCAACTCGGGCTTCCGCGGCGCGCGCATCGTGCTCTACGGCGCGGTTTTCGACCCGCTCTCGCGCCCCAGTGACGTGGTGGTGATCGTCCGCGGTCCCGAACAGCCCGTGCGGATCGCGCGGAAGACCCGCCTTCTGGGCCTGTGGATGAACAGCCGCCCGGTGGTGTTCCAGGGTGCGCCCGGCTTCTACATCGCCGCCTCTTCCCGCCCTCTCGACGAAATCGCCCGCTTCGCCGAACTGCGCCGCCTCGGCGCCGGCGTCGACCACCTTGCCATCCACGCGCCGGCCGAACAGCGGACTGAAACCCGCTACGGCATCCGCGACATGGTGGTCTCCCGGCTGGGCGGCGACTACCTCGACTGGCGCCGCGCGGTCGTGCGCCTTAAGGCGAAGGCCGGCCTCTACGCCGCCGACGAGCACGGCGTCCGCTTCGTCGACAAGGGACTGTTCCGCGCCGAGATCGCCCTGCCCGCCGAGGCGCCGATTGGCGAATACCAAGCGACCATCGTCCTCTTCCAGAACGGTCACCCGGTGTCCGAGAAGGTCCGCACCCTGACCGTCGCAAAGGTGGGTGTCGAGCGCGGCCTTTACCTATGGGCCCATCGCAGGCCATGGTCGTACGGTCTGGCTGCGATGGCTTTCGCGCTGGGGGCCGGTTGGGCGGCGTCGAGAGCGTTCCGGAGACACTGAATGGTGAGTGACGACACCGCCACGTCGATCAAGCGCAACGAGGCGCCGCCGATGGCGCTCTGGCTGATCGCCGTCGCCGCGCTGGCTCCCTTTCCGCTGGCGGCGATCGCCTACGGCTGGGGTGACCCGGATGTTGCCCGGCGCGGCCTGACCATCATCATCACCTGGTCTGCCGTCATACTGGCCTTCCTCGGCGGTGCGCGCTGGGGCCTTGAGAGCGCGCTTGCCTACCCCCGCTGGCAGCGCCTGCTGATCTCGGTGCTCTCTCCGGTGATCGCCTGGTCAATGCTCCTCGCACGCGGTAGCATCGAAAATTTAAGGATCATCGGCGGCTGCATCGTGGACGTCCTGATTCAGTGGCTGTTCGACCACCACGGTCCTGAC
>JBBREC010000070.1:0-17029 GCA_038203295.1 Caulobacterales bacterium
CGCAAGGGTCAATATCTCCCCGCCGCAGCCGATGTGGCCGCGAGGTTATCCGACGCCTCGCGAACCGCAATTGCGATTCAACCTGCGGGTGAATTTATGTAGCCATATTCGACTGCACTTACATACGCTTGAAGCGGCTCAGCTTCGCGCTGTCTGTTCCACCACGTCGGCCAGGCGCTCGGCGGCGTCGGGGATGGCGACCGAGCGGGCGGCGGCGGCCATGCGGGCGAGCCGGGCCGGGTTGGTCAGCAGGGTTTCCAGGGCGCCCGAAAGGCTTGCAACCGTGAGCTGGCTCTCCCGGCAGATCTCGGCCGCGCCCGCGTCGGCGAGGAACTTGGCGTTCTGGCCCTGGTCGTCATCCAGCGCGATGGCCAGCGGCACCAGGATCGACGGCTTTCCGGCCACCGCGAACTCGCAGACAGAGCCCGCGCCGGAGCGGCCGATCACCAGGTGGGCGGCGGCCAGCCGGCCGGCGATGTCGCGGAAAAACGGGGCGACCTCGGCCTGGACGTTGGCGTTGCGATAGATGCGCCGCGCCGCCTCCATGGATTCCGGCCGGGCCTGCTGCTGAATGTCCAGCCGGTGGCGCAGGGCCTCGGGCAGGGCCGCGATCGCCTCCGGCACCAGTTCGGAGAGCAGGCGCGCGCCCTGGCTGCCACCGGTGACCAGCAGGCGAAGCGGCCCCTCGGCGGTCGGCGGATCGTAGGCCAGGTCGGCAAGGGCCCGGATCGCGGGGCGAACCGGGTTGCCGACGCGGAAGGCGCGGGCCGACACCTTATCCGGCGCCATGAGCAGGGTCGGAAAGGCGCAGGCGACCGTGCGCACGTGGCTGGCCAGCATGCGGTTGGCCCGGCCCATCACCGCGTTCTGCTCGTGGATGACGGTGGGCCGGCGGTCGAGGATCGCGCCGACCAGGGCGGGCGCGGACGGGTAGCCGCCGAACCCGACCACCACGTTCGGCCCGATGTCGCGATAGGCCGCGCGCGCCTGGGCGGCGCCATGCAGCACCGCGATGCCGGCGCGCAGCATGCCGATGGGGTCGCCCCGCCGGTAGGTGGCGGCGGAAAGCCCGATGCGGTGCTCGGCGGGGAAATCCTGCGACAGGCCGGCCACCCGTTCGTCGGATGCCAGCACGATGGACCAGCCGCGCGCGATCAGCGCTTCGGCCAGGGCCTGGGCAGGGAACAGGTGTCCGCCGGTCCCCCCGGCGGCGACGACGGCGACCTTACGCATGAGGCGGCATCACGCGTACGCGCCGGCCTTGGCGAGGCCTTCGTTGGCGCTGTAGGCGCCCGGCCGGCGGCGGGTGAGCGCGAGCGCCATGCCCAGCGTCAGACCCATGGCCAGCATCGAGGAGCCGCCATAGCTGATGAACGGAAGGGTCATGCCCTTGGTCGGGATCATGTTGAGGTTCACCGCCACATTGATGAAGGCCTGCTGGCCGACCAGGACGAAGAGCCCCGCCGCCGCAACCTGTTCAAAGGGATCGTTCAGCTTCATGGCGCGGTAAAGGCCGCGGATCACGACGAAGGCGAAAAGCGCGATCAGCAGCAGGGAAAAGACCAGGCCGTATTCCTCGGCGCCGACCGAATAGATGAAGTCGGTGTGCAGGTCGGGGACGTGGCGTTTCATCACCCCCTCGCCCGGCCCGCGTCCGAAGAAGCCTCCGGCCGCCTGGGCGATGGCGGCGGCGTCCACCTGATGGGTGTCGGCCTTGTCGGGCGAGAGGAAGCGGTCCACGCGACTGGCGACGTGCGGGAACAGGAAATAGGTCGACGAGAGCCCCGCCACCGCGGCGGCGCCCAGCAGCATGACCCAACTGAGAGGAACCCCCGCCATCCAGAAGGCCGCCCCAAAAGCGATGGTGATCAGCACCGTCTGGCCAACGTCCGGCTGTATCAGCAGCAGGCCGATGGAGATGAAATAGAGCACGAAGGCGATGGAGACGCCGGGCACGCCCTGGCCCTTCTGGCCCTCGGCGAACATCCAGGCGACCAGGATGATCAGCGCCGGCTTCATGTATTCCGACGGCTGGAAAGTGAAGCCGCCGAACTCCAGCCATCGGGTCGCGCCCTTGGCGTTGTGACCGATGAACGGCAGGGCGATCATAATGGCGATGGCGATCAGCCAGATGGCGAAGGCGCTGCGCCGCAGCGAACGCACGTCCAACATCGAGACGCCGATCAGGATCACCGCCGCGCCCGCCGCGAACACGCACTGGCGCACCGCGAAGTGGAACGGGTCGCCGATGTTCATGCGGATGGCGGCGGCCGGGCTGGCGGCGAACGACATCACCACGCCGATGGCGATCAGCAGGGCGACGACGCCCAGCATCCAGCGGTCCACCGTCCACCACCAGACGCCGATGGCGGTGCGGTCGGAGCGGGCGAAGGCGTGAGCCTGGGAGGTGTTGATCCGCTCGCTCATGCGGCGCCCGATTCCGGCTTGGATCGGGTCCGCACTAGGCGGCCCCTTGGGCGGCATGGGCCAGGCGCTGGACGGCAGACCGGAAGGCCTCGCCGCGCGCCTCGAAGTCGGCGTACTGGTCGAAGGAGGCCGCCGCCGGCGACAGCAGCACAATGGCGTCCTGCTTCGTCGCCAGGGCGTCGGCATAGGCGTTGGCGACGGCGACATCCATGGTCCCGGCCTCCATGACCGTGGCCTTGCCGTTGAGCGTCTCGGCGAAGTCGTGAGCGCCCTCACCAATCAGGTAGGCCTTGGCGATCCGCGGGAAGAGGTCGGCAAGGCTCTCGATGCCGCCGGTCTTCGGCTGGCCGCCGGCGATCCAGTAGAATTTCGGATAGCTCGACATAGCCTGGCGCGCGGCGTCGGTGTTGGTGGCCTTGGAGTCGTTGACGAACCTCACCCTGCCGAGCTGAGCCACGGGCTCCATGCGGTGGGCGAGGCCCGGGAAGCTCATCAGGTGTTCGGCAGCCTCGGCGGCCGGTATGCCCAGGCCCTTGACGGCGGCGTAGGCGGCCGCGGCGTTCTGCCAGTTGTGACGGCCCGGCAGCGAGCGGGCGCGGTTGAGGTCGGCGACCTCGGCGGCCCGTTCCCCGGTGGCGTCATAGAGCAGGCCGTTCAGGGCATAAACGCCCCGGCCCATGGCCTTGGAGGCCGAGATGGGCACGATGGTGCGGCGGTTGGCGGCGGTGATCTCGGTGCAGATCTGCTGGCCCCAGGGATCGTCGACGCCGATTACGGCAGTGTCGCCCTTGCCCTGGTTGGCGAGGATCCGGCGCTTCGCCGCGACATAGTTTTCCATCGTTCCGTGCCGCTCCAGGTGGTCAGGCGAGACGTTGAGGATGATGGTGACGTCGGCGTGCAGGCTGGACGTGAGGTCGAGCTGGTAGGAGCTCATTTCCAGGACGTAGACCGCCCCGCCGTGCATGTCCTCGAGGCCAAGGACCCCCAGGCCGATATTGCCGCCGATGCGGACATCACGGCCGGCCATCGCGCAGATGTGACCCACCAGCGCGGTGGTGGTCGACTTGCCGTTTGTGCCGGTAATGGCGACGATCTTCGGGCGCCTGTGCTCGGGCGCGGCGTTCACCGTGCGCGCGAAGAGCTCCATGTCGCCGACGATCTCCACGCCGGCGCCGCGGGCGCGCTCGACGGTCCAGTGCGGGGCGGGATGGGTCAGCGGCACGCCGGGCGACAGCATCAGGGCGGCGAAGTCCGACCAGTCGGCTTTCGTGAGGTCGGTCAGCTCGAAGCCTTCGGCCTGGGCGGCCTCACGGGCGGCGGGACGGTCGTCCCACAGCGCGACCTGGGCCCCGCCGGCGATCAGCGCGCGGGCGGCCGTCAGCCCCGTGCGGGCCAGGCCGAACACGGCGACCGTCTTTCCCTCGAAGCCGCGAACCGGGATCATGGCGTGCCTTTGCCCTCCCCTACCGCAGCTTCAGGGTGGCGAGGCCCAGCAGGGCCAGCACGATGGAGACGATCCAGAAGCGGATGACGATGGTCGATTCGGACCAGCCGAGTTCCTCGAAATGGTGATGGATCGGGGCCATCAGGAAGACCCGCCGGCCGGTGCGCTTGAACCACGCGACCTGGATCATCACCGACAGGGTCTCGGCGACGAACAGGCCGCCGATGATGCCGAGCACGATCTCGTGCCGGGTGGCCACCGCCACCGCGCCGATGCCGCCGCCCAGCGCCAGGGAGCCGGTGTCGCCCATGAAAATCCGGGCCGGCGGGGCGTTGTACCAGAGGAAACCGAGGCCGGCGCCGATCATCGCCCCGCAGTAAACCGCGACCTCGCCGACGCCGGGCACGAAGTGGAGCTGCAGGTAGTTGGCGAACACGAAGTTGCCGACCAGATAGGCGATCAGGCCATAGGCGGACGCCGCGATCATCACTGGCACCGTGGCTAGCCCGTCGAGCCCGTCGGTGAAGTTTACGGCGTTGGCCGCGCCCACGATCACGAAGGCGCCGAACAGCAGGTAGAACCAGTTCAGGTTGACCAGCGCCTGCTTGAAGATCGGGAAACTCACCGAGGTCAGGAGGTCCGGCGCCTCCGGCGGCTTCGGCGCGAACAGGATGATCAGGCTGATGGCGGCGACCGCTATGCCGACCTCAAGCAGCAGCCGTGCCTTGCCGGAAATACCGTCGGTCGTCTGTTTCGTGACCTTGGCGTAGTCGTCCGAAAAGCCCAGCAGGCCGTAGCCCGCGGTCACCAGCAGCACCGCCCAGACATAAACGTTGGAGAGGTCCGACCACAGAAGCGTTCCGACGATCAGGCCGGCCAGGATCATCACCCCGCCCATGGTCGGCGTGCCGGCCTTCTCGAGGACGTGGCGCTGGATGCCGTCGGCGCGGATCGGCTGGCCCTTGCCCTGCTTGGCCTGCATCCAGCGGATGAACCGCGAGCCCATGGAGACCACGATCACCAGAGCGGTGAACAGCGCCATCCCAGTGCGGAACGTCAGGTATTTCAGCAGGTTGAGAATCGGCACGTGGAAATGGCCGTTGGCCGAGAGATGTTCGTACAGCCAATAGAACATCAGTCGCGCTCCCCGGAACTCAGGTCGAGCGCGCTCAACGCCGCGGCAACGGCGCCCGCCTTCGATCCATTCGAGCCCTTCACCATCACAAGGTCGCCGGGCTCTGCGGTCCGGCTGACCTGCGGCGCAAGATCCGCCGCAGACTCGGCGTAGCCGCCGCGCCGAGTCGGAGGAAGGGCGTCCCATAGGGATTTCATCAGCGGACCCGCACAGAACACCAGATCAATCCCGGCCGCAGCCAGAGGTTGCGTGAGGGCGACGTGATAGCCGGGGCCCTCCGGGCCCAGTTCCAGCATGTCGGTCAGCGCGACGATCCGCCGCCCACCGCTCTTGCGCGCGCCAAGGGTGGCGATGGCCGAGGACATGGAAATCGGGTTGGCGTTATAGCTCTCGTCGATCAGCGTAAAGGCGCCTCCGGCGATGTGGATGGTTTTCTCTGCGCCCCGGCCCTCCAGCGGCTCGAAACTGCCCAGCGCCGCCAGGCTGTCGCTGAGGCTGACGTCGAGCGCCTCCAGCATCAACAGCACGGCCATGGAATTCAGGCCCCAGTGCAGGCCGGTCTGCAGGATCGGGAAGTCCAGCGCCTCTCCATGGAAGCGCGCCTGCAAGACGGCGTGGCCGCTCGCCGGCTGGAAATTGATCAGCCGGGCGTCGCAGCCTTCGACGGTCCCGAACGAACGAACGGTCGCGCCGAACTTCAGGGCCTCTGCCTTCAGCATGCCGAACCAGGCGTTGTCGGCGTTGAGCACCGCGATCCCGCCTGGCAAAAGGCCCTGGAAGACCTCGGCCTTGGCGTGGGCGACGCCCAGTTCGCCGTCCGGGAAATTCTCGGTGTGGACCGGTCCGACCGTGGTCACGACCGCGGCGTGCGGCTGCACCATCCGGGTCAGGGGCGCGATCTCGCCGGCGTGGTTCATGCCGATCTCGAAGACCGCGCGCTCGGTGTCGCGCGGCATGCGGGCCAGCGTCAGCGGAACGCCGATGTGGTTGTTGTAGGACTTTACCGAGGAATGCGCCCGGCCGGCCAGCTTCAACCCTGCCATGATCGCCTGGGTGACGCTGGTCTTGCCGACCGAGCCGGTGACCGCGCCGCGCCTGGCCTGCGGGGCCCGCTCGCGCGCGGCGACGCCCAGCTTCTCCAGGGCGGCGAAGGTGTCGCCGACCATGACGGCCGAGCCTGCAACGGGCCGCGACGCCAGGATTCCCGCCGCGCCCTTGCCCAGCGCCACGTCGACGAATTCGTGGCCGTCGCGCACGCCGCCCAGGGCCAGGAAGAGATCGCCGGTCTCGATGGACCGGGTGTCGATTGAAACGCCGGAAGCCGTGAACGGGGCGCCTGCGAGTTCGCCGCCGGTCGCCCGCGCGATCTCGTCAGACGTCCACAGCGGCTCAGCCATGTGCCTGCTCCAGCGCCGCCGCCGTCTCTGTCACATCATCGAAAGGGTGGACCACGTCGCCGATGGTCTGCCCCTGCTCATGCCCCTTGCCGGCCACCACCAGAATGTCGCCCTCGCCCAGCATCGCCACAGCCGCGCGGATCGCTTCACGGCGGTCGCCGATCTCCTTCAGGCCCGTTGCGCCGGCCATGACCTCGGCGCGGATCGCGGCGGGAACTTCGCCGCGCGGATTGTCATCGGTGACGATGGCGATGTCGGCAAGGTCGGCGGCGATCGCGCCCATCAGTGGGCGCTTGGTGCGGTCACGGTCGCCACCGGCGCCGAACACCACGATGAGCCTGCCGCGCACGTGGGGCCGCATCGCCTTAAGCACCGTCTCCAGGCCGTCGGGCGTGTGGGCGTAGTCGACATAGGCCTCGCCGCCGCGGGGACCTGCGCTGACGCGTTGCAGCCGCCCCGGCGCGCCTTCGAGGATCTCGAGCCCGGACAGCGCCTGCTCGACGCCGAGGCCCGCGGCCATGCAGAGGCCCGCGGCCACCAGGGCGTTGGACGCCTGGAATGCGCCCGCCAGCGGCAGGCGAACGTCGTAGTGGCGGCCGTGGAAGAAGATGTTCAGTCGCTGGCCTTCCGGCAGCAGGGTGCGCTCGACCAGCCGCAGGCCCTGGCTCTTCTCGCCGACGCTCATCACCGAATGGCCCGCGCTGACAGCGGCGGCGGCGAAGGCGGAATAGGCGTCGCTGTCGCCGTTGAGCACGGCGGTCCCGCCGCGCGGCAGCAGGGTCTCGAACAGGCGCAGCTTGGCGGCGCGGTAGGCGCCCATGGTGCCGTGATAGTCCAGGTGGTCCTGGGTCAGGTTGAGAAAGCCAGCGGCCTTGAGGTTCACTGCGTCCAGCCGACGCTGGTCGATACCGTGAGAGGACGCTTCCAGCGCCAGGTGGGTGACGCCGGCCGCCGCGGTCTGGGCCAGCAGACGCGCCACGTCGGCGGCGTCCGGCGTGGTCAGGCCGGGCGGGGTGATCTGCTCGTCGGCCACGCCGGGGCCGCTGACGCGCACGCCCAGCGTGCCCATGCTGGCGGCCTTGAAGCCCGCGTGGGCGAACATCTGGCGGCAGAAGCCCGCCACCGAGGTCTTGCCATTGGTGCCGGTGACCGCGACGCAGGTCCGGGGCTGCTTGCCGAAGAAAGCGCCGGCGGCCAGGGCGTAGGCGCGGCGCGGATCGTTGGCGGTGACCAGCGGGATCGACAGGCCGTCGATGTCGCGGCCAGCCAGCACGGCCGCCGCGCCCTGGGCCTGGGCCTTGGCGGCGAAGGCCCGGCCGTCGACCTTGGAGCCCGGTAGGGCCGCGAACAGGTAGCCCGGGCCGGCCTTGCGGCTGTCAGCGGTGACGCCAGTGATCTCCGGGTCATTGTTGAGATCGCGCTGGAGCAGGTCGGAGAGTTTCATTCTTCCACCTCCGCGCCGGCCGGCAGTTCGACGGCCGGGGTGAACGGGTAGGTCGCCGCGCGGCGCGACACGCCCAGGAACGGCGCGATGCGCTCGATCACCTTGCCGGCCGGCGGCGCGCCGACCCAGCCGCCGGTGGAAAAACCGTAACTCTTCGCCGTCGCGTGCGGCTCGTCCATCAGGATCAGCACGAAGTAGCGTGGGGCGTTCAGGGGGCCGTCGGTCGGGAAGACGGCGGCGAACGACGAGACCTGCTTGGTGTGGCTGTAGCCGCGGATCGCCGGATCGTACTTCTCGCCTGTGCCGGTCTTGCCGCCGACGTTCAGGCCCGGCACGTCAGCCTTGCCGCCCGAGCCGCAGGTGCAGCTGACGTTGGCGCGCATGATCTGCAGCATGGTCGCGGCGGTCTTCTCCGAGACGATGCGGGGGCCGTGAACCACCGTGCCCGCCGGCAGCTTCTTGATGGTCAGCGGCAGCAGCTCGCCGCCGTTCAGGATGCCCGAATAGGCCCGCACCAGCGCCAGCGGGCTGACGTTCATGCCGTGGCCGAACGAGGTGGAAGCCACGGCGTCCTCGTTCCAGACCTTGGGCGTCAGCGGACGGGCGGTTTCCACCAGTTCGACCTTGGCCGGCGAGGTCAGGCCGAACGCCTTGAAGTAGGCGCTGAGCCGCTGGACGCCGACGGCCTCGGCCAGCTTGGCGGTGCCGATGTTCGAGGAGTGCTGGAACACCTCCACCAGCGTCAGGATCTTCCGCGTCGCGTGGTAGTCGTGAATAACCCGGTAGCCGAGGTGGAAGTCGCTGCGGGCGTCGAAGGTCGACTCCGGCGTGGCGACGCCCGAGTCGAGACCCATGGCCACCGTGAAGCCCTTGAAGGTCGAGCCCATCTCGTAGACCGCGCCGGCGGCGCGGTTCAGGCGCGCGTCCAGGCTCGCTGCACCGGGCTTGTTCGGGTCGAAGGTGGGATAGCTGGCCATCCCCAGGATCTCGCCGGTGTGCACATTGACCACCACCCCCACCGCGCCCCTGGGGGTAAATTCGGCGACGGCCTTATAGAGCTCGTCCTCCAGCGCCGCCTGCACCCGCAGATCGATGGAGAGCGGCACCGTGCCGCGGTTGGCGACCTGGCTGCGGATGTCCTCGTTCAGTGCGGCTTCCGCCCCGGCCAGGCCTTCGCCACCCGAGTCGGCAAAGCCGATGATGTGGGCGCCGGTGTAGCCCAGCGGATAAACCCGTTTCTGCTCCGGCTCGAAGCTGACGCCGGGCAGGCCAAGGTCGTGGACCTTGGCGCGGGCCTCCGGCGTCAGGCCGCCGATAGCGAAGGTGCGCCGCCCGGCGCGCAGGGCGCGGTCGAGTCGCTCGGCCGTCAGTTCCGGCAGGGCGGCGGTGAGCGCCGCGCGGGTCTCGGCGGTATCCCAGATCTCGCGCGGGTCGATGTAGAGGCCGTAGTGCAGAAGATCGGCGGCCAGCATCTGGCCATTGCGGTCGACAATGTCGGCCCGCGCCGCGCCGATGGGTGCGGAATAGGCATCGACCTTGCCGTTGCTGGAGAACACCGCATTGTGCGCCGCACCCACCGCCAGGGTCAGGAAGCCCGCCGAGAACAGGGCCAGCACGAAGAAGATGCGGATGCGGGTGTCATCCTCGGCCTTGCCCGAGGCGCGCGCGCGCTCGAAGGCGTGCTCGACGCGCCAGACGAGGCCCGACAGCCAGCGCGAGAGCGCCGAGGAATCGAAGGTGTGCTGGCCAAGGCTCATCGGGCCACGCCAACCGCCTTCGGCGAGGCCGTGGCGACCTGCACGGAGACCGGCTCCTGCGGCGCGCCCAGTGGCGAGAAGGTCGTAGTCGGATCCGGCGTCACCTCGACCGGTTTGGCGGGCGGCGTGACCGGCTTGCCGGCGGCGTCCGCCAGACCCTCGGTGGAGATCTCGCGCTTGAAGGTCACTGGCGCCATGCCGAGGTAGGCCTCCGACAGACGCTCGATGCGCGCCGGTTGTTCGAGGTGGGACACCTCGGCCTGAAGCAGCCGGATGCGTGACTTCTCTGTGTCGATCTGGCGCTCGACCTTGGCGATCTCAGTGCGCTCGCGCCCGGCAATGGTCTTGGCCAGATAGACCCCGAGGATCAGGGCCGTAAGCAAGCCAAGCGCGATCAGGTCCACCAGCCGGAAACCCCGGATCCTGCGGTCGAGCAGGTTCATGCCGCTTCCCTCCACACAGACGCCTCGGTACGCACGGCCGCCCTCAGTTTCGCCGAACGGGCCCGGGGGTTTGCAGCCACCTCCGCGTCCGACGCGCCCTGGGCGCCGTTGAACAGCAGTTGGAAGCTGGGCGCCGCACCGGCCTGCACCGGGGGCGCGTGGCGCGAACCCGCCGGGGTCCTGCCCGCCCGCACCGACAGGAACGTCTTCACGATTCTGTCTTCCAGCGAATGGAACGTCACGACGCAGAGCACGCCGCCGACCTTCAGCGCCCGCTCGGCGGCGACGAGGCCGGCCTCCAGCTCGCTGAGCTCCTCATTGACCGCGATGCGGATCGCCTGGAACGAGCGGGTGGCGGGATGGGTCTTGGCGCCGCGGCGACCGCCGAGGCATTTCTCGATGAACTCGGCCAGCTCCAGCGTCCGCGTGAACGGCTGCTCGGCCCGGCGGCGCGCGATGGCGCCGGCGATCCGGCGACTCTGCCGCTCTTCGCCGTAGACGTAGAGGATACGCGCCAGGTCGGCGGGCTCGGCGTCATTGACCAGGTCCGCCGCCGTTGGCCCGTCGGCCGCCATGCGCATGTCCAGCGGTCCGTCACGCATGAACGAGAAGCCGCGGTCCGGCTCGTCCAGTTGCATCGAGGAGACGCCGATGTCGAACACCACCGCGTCCACCGCGCCTGGCCCGGTCTCTTCGTCCAGGGTGGAGAAGCGGCGCTCGACGAGGCGGAAGCGGTCGGCCGGCAGGCCCTCGGCGAACCTGCGGGCCGAAGGGTCGCGGTCAAAGGCGATGACGCTGGCACCGGCGTCAAGGAAAGCGCGGCTGTAGCCGCCGGCGCCGAAGGTGCCGTCGACGATCGTCTTCCCCCGCACAGGCTGCAACGCGGCCATCACCCCGTCGATCAGGACCGGGACGTGCGGGGCGCTCATCCGGCCCCCCCGCTTGAAAGCCGGGCGGCGCGCTGCTGCAGGCGCATGTTGGCGAGACCTTCGCGGGCCACGTCGCGCTGCGCCGAACGGTGCGCCTGGAAGGCTTCGCGCTCCCAGATCTGGAAGCGGTCGCCCAGGCCCACCACAACCACCCAGTCCGAGAGGCCGAACATGTCGCAGAGGGGTTCAGGCAGAGTGATCCGGCCGGCGGTGTCGAAGGCGAGGCGCGACATGCCGCCCAGCACCGAGGTCTCCAGGGCGCTGCGCACCGGGTCGCCGAATTCCAGTTCCTCGATCACCGCCGCATAGCGGTCGAACAGCGCCTTGCCGCCCGCCTCGATGCAGTCGGCCTCGATGGAGGGGAAGCAGAAGATGCCGTCGAAGGGCCCCGACGTGAGGGCGCGGAAGTCCTGCGGCACGACGATGCGTCGCTTGGCGTCCAACTGTTTCTCGAAGGTCGAGAGAAACATCCGTCCCAGCACCCCGTTTCCGACCGGCAGACCCGGCCGCCCCACTCACGCCTCCATCCGGCCCGCCCCAGGCACACAGATGGTTAGCGAAGTACGAATGGGGTATCATGGGATTAACTGGGCTGCAATGACACTCAATGACCTTTGTGGGTTAAAACAAAGGTGTCGCGGGCGAGTATGGTTAACCAAAGCTTGTTATCCACAGAACATACATGGAACCTGTTAACAACGCGGCCTCGTGCACCGGTCTTCGCTGGGGATGATTGGGGACCAGACGGCCTGTAAGCCGGGTTCTGTGCCGCCCGGAGCCGAAGCCCCGGACATTGGCGATCATTCCTCTGGACCGCCCCTCGCGGGACGGTTCTCGCGACCTACCCGGACCGCTCAGGCCTACGACAGCCCTACCCTTCTTGCGAAAGGCGCACGGTCCCTATTCGGTCTTGCTCCTGGCGGGGCTTGCCATGCCGTCCCTGTTACCAGGCACGCGGTGGGCTCTTACCCCACCCTTTCACCCTTCCCTCTCAGACGAGAGGAGGTTTGCTGTCTGTGGCGCTATCCCAGGGGTCGCCCCCGGCGGGCGTTACCCGCCGCCATGCCGTCGTGGAGCCCGGACTTTCCTCGACCCCCTTGCGGGCGCCGCGATCGCCCAGCCGTCTGGTCCGCGCGGAACGTGAGGGCTCCGGCGGGTCCGGTCAAGCTCGCGTGACCGACGCTGGCGGCCGGGGCGGCGTGCACATACATGTGCGGCGACTCTCACGGAGACACTGATGGCGTCCCTTCGTTCAAAGATCACTGCGGCGCTTGGCGTGAGCCTGGTCCTGGGCCTGCTCATGGCCGAGCCGGCCGATGCCCGACGGGGCGGAAGCTTCGGCAGCCGCGGCTCACGGACCTATTCCCAGCCCCGCCACACCGAGACGTCGCCGGGCTACGTGCCCCCAGTTCAGCGCTCCATGACCCAACCGCCCGCAGGTGGCGCCGGCACGCAGCCTGGCGGCGCCTACGCCGCGCGTCCCGGACAGCCCGGCTACGCGGCGGGCGCGCCGGCCGCCGGCTTCGGGGGCGGCCGCTTCGGCGGATTCGGCGGCGGATTCCTCGGCGGCCTCGTGACCGGCGGGCTGATCGGAGGCCTGATGGGCCATGGCTGGGGCGGCGGATGGGGCGGCGGAGGCATGGGCGCGGGCGGCGGCCTGCTGACCATGCTCATCCAGATCGCCGTGATCGGCCTGGGTGTGTCCCTGCTGATGCGCCTCTTCCGGCGGCCTCGGCCGGCCGCGTCCATGCCCTGGGAACAGCCGCAGTCGACCAATGGCGGCGCGCAGGGCTTCACCGGCGGTGGCGGCTTCAGCGGCCCAACGCCCGGCGCCACGTCCGTCCCGCCTACCGGCGGCCCCGCCTGGGAAATCCCGATCAGCCAGCAGGACCAGAACGATTTCGAGCGCCTGCTGACCGAAATCCAGGACGCTTTCGGACGCGAGGACTACCCGGGCCTGCGAGAACGCACGACGCCTGAGATCATGTCCTACCTGGCCGAGGAACTGAGCGAGAACGCCACCCATGGACGCCGCAACGAGGTCAGCGGCACGCGCTTGCTGCAGGCCGACGTTGGCGAAGCCTGGCGGGAGGGGGACACCGACTACGCCACTGCGGCCATGCGCTACGAGAGCATCGACCTGATGCGTGACCGCACCAGCGGAGCCGTCCTGTCCGGCGATCCGGACCGGCCCAGCCAGACCGTCGAACTCTGGACCTTCGCACGTCGGACCAGCGGCCCGTGGAAGCTGTCGGCGATCCAGGCGAACTAGAGAAACTTCGCCATGGTGATGTCCGCCTCGACCGACCCGTGGGGCTGGGGGCCCCGGCCGGGGTGGTGGCCCTCGATCACGAAGCCCAGTCTCTGGTAGAGGCGCAGCGCGCCTGAGTTGCCTTCGCGGACCGCGAGTTCGATGCGCTCGATCCTCGGCGTCATGGCCGCCGCCGCGGCGAAGAGGCCATCGAACAGCTGCGCGCCTACGCCCCGCCCCTGCCAGGCGGGATGCACCGCGACGGTCAGGTCCATCAGGTTGCTGTCGAACTGCCGCGGCCCCATGCGCGAGGCATGGACCTCGCCGGCCAGGGCGTCGCCCGCCCAGGCGCCCAGGGTCGCACCCTGCCCTGAGGCCCTGGCGAGGAAGCCCCGGACCCAGGCCAGGTCCATCTCGTCCGGAGCACGCGCGAGGCCGCTGTCCGGGCTGGCCGCTACAGCCCGGTAGAGCGCCAGCACCGCCGGCGCGTCCGCCGAGGTCAACGGCCGCAGGACGAACGGCTCCTCCATCCCGGCGTCAGGCTCCAAGCCTCAGGAGCGCGATCAGCCGCGCGCGGGTTACGCCGTCGGCGATCCCGTCGAAACGGCTTTGCACCCAGTGGCGCTGGAAGGCGCGGACGACCGCGGTGGTGTGGGCGTCGAACTTGCCGGACGGCGCGCAGTCGTAGCCCAGTCGGGTCAAACCGGCCTGCAGCCCGAAGACGCCGACCCCTTCCTCGCCCTCGCCCAGCGGCGCGCCAGGTGCGGACGGCGGTTCGACCCAGAGCCCGTGGCCCGCCTCGGCCAGCCGCTTCCAGGGGAACAGCTCGCCGGGGTCGTCCTTGCGGTCCGGCGCGATGTCGGCGTGTCCGACGATGCGGCTGTCCTCGACCATCCATCGGCTGCGGATATCGGCCACCAGTTCGATGACCGCGGCAATCTGGGCGTCGGGAAAGGCGCGGTAGCCGAACTCATGCCCGGGATTGACGATCTCGACGCCGACCGAGCGCGTGTTGATGTCGGTCTCGCCCTTCCAGAATGAAAGGCCGGCGTGCCAGGCGCGGCGCTCCTCCGGCACCAGGCGGAAGACGCGGCCGTCCTCCTCGACGACATAGTGCGACGAGACCTTGGCCTCGGGGTCGCGAAGGCGGGCCAGCGCTTCCTCGCCGGTGGGCATGCCGGTGTAGTGCAGGACGATGGTGTCGGGCACGCCCTTGCGAGGTTCGAAATTCGGCGATGGCGCTTCGATGAGGTTCATTGCGCGCGGTTCCGGATAGCCATCAACAGCGGCATGACCTGGTTGCGCCGAAGCGCGATGATCAGGACCCCGCCGAGCGCGATCGCGCTGCCGATCGCCATACGCGGCCCGAACGGATCATGGAAGATCGCGACGCCCAGCGCGATGGTGGCCAGGGGCGTCATCAGGGTCAGCGGCGAGATCAGGTTCGCCTCGTAGCGCTGGATCAGCAGGTAGTAGGCCGTATGTGCGCCCAGCGAGACCACCAGGCCGGAGTAAAGCACCGCCGCCAGGAACGGCCAGCCGGCGTGCAGTCCGGCCAGCACCTGCCCGGGCTCGAAGAGACCGGTGAGCAGCAGCAGCGGCCAGAACGAGGCGAAACCCACCCAGGCCTGGAACTGCAGCGGCTTCACGCCCTCGATCTGCTTCATCATCACCGCACCCAGGGACCCCGCGATCGCCGACCCCACGACGTAGAGCAGGCCCAGCGAGATGGAAAACCCATGCGGGTCCCACATCACCGCGATGGCGCCGGCGAAGGTCAGCGCGATGCCAAGTCCGCGGCGCCAGCGGATGCGCTCGCCCAGCATCGCCATCGACAGCAGGGTGGTGATCGGCACGCCGAGCTGGCTCACCACCGCCACCGCCGAAGGCGTCGAGGTTTTCAGGGCTATGAAGATCAGCGCGAAGTTGCCGCCGCCCATCAGCAGCGCCACCACGATCAGCCGCCACTGCGGCCGGGGCATCGGCAAGAGCCAGGGCGAGGCCGCCAGCGCCACGATCCCAAAGCGCACCGCCGCATAGAACAGCGGCGGCAGGCCGAGGTGGCTCACCACATATTTCGAGACGATATTGTTGGACGCCCAGACCAGGCACACCAGCGCCAGGAGCCCGAAGTCGCGAAGGGACATGCCCTCGCTTACGGCGCAACGGCCGCCGGCGCTAGCTCTCGACCTCCGCGCTGCGCCGCACGAAGCGCAGCGAGGTGTGGGTAGGCGAGAACGCCACCACCTTGTTGTCGACCAAACCGTGGGCCTTGGCGGCGGCCATGACCTCGATGTCCTTCACCGTGGCCGCCTTGCCCTTGCGCGAGACGACCCAGAGCGCCCCCTTTTCGGAGAGCAGCGGGATCAGACCCTCAATGCGCGCCAGCTCCTCGGCGCTGTCGGCGGCGTAGAACAGCAGGTCGAGATTGGAGAGCTCGGTAACCGGCAGCGCGCCCTTGGCGGCCAGCTCGGCGGACAGCATCTCGTCCTTCACGCCCATGACGGCGGCGCGCATGCCGGCCTTCGCGCCGATCTTGTCCATCCGGCCCTTGGGATTGAGGATCGCGCCGGCCCAGGAGAGCGCCTGCTTCTCCCCCAGCGTGAACCGCGCGCCGTCGGCCAGCACCAGATCGGCGCCCTCGGCCCGCACGCCGGTCAGCGCCTCGGCGTCATACGTCCGGCGCTGGCGGCCCCTGAAGACCAGCTTCGGCGCCCCGTACTGCAGACGGCCTTCATCTGCTCCATCCGCGAAGACGGCTGTGACGCTGGCTTCTTTTCCCAATTTTGCTCTCCGCTCATCCCCGCGAAAGCGGGAACCCAGGTTTTTTCGTTTTGAAGCGCGCACCCATACACCACGTGCGCCGCCGCAGGCTCAGAAGTGCGGGAACAACTGGATCATAGTGCCTTTTGGGTACATTGGCTTTTGGCGTCGAAGCAGACGCCGCCTACGCGTTCGCAGCATGTTTCGAGCCGTAGCAGGAACAGATCGCGGGAACAGATCGCGTCCGCCTTGAGGGCTATCACCGGACACGCCCCGCCTAGAGCTTGATCTTCACACTGGCCTCGACCTTAGGCACGACCTGCTCAATCGCCTAACAGACCGCCAGAACTCAGGTTGTGCCGGGACCGGCGACGCCCTCAGAACCCGGCCCACAACGATACAAACCCACGCCAGCCCCTATTGCCGGTTTCAAACGGCGTGAGTGTAAGCGGCTTGGCGGCTTCCACCCGAACTGTAAAGCGGTCGCGCAGCGTTAGGCGCACCCCCCCGCCGGCCGAGGCCAAGGAAGTCGAGCGGCGCGAAGAGGGGCTTGGTTTGTTCCAGACCTCAGCCGCGTCGACGAAACCGTACACCTGGAAGAAGCTGATCGGCGGCAGCTTTGGATTCCAGCCCAACCGCAGTTCGGCCAGGCCCGCCACACCGCTGTCGCCAGAGATTTCTGCATAGTTATAGCCTCTTCCGTAGGGTGCGCCGCCCGGCGCGAATTCCTCGGAAAGCAGCAGCGGATCGGGCGCCCACTGGCCGTCGGCAGCCAGGAACAGGCCCGCGTTTCGGCCGATGTCGTTGTAGTGCGTCGCCCCGGCGTTGACCTTCCAGAACTGTCCGTCTGCATCCGCCCTAGAATGGTCGAATCTGGGTTGCCGGGTGGCGCCCAGCACGCTGAGACCACGGGACACCTGAATGTAACCGCTGTTCGTGCCACCGTTGGCTGATCGCTCCGCCTGTAGCGAGCCCCGGATCACCCGCAGGTCGTCAGAATACGCCCCGCCGTTCAGGTAGACCTGCTCAACATGCCGGC
>JBBREC010000071.1:0-17000 GCA_038203295.1 Caulobacterales bacterium
AGCTCCGTGGCGGCGGTGCTGATCCACGAGGCCATCGGCGACCAGCTCACCTGCGTCCTGGTGGACACCGGCCTGCTACGGTTGAACGAGGCCGATCAGGTGGTCACCATGTTCCGGGATCACTACAATATTCCGCTGATACACGTTGATGCGTCGAAGGAATTCCTCGGCGAGCTTGCCGGCGTGTCGGACCCCGAGACCAAGCGCAAGATCATCGGGCGGGTATTCATCGAGATCTTCGACCGCGAGGCGGCCAAGGTCGACGGCGCCGAGTTCCTGGCCCAGGGCACCCTCTATCCGGACGTCATCGAAAGCGTTTCGGCCAGTGGCGGCCCCTCGGCGGTGATCAAGAGCCACCACAATGTCGGCGGCCTGCCGGACTACATGAAGCTCAAGCTGGTCGAGCCCCTGCGCGAACTCTTCAAGGACGAGGTCCGTGCGCTGGGCGTCGAACTGGGCCTGGCGCCGGCCTTCGTCGGCCGCCATCCCTTCCCGGGCCCGGGCCTGGCCATCCGGATCCCCGGCGAGATCACGCGCGAGAAGGTGGCGGTGCTGCAGCAGGCCGACGCGATCTATCTCGACGAAATCCGCAAGGCCGGCCTCTACGACGCCATCTGGCAGGCGTTCGCGGTGCTGCTTCCCGTGAAAACGGTCGGAGTCATGGGGGATGCTCGCACCTACGAGGACGTCCTGGCGCTGCGGGCGGTCACCTCGACGGACGGCATGACCGCCGACTTCTTCGAATTTCCCTGGGAGGTCCTGGGCCGCTGCGCCACCCGGATCATCAACGAGGTGCGGGGCGTCAACCGTGTCGTCTATGACGTGACGTCGAAGCCGCCCGGCACCATCGAGTGGGAATAATGTATTTTAAAACAATACATTAAGCCGTAAACGTCGGGAGTATCAGACGAGATCAACCGGCTCGCGAACGTGCTCTTGGGCCTGCGGCCGCAGCGACGTTCGCCTCGTCCTGAGGGATGACGTCCACTTCCACCTTCAGGGTCTGGACGCCAGGGGCGAGGATGATGCCGTCGATGGGGGCCACGTCCGAGTAGTCGCGGCCGATGGCGAGGATGATGTGGTCGTTCTGGACGATCAGGGCGTTGGTGGGATCGAAGCCGACCCAGCCGTCAGTGTCGCCGCACCAGAGGGAAATCCACGCGTGGGTCGCGTCGGCGCCTTCCAGGCGCGGTTTGCCTGGCGGCGGGATGGTTCGCAGGTAGCCGCTGACATAGGCGGCCGGCAGACCCAGCCCCTTGAGCCCGGAAATCATCACATGCGCGAAGTCCTGGCAGACGCCATGGCGTGCGGTGAAGGCGTCCAGAACGGGCGTGGAGACGGTGGTGGCGTCCGGATCGTAGGTGAATTCATCGCGGATGCGGGTCATCAATTCGGCCGCCGCCTCGATGATCGGGCGGCCCTTGCCGAAGCTCTGGCGGGCATATTCGGTGATCGCCGCCGCCGCGGGCGTGCGACGGGTGGGATAGAGGTGGGCGGCGGGCCCCTCGGGGCCCAGCACAAAGCTGTCGAGGCCGGCGGCTTTCACACGCTCCCAAGGCGGGCTGCGCCCCGCTTCCGGCGGCGTTGGGGCGTGGACGTCCACCCGGGAGTTCGCCTCGATCACCAGGGTTTCGTGCGGCGTGTCGATAACCACAGTGCGGGTCTTTTCGCCGAACGGGCCGACGCCGTCGCGAACGTCCACCGGCCGGGGGCTGACCTTGATGGCGTTGGCCAGCACCGTCTGGGCTGCGGAGTCTCTCGGCGTCAGCCGAAGCACGCAGCGCGCAAATGTGACCGGCTCCTCATAGGCGTAGGTGGTGCGATGGCGCAGGGCATAGATCACGCAAGGCCGCCGAGCTTCACTGTGGGGACCGCGTGGGCGCCCTGCAGGAAGTACCGGTCGGCGACAGCACCGGAAAGGCGCAACAGGCTGCGTTCGAAGGCCTGGATCTTCGCCGAAGTCAGGCTCTTGGCGTCGGCGGTCTCGACGTCAGCGACAAGCGGCAGGAGCACCTTGCTGGGCTCTTCCAGCATGCCGTCGTCCAGCAGGGAGGGCAGGACCGAAAGGTGCTCCCTGATCGTCTGCACCTGGAAGGCGAGGGAGCGGGTGTTGAAGGGATCCAGCATCACCATGTCGCGCACGGGCGTAAGCGCCAGGCCCACCAGATAGCGTGCGCGGTAGGTGATCTGGCTGTCGGCAAGATCCAGCAGAAGGTCCAGGTCGTCAGGTGTGGCGCCATCATGGGCGAAGGTGCGGGTGATGCGGCAGGCGTTGATGCCGCGTTCGATGCGTCGACCCATGTCGAGGAAGCGCCAACCGGCGACGCGGTTCATGTTTTCCTGCGCCAGCCCAGCCAGCGCCGCCAGGATCTGCAGCGCGCTCTCGACCTGTTGCAGCGCCTCGGCCTCGGACAGCGGGGCCTGGGCGCCTTCGGTGAGTTCGCGTTCCAGATTGACCAGCAAGGTCCAGAAGTCGGCGGAGAGGCGCTCGCGCATGCTGGCCGCGGTGCGCCGC
This sequence comes from Caulobacterales bacterium, assembly GCA_038203295.1. Classification (GTDB taxonomy): domain Bacteria; phylum Pseudomonadota; class Alphaproteobacteria; order Caulobacterales; family Caulobacteraceae; genus Phenylobacterium. Next base: position 2,516 of record JBBREC010000071.1, read on the forward strand.
GCGCCGCGCACCAGGTAGATGACCGAGCCGTAGGCCGTCTGGTCGTGCAGGGCGTCGCGGGCAGACTCCAGCGCGCCCAGCCCAAGGTGCTTTTCGTCCAGGGCGCCCCAGTCGATCAGCAGTTCCTGCAGGCTGGCCAGCGTCTCGCCGCTGGTGTGGGCGGCGGATTCGGAATCCATCAGGCTGGTGCAGAGGCTGCGCGCCAGCCGCAGCGTCGCCTCGGCGCGTTCGACATATCGTCCCAGCCAGAACAGGTTGTCGGCCGCGCGACTGGGCAGATGTCCGAGGATGCGCCGGATTTTCACGTCGTCCTTGCTGGCGAGCAGGCTGACCCGCTCGACCGGCTTGTCGTCGATGACCCAGACGTCGGCGGTGCGCGCGTCCCCACCCATGGCGATCGCCCGGACATCGGGGCGCTCGGAGGTGCGGCAGAAGCCCCCCGGCATGATCTTGAACCCCTCCGGCGTCCAGGCGGCGTAGACCCGCAGCACGAACGGCGCGGGCTGCAGCAGGCCGTCGCGCAGCACTGGCATGGTGGACAGACGCACCACCTCCTGGCCCACGAAGTCCCCCGGGCGGTCGGCGAGGCGCTGGCGAAGGTCGGCGCGCTCTTCAGGCGAAAGGTCGGCCATCATCCGCGGTCGGGTGAGGGCGCCGTCGTCGCTCTGGCTGTTGAACGCGGGCGCGATCGCCAACTGTTCGAGATTGCGCTCGACCATATTGCGCTCGAGCGGTTGGCCGCACCACCAGGTCGCGACGTTTGGCATCTGGAGGTCTTCGCCCAGCAGCCGACGGCAGAGCTTCGGCAGGAACCCCAAAAGCGACTTTGACTCAGCGACCCCGGATCCCGGCATGTTCAGCATGGCCACGCCGCCTGCGCGGATGGCCTCCAGCAGTCCGGGCGCGCCCAGCCGCGAGGCGCCGTTGAGCTCCAGCGGGTCGATGAAGTCGGCGTCCACGCGGCGCAGGATCACGTCCGCGCGCTTCAGGCCGGCGATGGTCCGCACATAGGCCTTGCCGTCGCGGGCGATCAGGTCGTCGCCCTCGACCAGCAGAAATCCGAGATAGCGGGCGAGGTGGGCCTGTTCGAAATAGGTCTCGCTGAACGGCCCGGGCGTGAGCAGGCAGATGCGCGGGTCGGCGCGGTCGGCGGCCGCCGCCAGGCCCTTGCGGAAGCCATCGAAGAAGGGCGCGAGCCGCTCCACATTCATGGCGTTGTAGAGGTTTGGATAGGCGCGGCTCAGCACCAGCCGGTTTTCCAGCGCGTAGCCCGCGCCGGACGGCGCCTGCGTGCGGTCGTCGAGCACCCACCAGCGTCCATCCGGACCGCGCCCCAGATCGGCGGCATAGATCTGCAGATAGCGGCCGCCCGGCGGCTTCACGCCGCGCAACTGCGGAAGGAAGTCGACGCTTCCGGTGAGCGCGGCGGCCGGCAGGTGGCCTTCGCTCACCAGGGCCGCCGGACCGTAGATGTCCTGCAGCAGGGCTTCCATGAGCTTGGCGCGCTGTTCAACGCCGGCGGCGATCTCCCGCCACTCGTCCTGACCCAGGATCAGGGGCAGGGGGTTCAGCGGCCAGCTCTGCTCGTTCTCTTCGCCATAGACCCGATAGGACACCCCGGTGTCACGGATGTGCCGGGTCGCCAGGTCGAAGCGGCTCTTCGATTCGCCGTCCGGGTATTCCGCGAAGTCGCCAAGGAAACTCAGCCAGTCGGCCCGCGGACGGCCGCCTGCGTCAAACAGCTCGTCCGGAATGCCGGGTATCGGCGTGTAGCCGCGCAGCCACCCGGACAGCCGTTTTGCCGCGGACGGCTCGAGGTCTTCGCGCCGGCGCTGGGTGGCGGTCTCAGCGGCCACCGGGCGTTCTCAGGTCCAGGGTCATCGGGAATTCGTCCGTCGGCTCGGCATGCGGAACCTTGATGGTTCCTGGACTGTGGCCCTGCTCCTCGAACCGCGCCTTGCGCCTCGCCTGCGCCTCATAGGAGTTGACCGGGAAGGTATCATAGCTGCGCCCGCCCGGATGGGTCACGTGATAGACGCAGCCGCCGATCGAGCGCGCGTTGCCGCGGTCGATGATGTCGAAGGTCAGGGGCGCGTTGACCGGCAGCGTCGGGTGCAGGCCGCTCCGCAGCTTCCAGGCCTTGTACCGCACGCCGGCGACCGCCTGCATCGCCACGCCCGTCGCGGTCATCGGCAGCGCCCGGCCGTTGCAGGCGATGACGTGACGCTCGGGATTGAACCCGTCAGCCAGCACCTGCAGCCGCTCCACGGATGAGTCGACGAAGCGGACCGTGCCGGAGCCGGAGGCCTCCTCGCCCATCACGTGCCAGGGTTCCAGGGCGTGGCGCAGCTCGAGCGATACCCCGCCGTACTCGACTCGGCCGTGCACCGGGAAACGGAACGCCCGCTGCGCCTCGTACCAGTGCGGGTCGAAATCGTAGCCGGCGCGATTGAGGTCGCCCATCACCTCCTGGAAGTCGCGCCAGACGAAGTGCGGCAGCATGAAACGGTCGTGCAGCGACGTGCCCCAGCGCACCAGGCGCCCGGCCTGGGGCTCGCGCCAGAACCAGGCGACCAGCGCGCGGATCAGCAGTTGCTGGGCCAGGCTCATGCGCGGGTCCGGCGGCATCTCGAAGCCGCGGAATTCCAGCAGACCCAGCCGGCCCATCGGCCCGTCGGGGGAATAGAGCTTGTCGACGCAGATCTCAGTGCGATGGGTGTTGCCGGCCACGTCGGTCAGCAGGTTGCGCAACAGGCGGTCCACCAGCCAAGGCGCCGGCGGCTTCTTCTTGCTGGGCGCCGGGATCAGGCCGAGCGCGATGTCCAGCTCGTAGAGCGCGTCGTGGCGCGCCTCGTCGATGCGCGGCGCCTGGCTGGTCGGGCCCACGAACAGTCCGGAGAACAGGTAGGAGAGCGCAGGATGCCGCTGCCAATAGAGCAGCAGGCTCTTCAGCACGTCGGGCCGGCGCAGGAAGGGCGAGTCCGCCGGGCTCGCACCGCCGATGACCACGTGGGCCCCGCCGCCAGTGCCGGTATGGCGCCCGTCGATCATGAACTTGTCGGCGCCCAGGCGGCAGGCCCGCGCGTCGGCATAGACGCCGGTGGTGATGTCCACGGCCTCGCGCCAGGTGTCTGCGGGCTGGACGTTGACCTCGATGACGCCGGGATCCGGGGTGACCTTCAGCACGCCCATCCGCAGGTCGGCCGGCGGGGGGTAGCCCTCCAGCCGGATCGGCAGATCCTCGGCGGCGGCCTGCAACTCAGCGACCAGCTCCAGGTAGTCCTCCACGCGCGCCACCGTGGGCATGAAGACATACAGGAAGCCGTCCCGGGGCTCGATGCTGAGCGCGGTGCGCACCAATGTGGACTTGCGCCGCCCAGCCGTCGCGCCGGACGCCATGCCGCGGTCTGGGGCCAGGCTGGCGTAGTCGGGCAGTGGACCGCGTTCCTCATAGGGATCCAGCGGCGTGATGTGCGGATAGTCTTCGGGTTTCAATTCCGGCAGGGAGTCGAGCGGCAGGCGCAGGCCGAGCGGCGAGTCCCCGGGGATCGCGTAGAGCCGTCCGCGCCGGAACTGCCAGTCCTCGCTGAGCCAGCCGCGGCCCTCCGCGTTCGTGACGGCGCGACGCAGCGGCAGCACGTAGCCCAGCGTCTTTGACACGCCGCCCTGCATCAGGCGCCGCAGGCGGGTGCGCGCCGAGAAATCGTCCAGGCTTTCATCGGTCAGCTCGACGTTCGGCGGCAGGTCGTTCTCGGACTTCATGGCCGGCAGCGGATCCTCGCGCGCGGGCAGGGCCAGCATGGGATCCACCCCCAGCCGTTCGGCCAGACGCCGGACGAGGCCCATCGCATCGCCGATGGTTGCGGCCGGCTTGCGCTCGCCCGCCAGATCTGACGGCTCGTCACGCCATACCGGCTGGCCGTCACGCCGCCAGTGGAGACCCAGCGCCCAGCGCGGCAGGGGTTCGCCTGGATACCACTTGCCCTGGCCGAAGTGCAGCATGCCGCCCGCGCCGAACCGATCTCTCAGTCGTCGCAGGAGTTGCTCGCTGAGAATGGGCTTGGTCGGCCCCGAGGCGTCGATGTTCCATTCGGCGGATTCGAAATCGTCGACGGAGACGAAGGTCGGTTCACCCCCCATGGTCAGTCGAACGTCCTGGGCCTGCAGATCCTCCTCGACGCGGTCGCCGACCTCGACCAGGGCCGTCCAGTCCGCCTCCTCGAACGGGCGGGTGATCCGGATCGGTTCAACCATGCGATTGATGGTCATTGAGAAGTCGAAGTTGTCGGCCGGACGGTTCGCGCCTCCGGTTATGGCTGCGGCCGAGCGGTAATGGGGGGAGGCGGCCAGTGGGATATGGCCCTCGCCGCACAGCAGGCCGGAAGTGGCGTCGAGACCGATCCAGCCAGCCCCCGGGATATAGACTTCCGCCCAGGCGTGCAGGTCAGTGAAATCGGTCTGGGCGCCCAATGCCCCTTCGATGGGATCGATGTCGTGCTTGAGCTGGATCAGGTAGCCCGACACGAAGCGCGCGGCGAGCCCGAGGCGCCGCAACAACTGGACGAGCAGCCAGGCGCTGTCCCGGCAAGAGCCCGAGCCCAGCGAGAGGGTGACGTCGGGGCTCTGAACTCCGGGCTCGAGGCGGACCACATAGCTGACCGCGCGGGCGATCTGGGCGTTGAGGCCCACAATGAAGTCGACGGTTGCGCGGCCCGCGGGCCCCAGGTCTGCGAACGCGGCCTCCAGCCTTGGACCCCCGTCATCGACGGCGAGGTAGGGCGCGAGGTCCTGGGCAAGCTCCGGCGGATAGCTGAAGGGCAGGGTCTCGGCGTAGGGCTCGATGAAAAAGTCGAAGGGATTGATCACCACCATCTCAGCGGTGAGGTCGATGGTGACGCTGAATTCCCGGGTTGGCTCGGGGATCACCACCCTCGCAAGCCAGTTGCCGTGGGGGTCCTGCTGCCAGTTGATGAAGTGCTCGGCGGGCGTGACCTTCATCGAATAGCTGGCGATTCGGGTTCGCGTATGCGGCGCGGGCCGAAGGCGCACGACCTGCGGCCCGAGCAGCGTCGGCTCGTCATACCGGTATCGGGTGACGTGATTGAGGGCGGCTATGACCGACAGGAGAACACTCTGGGCTGGATGCTGGTCTTCGAACCTACGCCGATCGGACCCTGCGCGGGCCAGAAATAAGGCTGGTCCTGCGATAGACACCGCATGCGGGACGATCTGCCCATTCCCCGAGCAGTCATCCAGGCTCGCCGACAACGACATCAAGACGCTTCAGCTCAACCTCCGGACCCCTTAAGGCAGGGCGTGCCCGACAGGTGGTCTGTCGCAAACGCTCAAATGGGAGTGCGCCGCTTCGCCGGAACACAGGGTCTTTTTTGCGTTGCAGCCCGAAGCGGCGGCGGCTGAACAGATGACAGCGCTGGCCGAGGACCTGCGCCGGCGACACAGCCTCAAGGGACGCCCGACCGCGGCCGCGCGCCTGCATATTTCATTGAACTTCGTGGGTTTGTTCCGGGGCCCGCCGACCCGGGCGGTGATGGAAAAGGCCGCAGCCCTCGCGGCCAGGGTGTCCTCGCGCACCTTCACGGTGACCCTGAACCACGTCGAAGGCTGGAACGGCGACCCTCGACCGCTGGTCCTGCTGGGCGAAGAGGGCGTGGCCGGGGTGCAACTGCTTTATGGCGCGATCCACAAGGCGCTGGCGGCCGGAACGATGGCGCCGCGCCGCGAACCGGACTTCTGGCCGCACGTGAGCCTGCTCTGGGATCGGGCTCAGGTCGCCAGGGAAGTTGTCACGCCGATCAGCTGGATGGCGCGGGAATTCGTACTGCTGGACAGCCCCGATGGCGACGGCCGCCACGACGTCCTGGGGCGCTGGCCGCTGGGCGACTGATCGTCGGCGGGGACTGGCCGTCGTCGCCATGAGGCGCTATCGCCGGCGTCATGACCCCAAGCGTTACGATCCACGGCATCAAGGCCTGCGACACCATGAAGAAGGCCCGCGACTGGCTGGAGGGGAGGGGCGTCGCCTATGCCCTTCACGACTACAAGGCCGTGGGCGTCGAGCGCGCGACGCTGGAGGCATGGGCGCGCAAGGTCGGCTGGGAGGTGCTGCTCAACCGGGCCGGCACAACCTTCCGCAAGCTTCCGGATGCCGACAAGGCCGGCCTGACCGAAACCCGGGCCATCGACCTGATGCTGGCCCAGCCCTCCATGATCAAGCGCCCGGTGCTGGACGTCGGAGGTGAGTTGCTGGTGGGCTTCCGGCCCGAAGCCTACGAAGCCAGGTTCGCCTAGAAGCGTCTGATCCGGGGCGCCATCAGCCCGGCGGCTGGGGATCGCGCCACATCGACCGGATTGTCGGGCCGCCAGGGGCCGGCCGGTATTCGTCGATCACGACGAAGCCATGCTTCCGGAAAAAGGACAGGCTGCGCGTGACGGACGTCTCCAGGAAGGCGGGACGGTCCTGGGCGTCGAGCCGGTCGAGCCGGGCCTTCAGCAGACTTGAGCCTGCTCCGCAGCCCTGGAGCTCCGCCCGGACGCCCAGCATCCAGAGGTAGTCGTGCGGCCGGTCCATCGGATGACGGCTGTCCATGGCTTCTTTCAGGGCCAGCACCCGGGGAAAGCGCTGCAGGCCGGATGCGCCCAGGAACATCGTGATGGCGCGTAGCCTGACGCTCATGGGGTTGGGGCCCAGTCGCTCGGACGGAAACCACATCGCCGCCCCGCCGCCCGACGCCGGCCGCTCGATTTCACCGATCCTGAACGCCTCGTGCGGAACTTCCATGCGGAAAAACGCCAGGCGCGCGCGATCGCGGCGGCCATCCTGGCGCAGCAGCCAGTTGAGGAGCGGGTCCTCGGCAAACGCCGCCGACAGGTCCTGGCAGACTGTTTCCAGGTCGCCCCTTTTGGCCACCACCGGCGTTTCGGCTTCGCGGCGCAGTTTCCCCAGGTTCATGGCGTGTTTCCCCCGTCAGACGAAGCTTTGGAGCCACGGCGGGCGGCTAGCCCCCACTGCCGGTCGGCGCGCAATCACCGCGCAGGACAAGCGGAACCGGGGGAGGGCTCGCGGGTTCCTCAAGACGTGACGGATCCTCAGGAACGCGCGGCTTACCTCACCCTGACGCGCAATCTGAAGATGGCGCGGTCTGCCCATGCCTATGTGCGGGGCTCCACCGTCAAATTCTATGAATGGCTGGAGGCCAGCGGCGGCAAGGTCCCGCAAGGCCCGCCGGTATGGATCTGCGGCGATTGCCACATGGGCAACCTCGGTCCGTTGGCCGACGCCAGGAGCCGGGTGGCCGTGCAGATCCGCGATCTCGACCAGACGGTGATCGGCAACCCGGCACACGACCTGATCCGGCTGGGGCTCTCGCTGGCGTCGGCCGCGCGGGGGTCGAACCTGCCCGGGGTGACGACGGCGCATATCCTTGAGCACCTCGTCGCCGGTTACGAGGCGGCGCTGATGGGCGAGTTCGACAAGGCGCCGGACCGGCGTCCCCGCCACATCGGCGCGTTGCTCGATCGCTCGGTTCGGCGACGCTGGAGGCATCTGGCCGCCGAGCGCCTCGACTCGGTCGAGCCTGTGCTTCCGCTCGGCAAAAAATTCTGGAGCCTGACGAGGGGCGAGCGGGATGCTCTGCGCGAGGTCTTCGACCAGCCGGAAGTCCACGCGATGATCACCGGCCTGCAGCATCGCGACGCCGCCGATCCCGTGGCGATGATCGACGCCGCCTATTGGCTCAAGGGGTGCAGCTCGCTGGGTCGCCTGCGTTATGCGGTGATGCTCCGGGTCGGCAAGGGCAAGGGCGCCACCCTCTGTCTCGTCGACGTCAAGGAGGCCGCCGCCGCCGCCGCACCTCGCGCCGCCGACGCTGCGATGCCGCGCGACAACGCCCAGCGGGTCGTCGCAGGGGCCCGGGCGCTCTCGCCCCATCTTGGCGAGCGGATGCTGGCGGCCCGGCTGGGGGATCGCGCTGTGGTCTTGCGCGAATTGATGCCGCAGGATCTGAAGATCGAGGTGGAGCGGCTGACCCAGGACGAGGCGACGGCGCTGGCCTTCTATCTCGCGGGCGTCGTGGGCCGGGCGCATGGCCGGCAGATGGACCGCGCCGCTCGCGACCGCTGGCTGACAGAGCTCGGAAAGGCCCGCGGCGTGCGTCTCGATGCGCCGTCCTGGCTTTGGTCCAGCGTCGTCGAGCTGCTCTCCGTGCACGAGGCGGCCTACCTCGATCACTGCCGGCGTTTCGTACTCTCCCAGGCGGCCTGATCCACAGCCAGCGCCCATGGCGGCCTGCGGCATGTGTCCCTAAGCTCCGCCCTGCATCCAATCCCGGTGTCCGCGGCGACTAGGGGTGAAGGATCGGTGGGACGCCCCCGCCGACAGGCGTTCAGGAGCGATGCTCATGGAAGATATCTTCAGAAGCTACTGGTGGCTGATGTTCCCCATCGGCTTCTTCATATTCGGGGCGTGGGACCGGTGGCTGGCCTACCGCCGTAGCCGCGACCACCTGGACCTGATCAAGACCTACGCCGATCAGGGGAAAGAACCTCCGCCTGAGTTGGTCAAGGCGATCCGTGACTCCGATCCCCTGGATGGCGTCGATGGCTCCTACGCGCCGGGTTACGGCCGCAATGGCTACGGCATGCACCCGCGTCACATGCGCCGGATGTACCGCCGCGCCTATCGCTGGAGCCCCTATTGGCAGTGGCGCACCGTGTTCATTACCGGCGCGGTGGCCGCGGGCTTCTGGTTCGCATCTGAGTACGCAGATTTCCCCGGCACCGAGGCTCCGTTCCGGCTGGTTGCGATCATCATGAGTTTCGTGGCCGCCGGCCACCTGATCGCGGCGGTATTTTCGAGCATGTTCCGGGGCCGATGAGCCCCGCCAGCTTGGACGAGGCGCTGGTCGCCGCCGCCCAGGCGGGATCTGCGGACGCTTATTCGCGGCTCGTCGAGCGGCATCAGCAGCCCGTGCGCGCCTTCCTGCGCCGGGCCTGCGGAGACTGGGCCGAGGCCGACGATCTGGCGCAGCAAACCTTTCTAACCGCCTGGTTGCGGATAGGGCGGCTGAAGGCCGGGGCGAGCGTCAGGTCCTGGCTCTGCGGGATCGGCTACAACAAGCACCTGACAGCGGTGCGCTCCGGGTCGCGGGATCGGGTCCGTGAGGCCAGCTACGAGGCTGAGCGGGAGCCGCCGCAGGGTCCGGACGCCGCCGACCGGATGGCGCTGGAGGCGGCGATGGCTGAACTGCCGGCGGAACAGAGGGCCTGCGTGGCGCTTTGTCTTGCGGCCGATTTCAGCCACACAGAAGCGGCAGAAGCTCTTGGTCTGCCGCTCGGCACGGTGAAGTCACATGTCATGCGGGGCCGGGCGCGGCTGCTGCAGGCGTTGGGAGGTCCAGATGGGCGATGACGATCGGTTGAAGGCCCTGTTCGCCTACGACGAACCGCCGCAGCGCGACCTCGTCTTTTCGTCTGCGGTAATGGCCGAGGTGATGCGCCGCCGGTTCATGGCCGACGTGGCGATGCTGAGCGGGGTGAGCGCGCTCGGCGGCGCGGCGCTCTGGGCGCTCTGGCCCCTGCTGCAGCCGGCCGTGGTCGCGATCTCGCAGGGCCTTGCTCCGCTCATCGTTGCTTGCGGTCTCGCGACCGGCGCGGTCGTGCTGCTTGGCGGCCGGCAGGCGCCGGCCCTGCTTGGCCTGGAGTCATGACCAAGAATTCACGCTAGAGTTTGCATCCGCAAGCCGGCGCCCGAGCCTCTTCCTCATCAGAGACGGGCCGTCCCGGTCCACGTCATGCCAAGGGGGAGGGGTCAGATGACCGCCGTTCTGATCGTCGCGATCGTTTTCGGGTCGCTTGCCGCGATCATCATCGCACCAATGTATTTCCGCTCGCAGGAGCGCCAACGGATGCAGGACAGTCTCCGCCTGTCGATCGAGAAGGGTGAGACCCTTCCCGCCGACGTGGTCTCAGCGCTGTCGCAAAGCGTGAAACTACCGAATGCTCCGTCGCCCGGCCGGGACCTCAGGGTCGGGATTATCTGGGTCGGCATCGCCGTAGGCTTCGCCGCGCTGGGTGTCGCCGTGAGCTTCGAAGATCCTGATGCGCTGTTCCCGCTTCTCGGTTGCGCCGCCTTCCCGGGCTTCATCGGCCTGGCGTTTATCGTCCTTGGCCTGATCAACAAGCCCAAAGCCTGATCAGGCTTCAGCCGGGGGATCAAGCCCATGCCGGGCTCAAGACACTCAAGGTTCGCCAGTCTGCACGACGTGGAGCTATGCACTCTCTCGGCGACCGGGGAACGACGCGCTTTCGGCGAGCTGGTGAGGCGGCACGGGTCTTCCGTGCGCGGTCTGCTCCGTCGTATGGGCGCACAGGGCGCTGAGGCCGACGATGTGGCGCAGGACGCCTTTCTGGCCGCTTTCGAACGCATCGCCGAATTCCGCGGCGAGGGGACGTTCGCGGGCTGGGTCAAGCGGATCGCGGCCAGGGCCTACCTGCGCCGCCTGCAGAAGGAACGCAGGATCGGTGAGCTCACGGCCGAACAGGCCGAGGTCGCGACCGACGGCGCCACAGGCGACGCTGAAGGGCGGATCGACCTGGATGAGGCGCTGAAGGTGCTGGGCCCCGCCGAACGGGTCTGCGTGACGATGTGCTTCGGCGCGGGGCTATCGCATCAGGAAGCGGCGGATGCCTTGAACCTGCCACTTGGAACAGTCAAATCGCATGTCAAACGTGGTCTGGATAAGCTCAGAACGCGGCTGGCGCCGGCAGACGGCGTCGCTTTGGAGGGGAGGCGCGGCAATGGCTGAGGTTGAATTCGAGCGCCGCCTCGAGCGCCTCTTCGGCGAGGCCCATGAACTTCCCGACGCCGCGAACTTTGCGGAACGCGTGGAGCGCCGCCTGGACGCGGGCTGGACCGCCCGACGCTGGCTGATCGGCGCTGCGGGCGTGGTCGGCGGCGTGATCGGCGCCAGCCAGCTGATGATGTCCAACGTGGTCCAGCGAGTGGAGACAGCGGAGGATTCCGCGCGACTGCTCTCCTCGGGCCTTACCCACATGACCCCCCGGGCCGACTGGCTGGCGGCGCTGACCGCCGGCGGCGGCGTGGTCTGGGTGGCCGTCGGTATGGCCGTGCTGATGATGGGCTTTGTGCTGACCCGGGTGATTGGAGAAATCTAGTTTTGTCCGCGTATCGCACCGAGACCGGCCGGCGCCTCGCCGCGCCGGACATCACCGCGCGCAAGGGCCAGGTCCCCCTGGTCTGCCTGACGGCCTATACCGCGCCGATGGCGGAGTTGCTGGATCCGCACTGCGACGTGCTGCTGGTGGGCGACTCGGTCGGCATGGTGGTGCATGGCCTGCCCAACACGGTGGGCGTCACCCTGGAAATGATGATCCTGCACGGCCAGGCGGTCATGCGCGGGTCCCGGGCGGCCATGGTGGTCATCGACATGCCGTTCGGCTCGTACGAGGGCGCGCCCGAAGTCGCCTATGCCAACGCCACGCGGATCATGAAGGAAACCGGAGCCCAGGCCGTGAAGGTCGAGGCCGGACCGGCGGTGGCGAACAATATCGAATACCTCGCCGCCCGCGGCATCCCGGTGATGGGTCACGTCGGCCTGCGGCCCCAGGCCGTGCTGGTCGACGGCGGCTTCAAGGCCAAGTGCAGGGGGCTCGACGAGCGTCTCCAGATCATGGCGGACGCTCAGGCCACCGAGACCGCCGGCGCCTTTGCCGTTGTCGTCGAGGGTGTGGCGGAGGGGCTGGCGCGCGAAATCACCCAGGCCCTGGCTATTCCTACCATCGGCATCGGGGCGTCGGCCGGCTGCGACGGCCAGATCCTGGTCACCGATGACATGCTCGGCCTGTTCGACTGGACCCCCAAGTTCGTGCGCCGCTACGCCGACCTGCGCGGCGAGATCAGCCGCGCCGTGGGCGCCTATGCCGATGACGTCCGGGCCCGCCGTTTTCCCGGTCCAGCGGAAATCTATTTCGCCAAGGCGGGATGATTGCGGCGCAGGGCCGCGCGCTATAGGTTCCCGCCCTCGAAAGCGGCCACCTGAATTTGAAGTCCGGAGTCCCGATTGACCGATCTGTTTGACGAGGTCGAGGAGCAGCTGCGCTCTGACCGCTACCGGACGCTCGCGCGCAAGGCGCTGCCCTGGATCCTGGCCATGTTGGCCGCGGCCCTGGTGACCTTTCTCGCCGTCTGGGGCTGGCAACGCTACAACGAGCAGGTCTCGAACAAGGCCTCCGAAGAGTATGCCGCGGCGCTACAGGCGCTTGCCGCCGGCGATCGGGCCGGGGCCGAAAGGCTCTGGGCCGACGTCGCGACGTCGCCGGCCAAGGCCTACAAGTCGTTGGCCCTGATGCAGCTTGGCGCGCTGAAGGCGTCCGCCGACAACACCAAGGACGCCGTGGCGCTCTTCGATCAGGCCGCCGCCGCCGCGCCCGACGACATGCTGGGCGACGCTGCGCGCCTCAAATCCGCCTTTGCCTTGCTCGACACCGCGTCGTTCAAGGACATGGAGACGCGCTTGACGCCGCTGATGCAGGACGGCCACCCCTACAGGGTGCAGGCGCGAGAGGCGCTGGCGTTTTCCAAGCTGATGGCGGGGAACACCACGGGGGCCCGAAGCGACTTCGTGATCATCTCCCAGTCGCTGGACGCGCCCGACGGCGCCCGCCAGCGCGCCACCGCCGCCATGGGCCTGATCGATTCCGGCTCAGCCAAGGCGGTCGCCGCCGCGGCGAAGGCCGCCGCAACCCTGCCACCGCCGACGCCGGCGCCTCCCGGCGGCTTGCCGGAAGGCCTCGTGCTCCCGCCGCAACAAGCCCCCGGACCTCAATGACGTCTAGCCGCAAGAGTCTCCTGGCCGTCCTCGTCATCGTCGCGCTGGGCGCGAGCGGTTGTGCGACGGTCACCCGCCTCAACCCGTTCCAGGGCAAGGAAGCCAAGGAGGTCGCCAGCGAAGGCGAGCGCATCTCCATCATCTCGGCTGACCAGAAGCTTGAGCCCGCCGAGGCGTTGAAGGGTGTCGACTTCTTCCTGCCCAACCCCACCGTGATCGCCGAGTGGCCGGTCGCCGGCGGGACGGTGGAGCAGTCGGTCGAGAACGTCGACGCGGCCCCGAATCTCTCGGTGGCCTGGCGCAAAAGCATCGGCGACGGGTCCAAGGCCGGTGAACATGTGACTGCGCCCCCGGTCGCTGCGGCCGGCAAGGTGTTCACCATGGACGCCGCAGCCGTGGTTACCGCGCATGACATGCGCACCGGCGCCGAAGTCTGGCGCACCAACGTGCGTCCCACCGACAACAAGCGCGACCGCGAGGCCTCCGGCGGCGGCGTCGCCTTCGCCGGCGGCAAGCTCTACGTGACCTCCGGCTTCCGCGTGGTGGCCCAGCTCGACGCCGCCACCGGCGCCGTCGGCTGGCGCACCCGCACGGACCAGCCGATCCACGGCGCGCCGAACGTGTCCGCGGGACGGGTCTATGCCGTGGCGCTGGACAACACCCTGCTGACCTTCGACGCCAATACCGGCGCGCCCGGCTGGACCTATCAGGCGCTGTCGGAATCGGCCCGGATCCTGGCCTCGTCCAGCCCCGCGATCTCCGGCGACACGGTCATCGCGTCGTTCGGCTCCGGCGAGCTGGTGGCCTTGAAGACCTCCAACGGCAACGACATCTGGAACGAGGCGCTCTCGCGCGCCAGCCGCACCAGCGCGCTGTCCGAGATCCGCGATATCCCCGGCCGTCCGGTGATCTACCAGGGTGACGTCTTCGCGGTCAGCCACTCGGGCGTGTTCGCCGCCACCGACCTGCGTTCCGGCCAGGCCCGCTGGAGCCTTCCGGTGGTGGGCATCACCAGCCCCTGGGCTGCCGGCGACGTCGTCTATGTGGTCGGCAAGGATGGCGTGGTCGTCTGCGCCGCCCGCGAGAGCGGCCAGATCTACTGGACCCGCGACCTCAACGCCGGCGTGAAGCTCAAGAAGGCCAGCAGCGGCGGACGTTTCAGCTGGATGAAGATGCCGGGCTTGCCGGGCAAGAAGGCGCTGAAGCCGATCTGGTCGACCCCGCTGATGGCCAACAACCGCCTCATCATGGTCGGATCGACCGGAGAACTGGTGGCGCTGAACGCCAAGACCGGTGAAGTTCAGCGGCGGATGGATATCGGCGCGCCGGCCCTGCTTGGCCCGATCGCCGCCGGCGATACGATCTATGTGCTGACCGATACGGCGCAACTGATCGCGCTTCGCTAGCGGACGCGCTACAGACCGCTGCATGGCGCTGAAACTTGCGATCGTCGGGCGGCCCAATGTTGGCAAGTCCACGCTGTTCAATCGGTTGGCCGGGCGCAAGCTCGCGATCGTTGACGACCAGCCGGGGGTCACCCGTGACCGTCGGTTCGGGACGGGCCGCCTGGGCGATCTGGAACTCGAACTCATCGACACCGCCGGGTTCGAGGACGTCAC
>JBBREC010000072.1:0-16977 GCA_038203295.1 Caulobacterales bacterium
GATAACTCCAACGTAACCGGAAGTGACTTCGCTCCGGGACCGAATTGTTGGGGAGCTGGTCGCGCCGTCAGGCGGACCGCTGGAGGATATAGACCTTGAAAATCCAAAACATGCAGGAGCGCCTGCTGGCCTCCTCGATGATCTGCGGTGCGGCCTTCCTCGGCCTCTCCGCCACCCAGGCGTCCGCCGCCGAAGCCGCCACGGGCGAAGTATCGGAAATCGTCGTTACCGGGACGCGCATCCCGTCGCCGAACCTGACCAGCGTCGCGCCGGTCACCTCGCTGGGCGCCGCCGACATCAAGGCCCAGGGCGTCAGCCGGGTCGAAGACCTGATCAACTCCCTGCCGCAGGCCTTCGCCTCGCAGGGCTCCAGCTATTCCAACGGCTCCAACGGCACCGCGACGGTCAACCTGCGCGGCCTGGGTTCGGCGCGCACTCTGGTGCTGATCGACGGACGCCGTCTGCAAGCCGGCAACCCGACCTCCGCCATCACCGCGATCGCCGCCGACCTCAACTTCATCCCGACCGCGCTCGTCGAGCGCGTTGACGTGCTTACGGGCGGCGCCTCGGCCGTTTACGGCGCCGACGCCGTCGGGGGCGTCGTCAACTTCATCATGAACAAGAATTTCGAGGGCGTGCGTGTCGACGCGCAGTACTCGATCTACCAGCACAACCAGCACAGCGACGGCATTCAACGGGTGGTTCGCGATGCCCGCAGCCGCGCCGCCGTGCCCGACAACTACATCGTGCCCGGCGACTCCAAGGACGGCGAAGGCACCGAAGTCAGCCTGACCATGGGCGTCAACGCGCCCGACGGCAAAGGCAACATTACCGCCTACGCGACCTACATCTCCATCAATCCGGTGTTCGCATCCCGGCGGGACTACACGGCCTGCTCGCTAAACTCCGGCGACAGCTTCCTGGCCGCGCGGTGCGGTGGATCCGGCACGGCGTTCCCGGCCCGCTTCGACCCGGTCGCGCAGCCTGGACGGCCCGATCCCGGCAACTTCATTGTCGACCCGGCCGGCCCCGGCAACACGTTCCGCACCCGCACCGGGTCGGACGTCTACAACTTCGCCCCCACCAACTATCTGCAGCGTCCCGACCTGCGCTACGGGCTGGGCGCGTTCGCGCACTATCAGATCAACCCGATGGCCGAGGTCTACGCGGACGTGATGTTCATGGAGGACACCTCCACGGCGCAGATCGCGCCGGGCGGCGTGTTCTCGTTTGGCGGTCCGTTGAACGGCCTCTACTCGATCAACTGCAACAACCCGCTGATGACGGCGGCGCAGCTGAATCAGCTTTGCGGTGCGGGCTTTGGCGGCACCACGGCCGACGCCCAGGTCAATGTCGCACGCCGCAACGTCGAAGGCGGCGGCCGCCAGACCGAGTTCAAGCACCAGGAATATCGTATCGTCACCGGCCTTAAGGGCCAGCTGTCGGAAAACTGGAGCTACGACGCTTACCTGCAGTACGGCTCCACCTCGGTCTCCGACCGCACCACGAACTATTTCATTACATCGAGAATCCAGAACTCGCTGCGCGTGGTCCGCAACGCGGGTGGCCAGGTCGTCTGTGAGTCGGTGGTCAATGGCACCGACCCGGCGTGCGTGCCGTACAATATCTTCCAGGCCGGCGGCGTGACCCCGGCCGCGCTCGCCTACCTGTCCGCTCCGGCTTTCGACAGCGGCAACATCACCGAGCGGGTCGCTAACCTGAACATCGTCGGCATCCTGCCGGGCATGATCAAGAGCCCGATGGCCAACGACGGCATTGGTGTCAGCTTCGGTGGTGAATACCGCCGCGAGCACCTCGATTTCGCGGCCGATTTCGTGCAGGCCTCCGGTCAGCTGAACGGCGCGGGCGCGGCCTCTCCGCCGGTGAACGGCGGCTACGATGTCTACGAACTCTACGGCGAGGCTCGTGTGCCCCTGGTGCAGGATCAAGCCTGGGCCAAGGACATCACAATGGAGCTGGCCTACCGCTTCTCGGACTACTCCAACGCCGGCGTCACCCACACCTACAAGGTGGCTGGAGACTGGACCGTGATCGACGGCGTGCGCTTCCGCGCCGGCTACAACCGCGCCGTCCGCGCGCCGAACGTGGTGGAGCTGTTCAGTCCGCAGAACGTCGTCCTCGATGGCACCCGCGACCCCTGCGCCGGTCTCACCGCCGGTAACGCCCTGGTCGCCCGATGCTCCAGCCTGTTCGGTCTGACGACGGCCCAGGTCCTGGCGCTCGAGCCCGATCCCGCGAACCAGTACAACGGCCAGACGGGCGGTAATCCCAACCTGAAGCCCGAAAAGGCGGACACCTATACCGTGGGCGCGGTCTGGTCGCCGAGCTTCGCGCCGGGCCTGAACTTCACGGTCGACTACTTCGACATCAAGGTGAAGGACTACATCTCCAACATCGGCGCAGACACCATCATCAACGGCTGCGTCAACGGCACGACGCCGTCCTACTGCTCGCTCGTGCGCCGTGACGTGAACGGCACGATCCGGACGCCGAACGGCTTTGTGCAGGACACCACCTTCAACACCGGCGGCCTGCACACTTCCGGCGTGGACGTCTCGGCGACCTATCGCACCGGCCTCGACACATTCGGTCTGAACGATGCCGGCTCGGTGAGCGTCAACTTCGTCGGCACCTGGCTCGATAAGCTTGAGACCACGCCGTTGAAGGGCGACAAGCCCATCGACTGCGCCGGCCTCTACGGCGCGCTCTGCTCGGCGCTGGGCGGCTCGCCGAACCCGAACCCGGAATGGCGTCACAAGGCGCGTCTGACCTGGAACACGCCGTTCGAATACAACTGGCTGGGCGGCGTGGGCCTGTCGGCCCAGTGGCGTTACTTCTCGTCGGTGGACCTGGACGCCACGTCCAGCGATCCGGCGCTCGCCGGCACGGTGTTCCCCACCGACAAGAAGTTTGGGGCCCGGAGCTACATCGACCTGCTGGCCACCTGGAAGATCAAGGACGCCTACAACTTCCGCGCCGGCGTCAACAACGTGTTCGACAAGGATCCGCCGATCACGGGCTCGTCCAACTGCCCGACCGGGCCATGCAACCAGAACATCTATCCGCAGGTATACGACGGCCTGGGACGCTACTTCTTCGTGGGCCTGACTGCCGAGTTCTAAGACGGCGACAGACCATGATCGGGATCGGGCGGCGGAGCAATCCGCCGCCCTTTTTCGTGCGCGAAGGCGCCAGGATGGCTAGAGGAGGGGGCTTGAGGGCTCCGGCCCGCCCGGGAGGACGCAGGTGACAGGCTGGAAGGTCGGCAAGGTCAGTTTCAAGATCGGGAACGGACAGGCGCCGTCGCCGCCGGTGCGCGACGCCCAGGCC
The DNA here is from genome assembly GCA_038203295.1 of Caulobacterales bacterium. Classification (GTDB taxonomy): domain Bacteria; phylum Pseudomonadota; class Alphaproteobacteria; order Caulobacterales; family Caulobacteraceae; genus Phenylobacterium. The sequence continues at coordinate 3,352 of JBBREC010000072.1, forward strand.
GACAGCGCGACCCTCGCCAGGGTACTCGAAAAGGCCCGCGCCGGCGATATCGAAGGCGCCGCAAGCCTGGCGGAGACCGCGCTGGCCGGGGGGCTTGAGCACGCCCTGCTGTTCAACCTTGTCGCTGGCCGTCACGAGACCGAGGGCCGCTTCGAGGACGCGCTGCGTCTGCTGGAGCGGGCCCATGAACTCAGCCCCCAGGATGTGGGAGTGCGCCAGGCGCTTGGGCTGTGCCTCTACCGGCTGGAGCACTACGCGGCCGCGCGCGGTCACTTCGAGGCGGTCACCGCCGCCCAGCCCGACTTCGCGCCCGGCCATGCGACCCTGGGTCTTGCGCTAGAGGCGCTTGGCGACGTGCGCGGCGCGCGGGCAGCCTATGCGCGGTCGCTCGAACTGCAGCCGGGAAACCTGGCGGCGCTCGCCGGCTCAGCCTCGCTGGCCGGCCGCCACGGCGCCCATGACGAGGCCCGCGCGCTGGCCCAGCAGGTGCTGGATGTCACGCCCGGGTATCCTGACGCTGTGATGACCCTGGCGTCGGCTGAGCTGGCCAAGGGTGAGGCGCCGGCCGCTGAGGCCCGCCTGCGCGACCTCATTCTCGACCCCCGCGCCACGCCCCAGCAGCAGGCGCTGGCCGAGGGCCTGCTGGGCGACGTGCTCGATGCGCAGGGCCGCGCCGAGGACGCCTTCGCTGCCTACCGTGCTTGCAATGGACGCCTGGCCGAGGCCTATCGCCCGCGTTTCGGCGTCGGCCAGAGTGCGCTCGCCTATGCCCGCGATCTTATCGAGGTCGTCCGCACCGCGCCCTCGGGCGCGTGGTTCGCGCCGGCCGGAGCGACGATCGGCGGCGCCCGCGAGCATGTGTTTCTCATGGGGTTCTTCCGCTCGGGCACGACGCTGCTGGAACAGGTGCTGGCCAGCCACCCGGCGGTGGTGGCGCTGGAGGAGCGCGAGACCCTGATCGACGCCATTCAGGCCTTTGGCCGGCGCCCGGAAGACCTGATCCGATTCGCCGGCGCCCCGGCGGCGGAGCTGGACAGACTGCGGCAGGCCTACTGGCACCGCGTGGCCGAGCAGGGGGCCAATCCCGAGGGCAAGGTCTTCGTCGACAAGCAGCCGTTGAACGCATTCAAGCTGCCGCTGATCGCAAAGTTGTTCCCCGATGCGAAGGTGCTGTTCGCCCGCCGAGACCCGCGCGACGTGGTGCTGAGCTGTTTCCGCCGCCGCTTCGCGATGAGCGCGACGACCTACCAGATGCTCACCCTGCAGGGCACGGCCGACTACTACGACGCCGCCATGCAGCTAGGCGAGCGCATCGGCCGTGACTTCCCGCTCGCCCAGCTGGCGGTCCGCCACGAGGACCTGGTCGAGGACTTCGACGGGGTCGCGCAGGGAGTTTGCGACTTCCTGGGCCTCGAATGGACTGAGGCGATGCGCGACTTCGCCGCCCGCATCCGCGACCGCGGCGTCGCCACGCCCAGCGGCGCGCAGCTCTCTGGCGGCCTCTCGTCCGAGGGCGTCGGCTACTGGCGCTGGTACGCCCAGCCGATGGCCCCGGTCATGTCGACCCTGCAGCCCTGGGCGGACAGGTTCGGATATTCATAGGGTTCAGCTAGTCTGTCGCCCCCTTCCGCTTTGATCCAGGTCCGGGCAATCTCGCCGGTCCCGGGAGGCGCAATGTCAGCACGGTTCAATCTGTCCCGGCGGGGCCTGGCCACGGCGTTTGCGCCCTTGGTGCTGGCCAGCTGCGCCCAGCTTTCGCCCCGACGCGTGGTGTCGGTGAACCTTCTGGACACTGAACCCGTGGCGCCGCTCCCGGCGCCCGATGGCGGCGCCCAGCTGGAGACCGCCTTCGACGAGGCCCGCCGGATGACCGTGCCGGTCTACCTCAATGGCCGCGGCCCCTACTCGTTCGTCGTCGACACCGGCGCCAACCGCTCCGTGGTGTCGCGCGAACTCGCGGCCACGCTCAATCTGCCGTCTGCAGGCGAGGTCGAAGTCCATGGCATCGCCGGCGCCGAGCCTGCTCCGATGGTGGGCCTGCGCACCTTCCGGGTGGGCGAGACCTCCACCGTGGGGCTGGTGCTGCCCACGCTGCCGCGCGGCAAGCTGGGCGCGGATGGCCTTCTCGGTGTCGACGTCCTGCGCGGCCGCCGCGTGTTTCTGGACTTCGCCGCCAATCGTTTCGAGATCGCCCCCTCTTCGGTGGGCACGGAGATCGGCCGCCAGAACAACTCGCGGATCCCCAACCAGCTCGATCCGGTCCGGGTGCCTGCCCAGTACCGCTTTGGCCAGCTGGTGATCCTCGACGCCGAGGTGGGCGGCGTACGGGTCTCGGCTTTCATCGATTCGGGCTCGCAGGTGACGGTGGGCAACCTCGCCCTGCGCAACGCCGTGGTCCGTCAGCGCCCGGAGTTCGGGGTCCGGCTGGCGCCCGTGCCGCTGATCAGCGCGACCGGCCAGACCGCCATCGGCGAGTTCGCGCCGCTGCCGACGCTCAGGCTCGGCGGCCTCGCGGTGAACCAGGTCATGGGCATCTTCGCCGACCTGCACATCTTTGACCTTTGGAAGCTGGCCGACCGCCCGGCGATCCTGGTCGGCATCGACGTGCTGCGGCACTTCCGAGACGTGACGCTCGACTTCGGCCGGCGGCAGCTGATCTTCAGCCCGCCCCTGCCAGGGCGGGCCGAGCGTCCCGTCCGGACCCGCTGACGCCGTTCTAATGGACCGGCATCGGGGCCAGAACCATCGCGCCCTGGCTGCGCAGGCGGGCCTGTGCCAGCTCGTCCATCAGGCCCTTGGCCCGCGGATCGCCAAACACCCAGGCGGCCGCCGCCAGCGTGCGCGCCGAACTGGCGGATACGCCCAGCAGCTTCTCCAGCGCCTCGAAGGTCGAGGCATTGGGTGTCATGCGTTTCAGGCGCGCCTCGCCCTTGATCCCGGCCAGCGACTTGGCCTTGTCGACCGCCTCGTAGAAGCCGCCAAGCTCATCCACCAGGCCCAGCTGCTTGGCCTGGACGCCGGTCCAGACGTGGCCCCTGGCGATCTGGCGGACCCGCTCGGGCGAGAGGTTGCGGCCTACGGCCACCCGCGACACGAAGTTCGCATAGATGGTGTCCATCCAGCGCGAGATCACCGCGTGCTGCTCGGGCGAGAATTCCTTGCCCATGCCATAGGCGCCGGCGTTGGGGTTGCCGACGCCCAGCTGGCGGATATCGATGCCGAACCGGGCCGCGGCCTCGCCAATGGCGAACTTGCCACCGAACACCCCGATGGAGCCGGTCAAGGTCGAGGGCTGCGCCACGATGGCCGTGGCCTCCGAGGCCACCCAGTAGCCGCCTGAGGCCCCGTACGTGCCCATTGAGACTACCACGGGCTTCTTCGCCGCCTTGGCCGCCCGGACGGCCGCCAGGATCTGCTCCGAGCCGGTGTCCGAGCCGCCGGGCGAGTTCACGCGGAAGACGATGGCCCTCACGTCCTTGTTCTTGATGGCGGCGTAGAAAGCGTCGGCCACATCGTCGGAATAGATGCTGGAGCCGCCTGCGAACGGGCTGCCGCCGCCGCCCCGGCCGGTCTGGATGTCGCCCTCGGCCTCAATGATCGCGATGGTCGGGCCGTTGCCACTTGTTCGGGCCGGGCGGCCGTGGGCGTAGTCCTCGAAGTCAACCATCTCGGCGCCGTCGCCGGCGCGCTTCAGGAGCTCGGCCGCGGCCTCGTGTTCCTGGCCCACCCGGTCGATCAGCTTGTGGGCGAGGGCTTCCTCCGCGAGGTAGGGGCCGGCCTCGATGTCGCGACGCAGGGCCCCCGGATCGGTCTTGCGGTCGGCGGCGGCCTGGCCGAGGCCGGTCTCGTAGATCGACCCCAGCCACGACAGCTCAGCCGAGCGGTGGGCGGGCGTGTAGTCGTCGTAGAGGTAGCCGTTGACCGCGTTCTTGTACTCGTAGCGCTGCTCGTAGTCGGCCTTGACGCCGTACTTGTCGAAGAACCGCTTGAAGAAAATGTCCTCGTTGGCCAGGCCCGAGACCTGGAACGAGGAAGCCGGCTGCATCCAGATCTCGCCGGTCGACGCGGCCAGCATGTAGGTCGAGGTGACGACGCCCGAGGGATAGAGCCCCTGGCTGTGGGCGATCACCGGCTTGCCGGAGGTGCGGAAGTGCTTGATGGCCAGCCGCAGCTCGTCGGCCATGCCGGGCTCCATCCCGCTTTCCGGCAACCGCACCAGCACGCCCTTGATCCGGTCGTCGCGCTCGGCGCGGCGCAGCGCCTCGATGATCGACATGGCCGAGGCGCCGCCGCGGGTGAAGCCGGCCAGTGGGCTTTGCGGTCCCTGGTCGCTGATCTGCTGGCGAAGGTCGAGTTCCAGCACCGCCCGGGAGGGAAGGGGCGCCGGCCCGGCGGCGCTGGCGACCATGGAGATCAGCACGAACGGCACGCCGATCAGGAAGATCAACAGCCCGACGAAGACACCCGCCGCCGTGATCACGAACTGTTTCATCTGGGAACCGGCGCGCCTCAAGCAAACCTTTGGAGTCAAAGGCTACAAGGTCGGCATTCGCACACTATTTCACCGGCGGAAAGATCGGCGGTGGCGGGAAGTGCGCTGGCGGTGATTTCTGTACCGCGAGGCCCGACCTGTCCGCGCGCGCCAGGGCCTCCACGTCGCTTTCGTCCTTGAGATCGACGCCGGTCAAACCCAGCCGCAGCGCCTCGCGCGCCAGCCAGTTGATCCTGACCGCTGCATCCACGTAACCCAGGCCCGCGCCGTGGATATTGGAGACGCAGTTCCGCTCGGCGTCGGTGCGTCCCACCCGCGGACCGAAGGTCAGGTAGACGCCAAGGCTGTCGGGCGACGACAGGCCTGGCCGCTCGCCGATCATCACCATCACCAGCCGCGCCCCGAGGATCTGGCCGATCTCGTCCCCGAGCGCGACGCGCGCCTGCTTCGCCACGACGACAGGAGCCATCGTCCAGGCCGCGCCTTCGATGGCGGGCCTAAGGGCCTTCAGCAGTGGCGCGGCGTGGGCGTGGACCGCGACGCTGGACAGGCCGTCGGCGAGCACGACAGCGACGTCGCACCCGCCCCGTGCGACGCGCGCCAGGGCCGCCCGGCTGCCGTCGGACAGCCGCCGTCCGAGATCGGGACGGCGCAGATAGGTCGCCCTGTCGTGAGCGGCGCTCGCCGCTTCGAGGGTCCGCAGGCCCAGCGCTTCGACCTCGGCCATGACCCGTGGGGCGTCCAGCGGGGTGGCGACCGCGTCGCGGGCCCGCGCATGGGCCAGGGAAAAGGCCAGCACCTCGCGCGTCGGCAGGCTGACGCCCGTGCGGCCGAGCGCGATTCGCGCCGGCGTCAGCCGCGCCAGCGCCGCCCAGGGATCGGGCGGGACCGGGGCGCTCACGGGAAGGCCTGCAGCAGCGGGTGGCGAGCCTGGGCAGGCGCCAGGCGGCCGTCGGCGCCGGTCAGCCGCATCCGCTGCAGCCAGGCTTCGAACTCCGGCGCGCGCCGCAGGCCCAGGAGCTCGCGGACATAGAGCGCGTCATGGAAGGAGGTGGACTGATAGTTCAGCATCACGTCGTCGGCGCCCGGCACGCCGATGATGAACGTGACCCCCGCCGTCGCCAGCAGGGTCAGCAGGCTGTCCATGTCGTCCTGGTCGGCCTCGGCGTGGTTGGTGTAGCAGACGTCCACCCCCAGAGGGCAGCCCAGCAGCTTGCCGCAGAAGTGGTCCTCCAGGCCAGCGCGGATGATCTGCTTGCCGTCGTAGAGGTACTCCGGCCCGATGAAGCCCACGACGCTGTTCACCAGCAGCGGCTCGTACGCCCGGGCGACGCCATAGGCGCGGGCTTCGAGTGTCTGCTGGTCGATGCCGTGGTGCGCGCCCGCCGAGAGGGCCGAGCCCTGGCCGGTCTCGAAATACATGACGTTGTCGCCTACCGCGCCGCGCTTCAAAGCGCGGCCCGCGTCCAGCGCCTCGCGCAACAGCGGCAGGGTCACGCCGAAGCTGGCATTGGCGGCCTCGGTCCCCGCGATCGACTGGAAGATCAGGTCCACCGGCGCCCCGCGCTCCACAAGCGCCAACGCCGAGGTGACGTGGGTCAGCACGCAGGACTGGGTCGGGATCTCGAAGCGCCCGATGATCTCGTCCATCCGCCGGACGAGGTCGCCGATGATGGCCAGGCTGTCGCCGGCCGGGTTGATTCCGATCACCGCGTCGCCGGCGCCATAGAGCAGGCCGTCGAGGATCGAGGCGGTGATTCCCGCCAGATCGTCGGTCGGATGGTTGGGCTGCAGCCGCACCGCCAGGGTCCCGGGCAGGCCGATGGTATTGCGGAACCGCGTTGTCAACCGGCACTTCGACGCCGCTAGGATCAGGTCCTGGTTGCGCATCAGCTTGCTCACCCCCGCCGCCATTTCGGGGGTCAGGCCCGGCGCGAGGGCCGCAAGGACCGAGGGCGTCGCCGCGTCCGACAGCAGCCAGTCGCGAAACGCGCCTACCGTGAGGCTCGCCACCGGCGCGAACGCCAGCCCGTCATGCCCGTCGCAGATCAGGCGAGTCACGTCGTCGGTCTCGTAGGCGACCAGCGGCTCGGCGAGGAAGGTGGTCAGCGGGACGTCGGCCAGCACCAAGCGCGCGGCGACCATCTCCTCGGCCGAGCCCGCCGCAAGCCCTGCCAGCATGTCACCGGACCGCCGGGGCGAGGCCTTGGCCATCACCTCGGCCAGGCCGGTGAAGGTCCAGGTCGTCGTTCCCAGGGTCTTGCGGTAGCGCACGCGGGCTCAGCCTCCGGCTCGCCGCAGCCTCGCGCGAAACCGCGCCCCGCCCAAGCGGAACCGTCGCTGGAACAGCCAGCGGCGCAGCTTTGCACTTGCGCTGCGCCGCGCCAGCGGCCTCGATGGCTCCGAACGCCGGAGATCCAAATGACCAGACGCCTTCTCGCCCTCTTCGCTGCCCTGATGCTTTTGGCGTCGCCAGCTCTGGTCCAGGCCCAAGCCCGGCCGTTGAAGATTGTGGGCTTCATGACCGACTTCGACACGCGCGATGACGCGGTCGCCATCTGCAAGGCGGTGATGGACCGGATCGCGCCGGGGGTGCGCATCCTCGACATCACCCACACGGTTGAGCCCTATAACATCGCCCAGGCCGCCCGCTTCCTGGCGGGGACCGCGCCGTACATGCCAGCCGATGCGGTGTTGGTGGTGGTGGTCGATCCGGGCGTCGGCTCGGCGCGCAAGGCAATCATCGCCAAGTCGAAGCGCGGCCAGTTCTTCGTCCTGCCCGACAACGGCCTCCTGACCCTGATCCAGGACGGGGACGGCCTGGTCGCTGCGCGCGAGATCACCAATCCCGCCTGGATGATCGGGGCAAAGCGCTCCTCGACCTTCCACGGCCGCGACATTTTCTCCCCGGCCGCCGCCCATCTCGCCCGCGGCGATGACTGGACACAGGCCGGTCCGGTGGTGAATGTCGCCAGCCTGGTCCGGCTCGACCTGAAGCCCGCGACCCTCGATGCCGCCGGAGCGCGGGCCGAGGCGATCGGCACCGACGGCCCCTATGGCAATCTGATTCTCAACCTGACGGGCGAGCAGTTCGCGGGCCTGGGCTACGCCCTGAACGACGTGGTGCCTGTCCAGATCGACAGCAAGCCGCACGTCGTGCCGTTCGTGAAAACCTTCAGCGATGTGCCGGCGGGCAAGGAGCTCCTCTACATCGACAGCCGCGGGCGTATGAGCTTGGGGATCAACGAAGCCAATTTCGCCGAGGCTTTCAAGGTGGGCGAAGGCGCCAGGGTCGTCATCCCGCGAAAGCCCGCGGCGAGCCGCTGACGCCGGGCTGACGAGCATCGTGGCTGGCGGTCCGCCCCTCTCCAGTACGGCCAAGCGCTTCGGGCCCGATGGGCAGTCGCGCCTGGACGGACCGATTCAGGTGCGGGTCCAGAGCCTTGGCCGGATCTTCCACACGCTCGACCCGCTGCCGTTCCGCGAGCGTGACCTTGATGCGGATGTCGAGGAGTACCTCGTCGGCTGGGCCGGCGAGATCGCGCGCAATCGCCCCATCTCGATCCAGGTGCGTCTTCCCGCCGCCGAGGCGGCCCACGAAGACGCCCGGCACATCGAGGAGGCGATCCAGAACTATTTTGCCTACCGGGTGGAGGTGCTGGGCTGGGAGCTTCGCGATCTCTTCAGGACCGGTCGCGCGTCCCTGGCGATCGGCCTGGCCGTGCTTGCGGCCTGCATTCTGCTGGGCAAATCAGCCAACGGCCTGTTCGGCGAAGGCTATCTGCAGCGCTTCTTCGACGAGGGCCTGATTATCCTGGGGTGGGTCGCCAACTGGCGGCCGGTCGAGATATTCCTCTACGACTGGTGGCCGATTGTCCGCAGCCGCAGGCTCTATCGCCGCCTGGCGCACGCCAAGGTCGCCATAACGCCGGACGACTGAGCGTTGCAAAACGGTGTTCCAGACCGCCGGGAACGGCTGAAAATCCCGCTCAACCGACGGATTTCCTTTGGATATCCGTCTTTCGAGCAATCACCCCGAATGGGCGGGGGAAAGATTGGTCGGAGTGGCAGGATTCGAACCTGCGACCCCTGCGTCCCGAACGCAGTGCTCTACCAGACTGAGCCACACTCCGACTTTGGAGGGCGCCTTATAGGGTAGGGTGTTTAGGGCCGCAAGGCATCGTGGAGACGTTGCATCCGGTATGGTCCTGCGCTATCTCACCGCCTCCGCGAGGGGGACCCTTCCGGACATTCCTGCTGGGGAATGGTGTAATGGTAACACAGCGGTTTTTGGTACCGTCGTTCTAGGTTCGAGTCCTAGTTCCCCAGCCAACTTTGCCCGAGCCTATCCGAGCTTCACGCCCGCCGTGTCCGGCGCGCGACTGTCGCCGCCGTTCAACGGCTTCTGCAGCTGGACGATATCGACCCAGCGACCATGCTTGAAACCGACGCTCCTGCTGACGCCCGTCTGCTCGAAGCCCAGGGATCTGTGCAGCGCCAGCGACGCTGAATTGCCGCTGTCGCCGACCACCGCGATCAGCTGCCGCACCCCCAGCGCCTCGCAGGCGGCGATGATGGCCGTGAGCAGGGCGCGGCCCACGCCCTTGCCCGCTGTGTCAGGGGCCACATAGACGCTGTCCTCCAGGGTGTAGCGGTAGGCCGCCCTCGGTCGGAACGGGCCTGCATAGGCGAACCCCTGCACCTGCCCGTCGTCCTCTGCGACCAGGTAGGGAAGGTCGCGGTTGGCGATCAGCCGGCGTCGGCCCTCCATGTCGGCCGCCGTGGGCGGCTCTTCCTCGAAGGTGCCGAAGCCATGCAGCACCGCGTGGCCATAGATCGCCGCCAGCGCGTCCGCGTCATTCTCGGTGGCCGGCCGGATGATCATGCCGCTTCCCAGTCCCCGTCGATCGCCCAGATCGCGAAGGCATAGTCGAGGGCGATTTCCTTCAGGAAATCGAACCGGCCCGAGGCGCCGCCGTGGCCGGACTCCATGTTGATCCTGAGCAGGATGGGCGCGCTGCTGGTCGAGACGTCGCGCAGCTTCGCCGCCCACTTGGCCGGTTCCCAGTAGGTCACCCGCGGATCCGACAGGCCGCCGGTTGCCAGGATCGGCGGGTAGGCTTTCTCCGACACCTGGTCGTACGGGCTATAGCTTTCGATCAGGTCGTAGGCGGCGGCGTCTTCCAGAGGATTACCCCACTCGGGCCACTCCGGCGGGGTCAGGGGCAGGGTGATGTCACTCATGGTGTTCAGCACGTCCACGAATGGCACGGCGGCGATGATCGCGCCCCAGAGGTCGGGGCGCAGGTTCGCCACAGCGCCCATCAGCAGTCCGCCCGCCGAGCCGCCATAGGCCGCGATCCGGCCCTTCGTCCCGTAACCCTCCGCCGCCAGGTGTTCGGCGCAGGCGATGAAGTCGGTGAAGGTGTTGGCCTTCTTCTCCTTACGCCCGTCAAGGAACCAGCCCCAACCCTTGTCGGAGCCGCCGCGGATGTGGGCGGTGGCCCAGATCCAGCCGCGGTCCACCAGACTGAGATTCCGGATCGAAAAGCTTGGCTCCATGGCCATGCCGTAGGAGCCGTAGCCGTACAGCAGCAGCGGCGCGGAGCCGTCGAGCGGCGTGTCCTTAAGCATCAGCACCGTGATCGGCACGAGCGCGCCGTCCGGGGCCTTCGCGAACAGCCTGCGGGCCGCATAGCCCGCCGGATCGTGGCCGGAGGGGATCTCCTGCGTCTTGCGCAGGGTCCGCTCGCGTGTGGCCAGGTCGTAGTCGTAGGACTGCCGCGGCGTGGTCGGCGACTGGTAGACGAAGCGCGCGGTCGTCGTTTCGTACTCGTAGCCGCCCTCCAGGTTGAGCGCGTAAGCCGCCTCGTCGAAGGCCACCTCGTGCTCGGTCCCCTCACGGGCGGTGACCACCAGCCGGTCCAGGGCCTCCACCCGCTCGGCGCGGACCAGGTGGCCGGCGAAGGCCGCGAAGCCGGTGATGAAGCGACCGGGCTGATGGGCGATCCAGTCGCGCCATGTCGTCTTGGCGGGCACGGGCGCATCCGAGACGGCCAGCTTGAAATCCACCGCTCCGTCGGCGTTGGTCCGGATCACCCAGCGGTCGGTCCAGTGATCGAGACTGTACTTCACCCCCACCTGACGCGGCTCGGCAACGACCGGCGCAGCCGTCGGATCCGATGCCGGGATCAGCCAGATCTCCGTCGTCTCCTGGTTGCCCACATGGATCAGGACGTGGCTGTCGTCGCTGGCTGCGCCCACGCCCAGGAACATGCCCTCGTCGGCCTCCTCATAAACCAGCAAGTCCTCGCCGCCGCGCGCGGGCCGCCGGAAGACTTTCGAGGGCCGCGCGTTCTCGTCGCGCCAGATCCAGAAGATCCACTGGCTGTCCGGCGAAAAGGTGAAGTCGCCATAGGCGCTCTCGATCACCCCGCCGAGTTCCTCGCCACTGGCCAGGTCCCTGACCCGGATCGTGTAGTACTCTGACCCCTGCTCGTCGGCCGCCCAGGCGTAGAGCGTGTGGTCGGGGCTGTGGCTGGCCGCGCCCACCTGGAAGAAGGCCTTGCCCTTCGACAGCGCTTCCTCGTCAAGCAGCACCTGTTCTCCGTCCGCGCGGCCCCTTGGCCGGCGTGCGTGGATCGGATGCTGGGCGCCCAGGTCGTAGCGGACGTAGTAGTCCCACGGCCCGTCCGGGGCGGGGACGGAGCTGTCGTCCTCCTTGATGCGCCCCTTCATCTCGGCGAACAGCTGGGCCTGCAAGGCCTCTGTACCGGCCAGCATCGCCTTGGTGTAGGCGTTCTCGGCCACGAGGTGGTCGCGAACATCGGCCCGCAGTGACTTGGGATCGCGCAGCACCTGCTGCCAGTTGTCGTCCTTCATCCAGGCGTAGTCGTCGATCCGCACCCGGCCGAGTTGTTCGGTGCGGTGAGGATGTTTCGAAGCGACGGGAGGCTGCGGCTTGGTCATGAGCGCTAGATGCGACGGCGCGGCCGCCGGCTCAAGGCGCCGCGTCAGCGAACACGCGTCACTAAAGCGCGGGCCTTCACGCGGTCTCGTCTTGGCGTTTGGTTCAGAACCTGATTCTAGTATCGGACATCGGGATCGCGCAACGCCGCGAAGGGTTCGTTTAGATCGGGGACCGCAATGGTCATGGATCTGTCCGTGGAGCTGATCCACGCGACCGTTCAGCTTGAGCAGCCGCTCGGCGACGGGACGCGGACGGTCGGCACCGGATTCCTGATCTCGGTCCCGCAGGCGAACGGCGGCCCGCCGCGCACCGTCCTGATCACAGCAAATCACGTGCTGGAAAAGATGCCGGGCCAGAATATGCGAATTGGCTACCGGATCTCGAATCCGGACGGCAGCTGGAGCTATTCGCCCCAGGCTTTGCCGATCCGCGACAAGGCCGGCTACGAACTCTGGACGCACCATCCCTCGCGCGACGTCGCCGTGATCAACCTGACCGCGCCGGCCGAGTTCGCCAAAGCGGCCATCCCGATCGAATACCTGGCCGCCGACGACACCTTCACCAAATACCACGTGGGGGCTGGCGACGAGATGATGGCGCTGGGCTTCCCGCGGGGGCTGGCGGCCAACCAGGCAGGCTTCCCGATCCTGCGCTCCGGCCGCGTGGCGTCATATCCGATCGCGCCGGCGAAGATCTTCCCGACCTTCCTGCTCGACTTCTCGGTGTTCCCCGGCAACTCCGGCGGACCGGTCTACATGAGCGAGCAGGCCCACCGCCGATCAGGCGCCGACGACAAGGGCGGCCAGGATGTGGCGTTCATTGCCGGGTTGCTGACCCAACAGGTCGAACTCAACAGCGAGCGGCTGGAGATCGGCATCGTCACGCACGCCAAGTACATCCGCGAGACCATCGCGCTGGTCAGCGACCCGGCGGCGGTGGTGACGCTGGCCGAAGGCAAATCCGGGGTCTCCGGCGCACGGGCCGCCTCCGCAGAGGAAGCGGCCTCGCCGGACTAGAGGTCTAGCCGCCGTAGACGATCGAGATCGTCTCGGCGATGCAGGCGGGCTTGGCCTCGCCCTCGATCTCGATGGTGCATTCGTTCTTCAGCTGCATCCCGCCGGACTTGGGCTCGGCGCCGATCAGCTTCTGGCGCATGCGCACGCGCTTGCCGACCCGGACCATGTTGATGAAGCGGACCTTGTCGGAGCCGTAGTTGATGCCGCGCGTCACGCCTTTGACCGGCAGCATGCCGGCGCCCAGGAACGGGATCAGCGACAGCGTCAGGTAGCCGTGGGCGATCGGACCGCCAATCTCACGGGTCGCGCGCTCGACGTCGACGTGGATCCACTGATGGTCGCCAGTGGCCTCGGCGAACTTGTTGACCCGGTCCTGGTCGATGAGCACCCAGTCCGAAACGCCAACCTCTTGTCCGACCAGCCCAGGCAGGTCCTTGATTTCGACCGGGTTCATTCGTGACTCCCTAGAATTGAAACTGTTGTTTGAGGTCTAGCAGCCTGCGCCGCCGCCGCGAACGGGGAAAGATCAGGCGATCTTCGGGCCTTCCTTGGACCAGTAGGCGTCCCGGATAAGACGCTTGTAGAGCTTGCCCGTGGCGTGGCGTGGCAGCTCGGCCATGAAGTCGATCACTCGCGGCGATTTCACGTGGGACAGGTGCTGGCGTGCATAGGCCATGAGTTCGGCCCGCAGCTCGTCGCCGGCATCGGCCCAGTCCATCGGCTGGATTACCGCAACGACCTTTTCGCCCATCTCCTCATCCGGCGCGCCGACCACCGCGGCGTCGGCGACCTTGGGGTGGCCGATCAGCACGTTCTCAAGCTCCTGCGGATAGATGTTCACGCCGCCGGAAATAATCATGAAGCTCTTACGATCGGTGAGGTAGAGGAAGCCCTCCTCGTCCACCCAGCCGACGTCGCCCAGCGTCGTCCAGCCGTACTTGTTGCGGCTCTCCGCCGTCTTGGCCGGGTCGCCGTGGTATTCGAACTGTCCGCCGCCCTCGAAGAACACCATGCCCTCGGCCCGCGGCGGCAGGGGCTCGCCCTCGTCGTCGCAGATCCGCACCTGGGCGGTCATGCCCCGGCCGACCGAGCCCTTGTGGGCCAGCCACTCCTGCGAGTTAATGATGCAGAAGCCGTTGCCCTCGGTG
>JBBREC010000073.1:0-16931 GCA_038203295.1 Caulobacterales bacterium
TGGTCCGCGAGGCCCCGATCCTGCTGCTCGATGAGGCCACCAGCGCGCTCGACGCCGAGAACGAGCGCCTGGTCCAGCGCGCGCTCGACGAAGCCATGGTCGGTCGAACGACGCTGGTGATCGCACACCGCCTCGCCACCGTGCTCAAGGCCGACCGCATCGTGGTGATGGACGAAGGCCAGGCCGTTGAGGAAGGCACACACCACGAGTTGGTGGACAGGAACGGCCTCTACGCGAGGCTGGCGTCGCTGCAGTTCGGTCAGGCGGCGTAACCGGCGCCGCTCGGTTCGGCGATCGAACCTATCAGATCGTCATGGCCCGGCCTGTCCGGGCCACCCATGAACTCCGCCGTGGAGATTTCACACCGTCGCCGCCGAGAGTATTCCTGCTCGCCCGGCGATCATGGATCGCCCGGAAAAGCCGGTCGATGACGAACAAGAGAAAGAGCTTGTCGCGACTCTAACCCCGCGCCTTGACCGCCAGGCCGGGGAAGTCGCTGAACAGGCCGTCGACGCCGGCGGCGAAGAGCGTGTGATAGACGGCGTCCACGTCGCCGTGGTCGGCCGGGATGGTTCCTCGGCGCAGTTTGGGCGGCAGGAAGGCGTTCTCGGCGCGCACCGTCCAGGGATGCACCGCCATCCCCGCGGCGTGGGCGTCGACGACCAGCGAGGTCGCGGGGCCAAGGCCCCCGTCGACGATGGGAACCACCAGCGGCCACTCCGGGCCGAGGCCCTCGGCGAACGCAGAAATGGCCTTGATCCCGGCCGCGGATTTCACGTCAACTGGCGCGGACCCCTGGCTGACCAACATCACGCGCCGCGCCTTCGAAAGCTTGCCGAACGCCTTCAGCGGCTCGACCTCGAAGCACTGGACGAAGACGGGCGCCGCGGCGCTGTTTAGGTCGTTCCTCTTGAGGATGTCATGCAGCCGGCCTTCCAGCGGCAGGCTCAGGCCGGCGAAATAGGCCGGGTGCTTCATCTCGGGATAGGTGCCGATGGTGCGGCCGACCCGCCTGCTCTCGGCCTTCGCCAGGTCGATCACCTCCTGATAGGTCGCGATCTGGTCCTGGCCGTCGAAGGCGGCGCTGATCGGCCGCAGCTGCGGCAGCCGCTCGCGCGCCCGCAGGGTCTTGATCTCGGCGAGCGTGAAGTCCTCGGTGAACCAGCCTTCGATCTTCTGGCCGTCGATCACCTTGGTGGCCTTGCGCGCGGCGAACTCCGGATGCTTGGCGACGTCGGTGGTCTGGGAAATGTCGTTCTCGTGGCGCACCACCAGGTGGCCGTCCCTGGTGGCGACCAGGTCCGGTTCGATAAAGTCGCAGCCCTCGGCGATCGCCAGCCGGAACGCCATCAGCGTGCTCTCCGGCCGCTCGCCGCTCGCGCCTCGATGGGCGATGACCAGGGGCTTTGATTTCGGCGCGGCCATGGTGGGAACGGCTCCCAGGGCGGCGGAAGTGGCGGCAAACGTCCGGCGGGTGATTTTCATGACGTCTCGCCCTATCGCTTTGATGCGACAGTTCGACGTCAGCACCACTCAGGTCAACTTACTTCGAAGCGGCGCGCAGGCGCTCCAGAAGCTGCGGCTGGATCTCGAGATTGCCGGCGCAGACCGAACCGGTCCCCAGCACGTCGTCGCCGCCGTCGGCGGTGGTCACCCGGCCGCCGGCTTCCGTCACCAGCAGGATGCCCGCCGCCACGTCCCAGCGCTGCAGGTCGCGCTCCCAGTAGCCGTCATAACGGCCGGCCGCGACCCAGGCGAGATCGAGCGCCGCCGAGCCAAAGCGGCGGACGCCCGCGACCCGCTGGCTGACCTGATGCAGCTCCTTCAGGAAGGTGGCGTGCTGGCCGTGGCCCATGAACGGGATGCCGGTGGCGAACACCGCCTCATCCATACGGGTGCGGGCGGCCACGCGCAGGCGCTTGTCGTTGACGAAGCTGCCCTTGCCCTTCTCGGCCCAGAAGAGATCGTTGGAGACCGGGTTATAGGTGACCGCGGCCACCACGACGCCCTCGCGCTCCAGCGCGATATTGATGGCGAAGTGCGGGATGGCGTGGAGGAAATTGGTGGTGCCGTCGAGCGGGTCGACGATCCAGGTGTGGGTCTTGTCGGTGCCCTCGATCATGCCACGCTCCTCGCCGAGGAAGCCGTAGCCGGGCCGCGCCTTGGTCAGCATCTCGAAGATGGTCTGCTCGGCCTTGAGGTCGGCGGCGGAGACGAAATCGGCCGGCGCCTTCTTGGCCACCTGCAGCTCGGCGAGCTCGCCGAAGTCGCGGTTGAGGCCGCGCGCCGCCTTGCGGGCAGCGTCGGACATGACCTTCAGAAGGGCGGTTTGCGTGCTCACGGTATGAAAGATCTCTGGGGCGGGTTTGAGGGCGCGGAACCTAGTCTCCGACCCCTGCTAAGGCAAGGCGCGCGCGGCCAGCCCCTTGGCGATCTCGGCATTGAACGCCGCAACCGCCGCCGCCGGGCCCTCGCCATACGACCAGACGCCCGCCGAGACGGCCAGGAAATCGGCGCCCGCGGCGGCGAGGCCCGCCGCCGTCTCCACCGTGATCCCTCCGATGGCGACGCAGGGGATGATCATGTCCGCCTGCCAGCCGGTGAGCAGGTCCGGCTCCGCGTGGGTGGACGCCGCCTTGGTAGTGGTGGCGAAGAAGGCCCCGAAGGCCACGTAGTCGGCGCCGCCCTCGGCGGCTTCCATGGCCAGGTGCAGGCTGTCGTGGCAGGTGACGCCGATCATGGCGTCGGGGCCCATGACCTTTCGCGCCTGGCCGAGGGGCATGTCGTCCTGGCCGATATGGACGCCGTCGCAGCCGAGGCGGGCGGCCAGGACCGGATCGTCGTTAAGGATCACCGCCACGCCGCGCGCCTGGGCGATCGGCATGAACGCGTCAACGGCAGCAGCGATCACCGCGTCGGGCTGGTCTTTCAGGCGGATCTGCAGGGCCGCCACGTCGCCGGCGTCCAGTGCGTGGGCCAGCACGTGGCCAAAGGCGGCCAGATCGTCGAGCCGGGGCGGGGTGATCAGGTAGAGGCGGCAGAGGGGCAGGGCCATGGCCCGGTGTTAGGTTACCGGAGCAGCGCCCTCAAGGCATATGCCACCGTCGCGGTCGCCAGCATGGCCGCCAGCGCCAGGCCGAAGAACCATGCGAGGCGCTTCCACAGGGGCGCGAGCGGGGCGTCAGAGGCCGGCGGAGCTTCAATGATATCCCGCATCGCCGCCCACCTTGCCGCGGAAGATCCAGTAGACCCAGACGCTGTAGCCCAGGATGGCCGGCAGCAGGATCGCCACGCCCCACAGCATCAGGCTGAGCGCATTGTCGGCGTTGGCCGCCTGGCGGTAGGTCATCGAATAGGGGACGATGTTGGGGAAGAAGCTGACCGCCAGGCCCAGGTAGCCTGACAGGAAGACTACCCCGGTCCCAAGGAACGGCCAGCCGTGCGCCTTGCGCAGCAGGCCCACCGCCAGCAGCCCGAGCCCGGCCGCGCCCAGCAGCGGGATCGGCAGCAGGGGCGCCAGCGCATCCATGTGGAAGGCTCCGCTTTCGAAGCCCCAGCGCGCCGCGATCCGGCCATGCACGAAGAGGGTGGCGAGGCTGACGGCCGCTAGCAGGCCGGCGGTGGCCGCGCTCGCGATCCAGGCCCATGACCGGGCGCGGCCGTGTAACTCGTCCTCGGTGCGCCAGATCAGCCAGGTCGCGCCCA
Organism: Caulobacterales bacterium; assembly: GCA_038203295.1. Classification (GTDB taxonomy): domain Bacteria; phylum Pseudomonadota; class Alphaproteobacteria; order Caulobacterales; family Caulobacteraceae; genus Phenylobacterium. The sequence goes on from JBBREC010000073.1 coordinate 3,706, forward strand.
GCAGCGAATAGCCGGCAACAAGGCCCGCCGCGACCAGCACGGTGTAGGGCGTCAGCCAATCGAACGGGCCGCCGGCGAACGCGCCGTCCTTCAGTGTCACGCCCTGGATGAACCCGCCCAGCACGAGGCCCTGGGCGATCGTGGCGGTCAGCGATCCGGCGGTGAAGGCCGCGGTCCAGAAGGCCTTGCCGCGTTTGCGGGCGCGTAGCCGAAACTCGAAGGCGACACCGCGCAGGATCAGCGCCAGCAGCATCAGGATGATCGGCACATAGAGCGCGGGCATCACCGCGGCGTAAGCCGCCGGAAAAGCCGCGAACAGTCCACCGCCGCCCAGCACCAGCCAAGTCTCGTTGCCGTCCCAGACGGGGGCGACGGTGTCCATCATCGTGTCACGCTCGGCAGGCGAGCCGGCGAATGGGAACAGGATGCCGATACCCAGGTCGAAGCCGTCGAGCAGCACGTACATAAAGACCGCGACGGCCAGGATGGCGGCCCAGACCAGGGGGAGATCGAGGGTCATGGCTTCAGCCCTCCGGATCAGCGGGCGTCGCGCCCAGGGCGTAGCCCGGCGGCCTGACGCCGGTTTCCATCTGGCCGGTGGGTATCGGGGCGTTTGGCCCGGCGTTGATCAGGCGCAGGATGTAGAGGACGCCAACGCTGAACACGACGGCGTAGATCGCCATGAAGGCCAGCAGCGAGAAGGTCACCTGCCCGGCCCGCACTGGCGAGACCGCGTCGGCGGTGCGCAGGACGCCATAGATCACCCAAGGCTGACGGCCCACTTCGGCGACGATCCAGCCCGAGATCACGGCCACGAATCCTGCCGGCCCCATGGCCACGCTGGCCCACAGGAAAGGCCGTGAATGCTGCGGCCCGCCGCCGCGCCAGCAGAGCCAGCCGCCCCAGACGCCCAGGGCGATCATCGCCACGCCCAGCCCGACCATCAACCGGAACGCCCAAAACACCAGGAACACCGGCGGCCGGTCCTGCGGCGCGAAGGACTTCAGGCCGCGGATCTCGGTCTCAGTGTGGCCGGAGGTGATCCAGCTGCCCAGCTTCGGCACGGACAACTCCCAGCGGTTGCCTTCGGCCTTGCGGTCCGGCCAGGCGACGATGTGGAACGGCTGCTCGGTGCGGGTTTCCCAGAAGGCCTCGATGGCGGCGAGCTTGGCGGGCTGCACGTGCATGATCTGCTTGCCGGACAGGTCGCCGACGATGAGTTGCAGCGGCGCGCAGATGGCGAACATGCCGATCGCCATCGTCAGGGCTATGCAGGACGCCTCCTCCGCATTCTGCTTCAGAAGCCGCCAGGCCGAGGCCGCGCCCACCACCAGCGAGGTGGTCAGGAAGGCCGCCAGCAGCATGTGGGTCAGCCGGGTCGGGAAGGTCGGCGAGAAGATCACCGACAGCCAGTCAGTGGCCCGCAGCGTCCCGTCGGCGAGTTGGACGAAGCCGGTGGGGTGCTGCATCCAGCTGTTGGCCGAGATGATCCAGAAGGCCGACACCGACGTGCCGAACGCCACCAGGACCGTGGCGGCGAAGTGCAGCCGGGGCCCGACCTTCTTCCAGCCGAACAGCATCACGCCCAGGAAGCTCGCCTCCAGGAAGAACGCGGTCAGCACCTCGAAGGCCAGCAGCGGCCCGATCACCGGCGAGGAGACGCGCGCGTAGACGCTCCAGTTGGTGCCGATCTCGTAGGACATCACCACGCCGGAGACGACGCCCATGCCAAAGGAGATGGCGAAGATCTTGATCCAGAAAAGATAAAGCGCCTTGAAGGCCTCGCGCCGGGTGACCAGCCAGAGCCCCTCCAGCACCGCCAGGAAGCTGGCGAGACCTATGGTGAAGCTCGGAAAGATGATGTGGAAGGCGATCGTGAAGGCGAACTGCAAGCGCGACAGAAGAAGCGCGTCAAATTCCATGGTCTGGCCTCGGGCGGCGCGCCACGTCAGGCGAACCCATTTCCCACATCGTTAGTACGCCTCGAGAGACCGGACGCACATGCACAAGTTGGTCGTGGGTTTGTGAGTTTGACGCCAGGATGCCCGATTGAGGCCCCGATCCGGAACCCGCCCCGGCGCCCGGGAATTCCCGAAGTAGATCTCGCGGGAGCCATGCCATGTCATCCAATCCGGTCCGGGGGGCTGTCGACGGCCTCGCCAACAGCCGTGGACGATCGATGCGGCACGTGCTGGTGGGCCTTGGCCTAACCGCCGGCGCCGTGGCGCTTTCGGCGCTGGTGGCGCGGATGAATGCGCCGACGCCGGACAATCCAGAAATCTACTCCGACTACGAGGACCTGACGCAGCCGGCGTTCAAGCCGCCGCCAAAGGTGTTTGCGATCGTCTGGCCACCTCTTTTCTTGGCCCTGACACTGTCCGGCCTGCGCATCTGGAACGCGCCGGCGAGTTCAGACCGCACCCAGGCCCTGACGCTGTGGGGCACTGTGCAGGCGTTGAACGCCGTCTGGATGGCGCTGGGTCCCAGGCGGCTGGGTGGGCAACTGGCCGCGGCGGTCGCCTCGCTGGGCACGGCCGGCGCCTATGTCTGGCGCGCCCGCAAGGTCGACGCGCCGGCCGCCAATATGGTCGCGCCCTACGTCGGCTGGATCGGCTTCGCCAATGTCCTGACCGGGGAACTCTGGCGCCGGAATCCGCAGGCCCGGACGCTGCACTAGGCGGACCCGCGCCCAGGCCCTAGGCTCGTCCCAGGCGTGGGGTGGGGATCAGTACATGGCGGCGGCGATAGAAAGCCCGGCGAGGGCGAGCAACCTGCGGGTGATCGCGGGCGCCTCGGCGGGCACGGTGTTCGAGTGGTACGACTTCTTTCTCTACGGCTCCCTCGCCTCCATCATCACCCAGCACTTCTTCTCGGGGGTGAACGAGACCACCGGCTACATCTTCGCCCTGCTTGCCTTTGCCGCGGGGTTCGCGGTCCGCCCTCTGGGGGCCCTGGTGTTCGGCCCTCTGGGTGACAAATGGGGACGGAAGAACACCTTCCTCGTGACCATGATGCTGATGGGGGTCTCGACGTTCATCGTCGGCCTCCTGCCCGACTACAAGACGATCGGGGTGGCCGCCCCAATCCTGCTGGTCGCGCTGCGCCTCGTGCAGGGCCTGGCGCTGGGCGGAGAGTACGGCGGCGCCGCCACCTACGTCGCTGAGCATGCGCCCGAGGGCAAGCGCGGCCTCTACACCAGCTGGATCCAGACGACCGCGACCCTTGGCCTGTTCCTCAGCCTGGCGGTGATCCTGGCCGTGCGCCTGGGGTTTGGCGAGGAGGCCTTCAAAGCCTGGGGCTGGCGCATTCCCTTCCTGATCTCGGTCCTGCTGCTGGGCGTGTCGCTCTGGATTCGGCTGCGCCTCAACGAGAGCCCCGTATTCGAGAAGATGGTGACCGAAGGCAGCCGCTCGAACAGCCCGCTGGCTGAGAGCTTCACCGAATGGCCCAACCTGAAGCTGGTGCTGCAGGCGCTTCTGGGCCTCGCCGCCGGCAATGCGGTGGTCTGGTACGCCGGCCAGTTCTACGCGTTGTTCTTCCTTGAGAAGATGCTGAAGGTCGATGGTGCGCTGGCCAACATCCTGGTGGCGATCGCCCTGATCCTGGGCACGCCCTTCTTCGTGATCTTCGGCTGGCTGTCGGACAAGATCGGCCGCAAACCGGTGATCCTGGCGGGCTTCGTCCTGGCGGCCCTGACCTACTTCCCGATCTTCCACGCCCTGACCAACGCGGCGAACCCTGATCTCGTCGCCGCTTCTGCGCGCTCGCCGGTGACCGTGATCGCCGATCCCGCGACCTGCCACTTCCAGTTCGATCCGGTCGGCAAGCAGACGTTCTCGACGGGTTGCGATGTCGCCAAGGGCGCCCTGGCCAGCGCCGGCGTCTCCTACGTCAATCAGGCCGCGCCGGCCGGGACGCCGGCTGTGATCCGCATTGGCGGCCAGACCGTCGCGGGCCTTGAAGGCGCCGCCATGCCCAAGGTGCAATTCAAGGCCGCCAAGGAGGCCTGGACCAAGTCGTTCGCGGCGGACCTCAAGGCCGCCGGCTATCCGGCCAAGGCCGACCCGGCCCGCATGAACAAGCCCATGGTCGTTGGGATGCTGTGGCTGCTCGTGCTCTACGCGACCCTGGTCTACGGGCCGTACGCGGCGGCGCTGGTCGAGATGTTCCCGGCGAGGATCCGTTACACCTCGATGAGCCTGCCCTATCACATCGGCAACGGCTGGTTCGGCGGCTTCCTGCCAACCACCGCCTTCGCCATGGTCGCCGCCACGGGCAACATCTACTACGGCCTCTGGTACCCGGTCGTCATCGCCGCCGTGTCCGTTGTGATCGGCGCCCTTTGGGTCAAGGAAATGCGCGGCGCCCGCATCGAGGACTGAGGTTCGCACTCAATCGGCTTCAGAAAAGCTCTGTTATCCGGCCGGAAGGTCGCGTAGCGAGCCGGAGAGCCGCTACGCGGTGTCCAGGATGACAGACGCTCAGTATTGAAAGTTCCCTGGTTTCTATTGGGCAATAATGAGTGCGGACCTTGCGCCCGGGGACGCTTCGGGTAACGCGTCGCCTTCATGCATAGAGTTCTTGTTTTGTTCTTGACGCGAAGCATCGTCCTATGAGAGGCTCTGATGCGACCCCGTGTGCCGGGCGCGGTCAATCGGAGATGCAGGTTGGGTAGCGACACTTTTGAGCGCGGCGGACAACCGCGTTCTGTCCTGGATTCCGATGCTGAAGCGTATGAGGCGATGGTCCGTCTTCATCGTGAGACATTGGCGAGACGTGCCGTCGAAGCCCAGCCGAAAGGCCTCGGCGCCATCGCGGAACCTATTCCGCATGTTCCTGATGGACCAGTTGATGCCATAGCGGCAGGCCTCGCGCACATATTCAACGGGCCCCGTGAGGCGCGCAAAGAGGTCGAGCAAGGATACGTCATTCGAGGTCTGGTAGACGGCGCGACAGCGGCAGCCGATCTGGAGGTCGGCGGATCAGCAGCAAATGGCGTTCGCAAGGGCTACTTTAAGCTGGGGGGATCGCACGCGTGGCGGGACGCCCGCAAATGGCTGGGAAAAATTGGATTTGCGGAGAAATTTCAGCACGTGCATCACGCGCTGGTCCCAAATCGTGGGTGGGGCAAGGCGGTCCCGGATTTTATCAAGAACCAGCCTTGGAACCTCAAGGCGATGGAGTCGTCTCTCGACCACGTTCGCATTCACAGCAATTCGCGACAGTTTGGTCTGCCTCAGTTCAATTCTCTAGGACAATATTGGCATGGCACGCCGACTTGGTGGAAAGCGGCCAATGCGTCGGCTGCGGGGCATTCGGTTCAGGCAGTCGTGGATGGCCTGTTTGGCCGTTACGAAGCCACGCCGCCTGATCCCCAACCACAGACGAAATGATCGACGACGCTCTCTCGAAGTGGGCTGGGGTCCGGTTCGACGACCTGCTGGCCTACGGTTTCGTTGGCCTGGCCTTGCTTCTGGGACTCGGGTTCCCGAGACAGTTGCGGCGGTCGTTGCGGCGGTGGTTTCGCGACGAGCCGCAACCCGAGCCTATGGCGAAGTCGGCAGTCGACATGCGCGCCGTGCTCATGCGGGCAAAGCGGCTGGCTCGTCCGACCTTGCTCCTGATTCCTGCGACCGAGCCCGGCTTCTCAAAGTTGGGTGGTGATCCCGATCTGCCCCCGGATGTAACTTGGCCGCAAAACGTTGGGCGGGCGCGCACATTTCTCTGTCAAATCGACTTGGCGGCCGTGGCGGCTCAGTCCTGCATTGTGTGGCTCCCCTCCGAAGGCCGCCTTTACGCCTTCTACGATTCCGACCGTCATGGGATGGCTGATGTCGTCTCTCTGATCTATAGCGTCGCCGCGCCTGGAGATCAGGTGCGCAAAACCAACGGCGCTCAGCAGCGGTTTCCGGAACGCCGCGTAGCCTTCGCACCGCTAACGTCGGTTCCGAGCCTCGACTGGCTAGGCCTGGATGTTTCCACGGTCGACCTGGACGAAGAGGCGTTTCTTAGTCTGGAAGCCATCGGAAACGCACCTTCACCTGACGATGTTCAGCACAGGATTGGGGGATACCCGAACGAGATTCAGCCTGAGCGGATGTGGCTCTCCTGCGAACACCTGGCGCGCGGGTTGCCGAACCCAAGCTGGAGCGAGGAAGTCTCGCCGGAACTCGAACGCGCGGCGAAGACGTGGCGGCTGCTACTCCAGATCGATTCCGACCCGGGGCTGAAAATGAACTTTGGAGACGGCGGTCGTCTCTATGTGTTCATTCGAGAACGCCATGCTCGTCGCGGAGATTTCAACAAGACCGTGGCGCTGTGGCAGACCTATTGAGGGTCGACCCAAGCGCCTGTCGCCAGGATGCCAGGGCTGCGGACGAGCCTTACTCCGCAGCGTGCCGGGTCAGGCCGATCTTCGGAGCCAGTTCGCCGGCGGCGTAGCGCTTGGCCATGGCCGAGAGCGGTATGGCCTTGATGCTGGAGGCGTGGCCGGCGGTCCCGAACTCCTCGAAGCGCTGGAGGCAGACCTTGCGCATGGCTTCCTTGGCGGGCTTCAGATAGCTGCGCGGGTCAAACTCGCCGGGCTTCTCTGCGAACACCTGGCGGATCGCCGCGGTGATGGCCATGCGGTTGTCGGTGTCGATGTTGATCTTGCGCACGCCGTGCTTGATGCCGCGCTGGATTTCCTCGACCGGCACGCCCCAGGTCTGGGGCATGGCGCCGCCGTACTTGTTGATCAGGTCCTGCAGGTCCTGCGGCACCGACGACGAGCCGTGCATCACCAGATGGGTGTTCGGCAGGCGGCGATGGATCTCCTCGATCACGGTCATGGCCAGGACGTCGCCATCCGGCTGCCGCGTGAACTTGTAGGCGCCGTGGCTGGTGCCCATGGCGATGGCCAGCGCATCCACCTCGGTAGCCTTCACGAAGTCCACGGCCTGGTCGGGGTCGGTAAGCAGTTGGTCATGGCCAAGCTTGCCCTCGAAGCCGTGGCCGTCTTCCTTCTCGCCCTCACCGGTCTCCAGGCTGCCCAGTACGCCGAGCTCGCCCTCGACCGAGGCGCCGACCCAGTGGGCCATGTTCACGACATTACGGGTGACCTCGACATTGTAGTCATAGTCAGCTGGCGTCTTGCCGTCGCCCTTCAGCGAGCCGTCCATCATCACCGAGGTGAAGCCGTGCTGGATCGCCGTGGCGCAGGTGGCTTCGTTGTTGCCGTGATCCTGGTGCATGCAGATCGGGATATGCGGATAGAGCTCCGCCATAGCGTCGATCAAGTGCTTGAGGACGATGTCGTTGGCGTAGGAACGCGCACCGCGCGAAGCCTGCATGATCACCGGCGAGTCGGTGGCCTCCGCGGCCTCCATGATCGCCAGCGCCTGTTCCATGTTGTTGATGTTGAACGCCGGCACGCCATAGCTGTGCTCCGCCGCGTGGTCGAGAAGCTGTCGCAGGGTGATCCGGGCCATCGTTCTTACCGCTCGTTCGTTCGTTATCGGGACAAAGCCGCCACGCCAGGCAGCGTCTTGCCCTCCATCCATTCAAGAAACGCGCCGCCCGCCGTGGAGACGAAGGTGAAGTCGTCCACCACGCCCGCCGCGTTGAGGGCCGCCACCGTATCACCGCCGCCAGCCACCGCCACCAGCTTCCCTGCCCTGGCGAGTTTGGCGGCGTAGCGGGCGGCCTCCATGGTGCCCTTGTCGAAGGGCGGGATCTCGAAAACGCCCAGCGGTCCGTTCCAGATCAGGGTCTTTGAATTGGCCATCGCGCGGCAGAGGCGATCCACGGTTTCGGGACCGGCGTCGAGGATGCGCTCATCCTCGTCCACGTGGCCGATGTCGCGCACCCGCGCGGGCGCGCCCGGGGCCATCTTTTCGGCGACCACGATGTCGATGGGCAGGAAGAGCTTGCAGTTGTTCTGGCCGGCCAGGCGGATGATGTCGCGCGCGGTGTCGGCCAGCTCCTTCTCGCAATAGGAGGCGCCGACGTCGTGGCCCTGGGCGTAGAGGAAGGTGTTGGCCATGCCGCCGCCGATCGCCAGCTTGTCCAGCCTGGTCACGAGATGGCTCAGGAGGTCGAGCTTCGTGGACACCTTCGAGCCGCCGACGATGCCCAGCACCGGGCGCTCCGGGTGGCCAAGTGCGGCGTTCAAGGCGTTCAGCTCCAGCCGCATCTGCTCGCCCGCATAGGCCGGCAGCAGGTGGGCAAGGCGCTCCGTTGAGGCGTGGGCGCGGTGCGCGGCGGAGAAGGCGTCGTTGACGAACAGGTCGCCATTGGCCGCCAACTCGTTGGCGAAGGTGCGGTCGTTGGCTTCCTCACCGACGTGGAAGCGAACATTTTCCAGCAGCAGGACGCCGCCGGGTTGCAGCGCGCCCACGGCTGAGCGCGCCTTGGCGCCCACGCAGTCCTCGGCGAAGGCCACCGGGTAGCCTAACACCTTGGCCAGCGCGCTGGCGATGGGCCGCAGGCTCATGGACGGGACGACCTTGCCCTTGGGCCGGTCGAAGTGGGCCAGCAGGACAACCTTGGCCCCGCCCGCCCGGAGCTTCTCAATAGTCGGGACCGCCGCGCGCAGGCGGGTGTCGTCGGAGACTTCGCCGGCGCCGGTCATGGGGACATTGAAGTCAACCCTGACCAGGGCCCGTTTGCCCTGAAGATCGGCGCCGTCGAGTGTCTGGAAAGCCATCTGCGCCTAGAGGAACTTCGCCATGGCCAGCGCTGTGTCGGCCATCCGTGTCGAGAAGCCCCACTCGTTGTCGTACCAGGAGAGGACGCGGCCGAGGCCGCCATCGACGATCTGGGTTTGCGGCAGGGCGACAGTCGAGGACGCCGGGGCGTGGTTGAAGTCGATGGAGACCAGCGGGTCCCTGGTGACAGCCAGGATGCCTTGCAGCGGGCCGCTGGCGGCAGCGGCTTCCATGGCGGCGTTGATCGCCTCCACCGTAGTCGCCTTGCTGGGCACGAAAGTCAGGTCGACCACCGAGACGTTCGGCGTCGGCACGCGGATCGACGAGCCGTCCAGCTTGCCCTTCAGCGCCGGGATCACCAGGCCCAACGCCTTTGCGGCGCCGGTGGAGGTCGGGATCATCGACATGGCTGCGGCGCGGCCGCGGTAGAGGTCCTTGTGCATCGTATCCAGCGTCGGCTGATCGCCGGTGTAGGAATGGATTGTGGTCATGTAGCCGCGCTCGATGCCGCAGAGTTCCTGCAGCACGTGGGCGACCGGCGCCAGGCAGTTGGTGGTGCAGGACGCGTTGGAGATAATCAGGTCATCGGCGGTCAGGCTCTGGTGGTTCACACCGAAGACGATGGTCTTGTCGACGCCATCGCCGGGGGCCGAGATGATCACCCGCTTGGCGCCGGCGTCCAGGTGGGCGGCAGCCTTGTCCCGGGTGGTGAAGAGGCCGGTGCACTCCAGCGCGATGTCGACGTTCAGGGACTTGTGCGGCAGGTCCTTGGGGTCACGGATCGCCGTGACCTTGATCTTGCCCTGGCCGCAGTCGATCCAGTCCTCGCCGGTGGAGACGGTTCCCGGGAAGCGACCGTGCACGCTGTCGTAGCGCAGCAGGTGGGCGTTGGTCTCGACGGGGCCCAGGTCGTTGATCGCCACCACTTCGATGTCGGTGCGCCCATGTTCGACGATCGAGCGCAGGACCAGCCGTCCGATACGGCCGAACCCATTTATGGCGACGCGAACGGTCATGTGGGGCAACTCCTGGACAGCCAGCTTGAATTGCCGGCGGTTTTTGAGGCCGGGGGGGCGCAAGTCAACCCCTGGCAGGGTCAAGTTGGATGTCAGCCTGTGACGGGGCGGACCTTGCCGGCGGCTTCAGCCGCGCGTTGACGGGCCTTGTCGGTGTCGGCGGCGCGGGCAAGCGCCACGCCCATCCGGCGGCGCGCGAAGCTCTCCGGCTTGCCGAAAAGGCGCAGGTCCGCGCCGGGGACGGCCAGGGCCTCGGCGACGCCGTCGAAGGCGATGCCTAGGGCCTCGAGGCCGCCATAGATCACCGCGCTGGCGCCGGGTTCGCGCAGGGACACATCCACGGGCAGGCCCAGGATGGCGCGGGCGTGGATGGCGAATTCGCTCTGGTATTGGGTAACGAGGGTAACCAGGCCGGTGTCGTGCGGGCGCGGGCTGACCTCGGAGAACAGCACCTCATCGCCGCGCACGAACAGCTCGACCCCGAATAGACCAAGGCCGCCCAGCTCGGTGGTGACATCGGCGGCGATACGGCGGGCCTCCGCCAGCGCGGCTGGCGTCATCGCCTGGGGCTGCCAGCTTTCCACATAGTCGCCCTTAACCTGGCGGTGGCCGATGGGCTCGCAGAAACTGGTGACCACACGGCCATCGGCGTCCAGGGATCGGACCGTCAGCTGCGTGATCTCGAAATCGAACTTCACCAGGCCTTCGACGATGACGCGCGCCCGTTCCACCCGGCCGGACTCCAGCGCATAGCGCCAGGCCGCCGCGATCTGGTCCGGGGTCTCGACGTAGGACTGGCCCTTGCCGGACGAACTCATCACCGGCTTCACAAAGCAGGGGAAACCGACCGTCTCCGCGCCGACCGACAGTTCGGCCTCGGTCGAAGCGAAGGCGTAGGCGCTGGTGGGCAGGCCGAGCTGTTCGGCCGCCAGCCGGCGGATCCCCTCGCGGTTCATGGTCAGTTGCGCGGCCCGCGCGGTCGGGATGACGATCGCCAGCCCCGCCCCCTCGATCGCCGCCAGCTCGTCGGTGGCGATCGCCTCGATCTCCGGCACGATCAGGTGGGGGCGCTCGGCCTCGACCAGCGCCCGGAGCGCGGCGGCGTCCGTCATCGCGATGACGTGCGACCTGTGCGCCACCTGCATCGCCGGCGCGTCGGCGTAACGGTCGACGGCGATCACCTCGCAGCCCAGCCGCTGCAGCTCAATGGCCACTTCCTTGCCCAGCTCGCCCGAGCCCAGGAGCATGACCTTGACGGCGGTCGGCGACAACGGCGTGCCGAGTCTCATGTGACTAGAGTTTCGCCTTCGCCGCCGCGGCCACCGCCTCGGCGGTGATGCCGAAGTGCTTGTAGAGCACCTCGGCCGGGGCGCTGGCGCCGAAGCCGGTCATGCCGACGAAGGCGCCGGTCTCGCCGATGAAGCGTTCCCAGCCCATCCGGATGCCGGCCTCGACGGCTACGCGCACGTCCGTTTCACCAATCACCTGGGCCTGGTAGTCGGCGGGTTGGGCGTCGAACAGTTCCCAGCAGGGTGTCGAAACCACCCGCGCGCCAATGCCGTCGGCTTCCAGCAGGTCGCGGGCGGCCATGGCGATGGAGACCTCGGTGCCTGAGGCGAAGATCGTCACCTGGGCGGGGTGTCCGGCGCCGGCCAGCTGATAGGCGCCGCGCGCCGACAAATTCTCTCCCGCCACGATGGTGCGCACTGCCGGGACCTTCTGGCGCGACAGCGTCATCACCGACGGCGCCTTGCGGGATTCGAGCGCCAGCTTCCAGCATTCCGCCGCCTCGACCGCGTCGGCCGGGCGGAACACGTTGAGGTTGGGGATCGCGCGCAGGCTGGCCACATGCTCGACGGGCTGGTGGGTCGGGCCATCCTCGCCGACGCCGATCGAGTCGTGGGTCATCACGTGGATCACGCGGGCGCCCATCAGGGCCCCCAGCCGGATCGCCGGGCGGCTGTAGTCGGAAAACACCAGGAAGGTCCCGGAATAGGGGATCACGCCGCCGTGCAGGGCCATGCCGTTCATGGCCGCGGCCATGCCGAACTCGCGCACGCCGTAGTGCACGTAGCGGCCGGCGTAGGACGGGAGATCAAACGGCTGCATGCCCTTGACGATGGTGTTGTTGGAGCCGGTGAGATCGGCAGAGCCGCCGACCATCTCCGGGATCGCCGGGATCAACTCGGCCAACGCCGCGCCGGAATGCTGGCGGGTGGCGAGCGCCGGCTTTTCGGCCTCCACCTTTGCGATGTGCGCGTCGATCCGCTCATAGGCGTGCGCCGGCAGGTCGCCCGCCATGGCGCGCTCGAACTCGGACTTCTGGCTGGAGGCGGCGAGACTGGCCTCCCAGGTCTTGCGCGCCTTCGCGCCCTTGCGGCCCGCGGCGCGCCAGGGCTTCAGCACCTCGTCGGGGACGATGAAGGGCTCGGCGCTCCATCCCATGGCCGCCCGCGCGGCTGCGATCTCGGCGTCGAACAGGGTGTAGCCGTGGCTGTGGGGGTCGCCTTCCTTGGGGCCAGCGCCCTTCGAGATCTTGGTCTTGCAGGCGATCAGGGTCGGGCGATCCTGGCGGGTGGCCCAGCGCATGGCCGCCGCGATCTTGCCGGCGTCGTGCCCATCGACCGCCTTCACCGCCCAGCCGGCGGCCTTGAAGCGGGCGAGCTGGTCGCCGGTCTCGGCGATCGTCGCCTCGCCGTCGATAGTGGTGTTGTTGTCGTCGAACAGCACCGTCAGCTTCGAAAGCCTGAAGCGTCCGGCGAGGCTTATCGCCTCGTGGCTGACGCCTTCCATCAGGCAGCCGTCGCCGGCGATCACCCAGGTGCGGTGATCGACCAGGGCGTCGCCGAAGCGGGCGTTCACATGGCGCTCGGCCATGGCCATGCCGACGGCGGTGGCCAGACCCTGGCCCAGCGGGCCGGTGGTGGTCTCGACGCCCGGCGTGTGGCCGTACTCCGGGTGGCCCGGCGTGTTGGAGCCGAGCTGCCGGAAGTTCCTGATCTGCTCCATGGTGACCGCCTTGACCCCCGTCAGGTGCAGCAGTGCATAGAGCAGCATCGATCCGTGGCCGGCGGAGAGCACGAAGCGGTCGCGGTCGGCCCAGTCCGGCCGGGCGGCGTCGTATTTCAGAAATTTCGTGAACAGCACCGTGGCTACATCAGCCATGCCCATCGGCATGCCCTGGTGCCCGGACTTGGCCCGGTGGACCGCGTCCATCGACAGCACGCGGATGGCGTCAGCCATTTTCGTCAGGTTGGCAGGCATCGGGTGCTTAATTCTGTCCGTCGTTAAGGAGCGCGAGGTCGGGTCGCACGCGCGCGGGCAAGGGTCAAGAAAAGGGCGCGCTTCCGGTGCAAGGCGACGCAGGTCTATAGTCTCTTGGCCTCGATTTTTCGGGAGGACGGCAATGAGCGGCGGCAACGAGAGCGCCCTGGACCTGGCGGCGAAACGGCTGGAGCGCGCGGTGCACATCCTTGAGCAGCGCCTGAGCGAACGCCTGAAGGAAGCCGGCGCCGAGGCCGGT
>JBBREC010000074.1:0-16874 GCA_038203295.1 Caulobacterales bacterium
GACACCGCAGGCAGGGTGAAGTCGATGACCACGTCGCAGGCGGCCAGCGCCTCGTCCTGACCGACAAGGCCCTCGCCTGTCGCGCCCGGTTGGTCGAACCGCCCGACCAGCTTCAGCCGCGGGTCAGCCTCGACGGACGCCGTCATCTGCCGGCCCATACGGCCCAAGGCGCCCGCGATGGCGATCTTGATCGGAGTGCTGGGCAGGGCGGTCGCTCCAGAAAAAGCCAGGTCCCTAGTCTCGCGAGCCGCCTCCCCGGGTCAATGGGCTGTCTTCGCCCGGCCCGGGCCGCCGGCGCGGCGTGAACCGTGCAAGAAGAAGGGGCAGCTTTGCGGCTACCCTTCTTTGCGTGTCGTCACGGCCGACGTCTCCTTCAACATCGTGCGCCCGCGCCAAGACCGGCGCGCGCTGATTTCGTGGCCATTTCAGCCAAGCTTGCGCCTATGGTTGTTTCGGAGGACCCGGCTCTGTAGGCTGCCGGCCTCTCATCCGCTTCCAGCCGCCAAGGACCGCCGCCGCCATGAGCGACGCCGAGAATCGCACCTTTACCGACGAGGAAGCCCTCAGCTTCCACAGGTACCCGACTCCCGGGAAGATCGCGATCGCCGCGACCAAGCCCATGGCCACTCAGCGCGACCTCAGCCTGGCATACTCTCCCGGCGTCGCCGTGCCCGTGCTCGCCATCGCGAAGGACCCGGATCTGGTCTACGAGTATACCGCCAAGGGCAACCTGGTTGCGGTGATCTCCAACGGCACCGCAATACTGGGGCTCGGCAATCTCGGCCCGCTGGCGGCCAAGCCGGTTATGGAGGGCAAGGGCGTCCTCTTCAAACGCTTCGCCGACGTCGACGCCATCGACATCGAGGTTTCCGCCACCGACCCCGACGAGGTGATCACCGTCGTCAAGAACATCGGCGTGACCTTCGGCGGCATCAACCTCGAGGACATCAAGAGCCCCGAGTGCTTCCGCATCGAGGCCGAGCTCCAGGAGCTCCTCGACATCCCGGTCTTCCACGATGATCAGCACGGCACCGCGATCATCTCCGCTGCGGGACTGATCAACGCCTGCTTCCTGACCGGCCGCGACATCAAGGACGTGAAGATTGTCCTGAATGGGCCCGGCGCCGCCGGCATCGCCACCCTCGACCTCGTCAAGTCCATGGGCGTGAAGCCCGAGAACTGCATCGCGGTGGATTCCAAGGGCGTGCTTTACCGCGGCCGCACCGACAGCATGAACCAGTGGAAGTCGGCCCACGCGATCGAGACCGACAAACGCACCCTGGCCGAGGCCATGACCGGCGCCGACGTCCTGATCGCAACGTCTGTAAAGGGCGCGATCACCCAGGAACACGTCAAGCTGATGGCTCCCAATCCGGTCATCTTCGCCATGGCCAACCCCGACCCGGAAATCCGGCCGGAGGAGGTTTACGCTGTCCGTCCCGACGCCATCGTCGCCACCGGCCGAAGCGACTATCCGAACCAGGTCAACAACGTCCTGGGCTTCCCCTACATCTTCCGCGGCGCGCTCGATGTTCGGGCGCGGCGCGTGAACATGGAAATGAAGATCGCCTGCGCCAACGCTCTGGCCATGCTCGCCCGCGAGGACGTGCCGGACGAGGTCGCCGCAGCCTACCAGGGTCTGCAGCTGAAGTTTGGTCCGCAGTACATCATCCCGACGCCCTTCGATCCGCGGCTGATCTGGTACATACCGCCCTTCATCGCCCAGGCGGCGATGGACACTGGCGTCGCCCGCAAGCCGATCGAGGACATGGACGCCTACCGGGCCTCGCTGGCGCAGCGGCTCGATCCCTCCGCCGCTTTCCTGCAGAAGCTGCAGGGTGCGGTGATCAAGGCCCCCAAGAAGCGCATCGTCTTCACCGAAGGCGAAGAGCCCAGCGTGATCCGCGCCGCCTACGCCTTCCAGAACGCGGGCCTGGGCATTCCCCTCCTGATCGGCCGCGAAGAACTCGTGCACGAGAACATGCTGGCGGTGGGTCTCGACCCTGCCGAGGCCGGGCTGGAAATCCTGAACGCGCGCCTGTCGCACCGCAATTCGGCCTATGTGGACCACCTTTACGCGCGGCTTCAGCGGATCGGCTATCTGCGCCGCGACGTGCAGCGGCTGATCAACCAGGACCGCAACGCCTTCGGCGCCTCGATGGTGGCGCTGGGCGACGCCGATGGCATGGTCACCGGCGTCACCCGGGCCTTCGACCAGGTGTTGGAGGAAGTGCTCCAGGTGGTCGACGCCGCGCCGGACGGCCGGATCATCGGCATGAGCGTCGTGCTGGCCAAGGGCCGGACCCTGTTCATTGCCGACACCTCGATCACCGAGATGCCCGAGGCCGAGGACCTGTTGGAGATCGCCGTCGAGGCCGCGCGCGCCGTGCGCATCCTTGGCTACGAGCCGCGGGTAGCCTTCATGAGTTACTCGACCTTCGGCAACCCCATGGGCCTGCGCTCCGACAAGGTGCGCGAGGCCGTCGCCATGCTGGACGAGATGGATGGCATCGACTTCGAATACGAGGGCGAGATGCCGCCGGAGCTGGCCCTCGAGCCGGAGGCGCGCGGCAACTACCCGTTCATGCGCCTGACCGGCCCGGCCAATGTGCTGATCATGCCGGCGGTGCATTCCGCCGCCATCTCCACACAGCTGATCCAGTCCCTGGGCGGCGCGACGGTCATCGGCCCTATCCTACTCGGTCTCGACCGGGCGGTGCAGATCTGCCCGCTCTCGGCGTCGGTCTCCAAGATTCTGCAGATGGCCACGGTCTGCGCCTACGAGCGCCAGGTTCTGGATACCGAAAGCTGATGCGCACGGCGCCTCGCCACCTGAGTTAGGTCGCGCGCCATCCGGGCGGGCGGCTTTGTCGTCCTTCCCCGACTGGAGCGTGAGATGAGTTCGGCTCTTAGCCCCCCACCTTTGTGTATGGGCATCGACTTCGGCACGACCAACACGGTCGTGGCGCTCGCTGGCCCGTCGGGCCCGGCGCACCTCGTGAATTTCCCGGCCGCCGAGGGCGATCTTTTCGCCTTCCGCACCTGCCTGTCGTTCCACGCCCCGGTCGAGCGCCCCTCCGAGCGGACCGTCGCCGCCGGGCCCTGGGCGATCGAGGCCTATGTCGAGGACCCGGCCGACACCCGGTTCATCCAGTCTTTCAAAAGCTTCGCGGCGTCGGAGAGCTTCACCGAGACCCAGATCCTTGGCCGCCGCTACAGGTTCGAGGACCTGCTTTCGACCTTCCTTCTAAAGCTGCGCGACTATGCGGACGCCGGCATGGCCGACCTTCCCGACCGCGTGATCGTCGGACGTCCGGTCACCTTCGCCGGCGGCGCGCCGAAGGAAGAACTGGCCCTGGAGCGTTACGAGACCGCCTTCGCGAGGATGGGGTTTTCCGAGATCCTCTATGCCTATGAGCCGGTGGGCGCGGCCTTCTTCTTCGCCCGCGAGCTCGACCATGACGCCACGGTGCTGGTGGGCGACTTCGGCGGCGGCACCTCCGACTTTTCGATCATCCGCTTCGAGCGCCCAAAATCCGGAGAGGGGGCCGGCGAGATCCGCTCGATCCCGCTGGGACGCTCCGGCGTCGGCGTGGCGGGCGACGCCTTCGACTACCGGATCATCGACAACCTGGTCTCGCCGGCGCTGGGCAAGGGCTCAAGCTACCAGAGCTTCGGCAAGACCCTGCCGATCCCCAACCGCTACTACTCCGCCTTCGCCCGCTGGGACCAGCTGGCCCTGATGCGCGCCAGCCGCGACATGCGTGAGATCCGCAGCCTGGTCCGCGAGGCCGTCGAGCCGGAGAAGATCGCCCGCCTGGTCGAGACCCTCGACGAAAACTACGGCTACCAGCTTTACCGATCGGTCTCCCGGCTCAAGGAAGCGCTGTCGTCGCAAGACGAGGCCGAATTCCGCTTCGAGGCCGGCACGATCTCGCTGGTGGGCGGGGTGAAGCGCAGCCGGTTCGAAAGCTGGATCGCCCCGGAACTGGCCCGGATCGAAGGCGCGGTCGACGCCGCACTTGCTGACGCGGACCTGACGCCGGGCCAGATAGACCGCGTCTTCCTGACTGGCGGCTCGTCCCTGGTTCCTGCCGTCCGCGACATCTTCCATCGCCGTTTCGAGGCCGGCCGCATCGAGACCGGCGCCGAGCTGGAGTCCATCGCCTCCGGCCTGGCGCTGATGGGCCGCGAGCGTGACCTCAGCCGCTGGACCACCCGCGCCGGGGGCTGAAACAGCGACAATCCCGTTTCACATCGCGCGGATACCGCCTATAGATCGCGCCTCACCGCCCGGCCGAAAGGCCGGGCGCCTTCATTTCCGCCATACGGAAAAACGCCATGACCACTGACATTCTCATGCCGAAGGCGACCGCCGTCTGGCTGGTCGACAACACCTCGCTCACCTTCGAGCAGATCGCCGAATTCTGCGGCCTGCACCCGCTTGAGGTTCGCGGCATCGCCGATGGCGAAGTTGCGCGCGATATCCGCGGCGCCGACCCGATCGCCAACGGCCAGCTCAGCCGTGAGGAGCTGGACGTGGCCGAGGCGAACGCCGCGCACAAGCTGGTGGCCCTGAAGAGCCGCCATGCCGAATATCTGAAGCCGCAGAAGAAGGCCCCGCGCTACACGCCCGTGTCGCGCCGCCAGGACCGTCCGGACGCCATCGCCTGGTTCTTGCGCAACCACCCCGAAGTGACCGACGCCCAACTGGCCCGCCTTCTCGGCACCACCAAGGCGACCATTGATCAGGTGCGCAACCGGACCCACTGGAATTCTGCCAACATCAAGCCGGTCGACCCGGTGACGCTGGGCCTGTCCACCCAGATGGAGCTGGACGCCGTGGTGCGGAAGGCGGCCGACAAGAAGGCCAAGGACGACAAGCGCAAGGGCATCGTCGAGCCGGAAGGCCCGACCCTGCTTCCGGCGTCGGAAACCGGCGCGGTGAATGCGGTGATCGAGGACGATGAGTCGGACGACACTGACCTGAACGCCGTCTTCCGGGACGAGGACGATCTCGAGGACGACGAGGCGTAGGACGCCGAAACGGGCGCGAGGGGCCTGGATCAGGTTCCTCGCGCCCTCGCCGGCTGGCCGCCGGCTTCAGCTCTCCCGGCTCGCGGGAGGGATGGGGCTAGTGCATCCGCCCTCTCAGGGCTTCCATCTCTTCTTTCAGTCGGAGCTTCTGCCGCTTGAGCTCCTGCAGTCTGATTGCGTCACCGGCGGGTCTGCGCAGTTCGTCCTGGATCGCGTCTTCAAGGGACTGGTGGCGGGATCCGAGTTCACGGATCCGGGCTTCCACTGCCATGACGGGCGGCCTCCTTTGCTGATAATCTTAGAGAGTGAACACCCCCTGTGCTCCGCTGTCAGATCACATATGGTTGCAGACGGCGAAGCTGAGACTTTGTGAGCGTTCGCGCGTTGGGGGCCGCTGCCATGCCTGTATCTGAGCGCCCGAAGCTGGTGGTGGGCGTCTCCGGGGCGTCCGGGGTCGTCTACGGCCTGCGGGTGCTTGACGCCTGCCGTGACCTGGGGGTGGAGAGCCACCTGATCATGAGCCGCGCCGCGGCGCTCACCCTCGCCCAGGAGACCACGCTATCGGTGGCCGACGTCCAGGCCCGGGCCGACGTGGTGCACAAGGTCGGCGACGTCGGCGCGTCTGTGGCCTCGGGCTCGTTTCAGACGCTGGGCATGATCGTCGCCCCCTGTTCGGTTCGCACAATGAGCGAGATCGCCACCGGCGTGACCTCGTCACTGCTGACCCGCGCCGCCGACGTAGCCCTCAAGGAGCGTCGGACGCTGGTGCTGATGGTCCGCGAGACCCCGCTGCATCTTGGCCACCTGCGGACCATGGTTCGGCTGGCCGAGATGGGCGCGGTGATCGCCCCGCCGCTGCCGGCCTTTTACGCTAACCCTGCCAGCATCCCGGAAATGGTCGACCAGTCCGTCGGCCGCGCGCTCGACCTCTTCGGGCTGTCCTGGAAGCCGGTCAAACGCTGGGGCCGGGACGTCGGTCCACTGCAGGGGGAGTCGTAAGGTCGATGTCGCTGTGGGAATGGACGCTTGAAGCCTATGGCCAGCCCGGCGTGGCAGAGGCCTGCCTCGACCTGCAGGACGCGCATGGCCAGAACACCCCGCTGCTGCTGTGGGCGGTTTGGGCCGAGGCCGGGGACGCCGATCTCCTGGCCCGCGCCGCCGATGTGGCCCGACGGTGGGACGCGACCGCTCTAACCCCGATGCGCGCCGTGCGGCGGGCGCTGAAGGCCCCGATGCCGCCGATCCGCGATGATGCCCGCGAGGCCCTGCGCGAGGATGTGAAGGCCGCCGAGCTGCGCGCCGAGCGGGTGCTGATGGAAACCCTAGAGAGCATGGGCGGCGGCCAAGGCGGCGCCCATGCCCTGGCGGCGCTTCTGGCGGCGTCGAAGGCCTGGGGCAGGTCGGCCCCCGATGTGGCCCTGGCTGCGCTGGCCGCGGCTCTGGGCTAGGGTTTCGCCATGAACGACGACATGTCCGACGAGGTGCTGGAGCGGAGGCTGGCCGAGCTTCGCCAGGACCACGCCGACCTCGACGCTGCGGTGCAGGCCATTGCGCTATCGCCGCTGCCCGACATGCTGTTGATCGGCCGTCTGAAGCGCAAGAAATTGGCCCTCAAGGACGAGATCGCCCGGACCGAGGATCTGCTCAACCCAGATATAATCGCCTAAGTCCTGCCCTTAGGGGGAGTATCCGTCGCCTACGCCGTCTTCCGCTCTCGCTTCCTGGCGTACATGGCCGCATCGGCGTCGGCGACCAGGGTCTCGGGCTCGGCGTCCATGCTAATCTCACGCACGCCCCACGAGACGTGCAACGGCGCGGACCAGTCGCCGAACTGCAGGGGCTCGGCCTCGATGGCGCGGGCGAGCTGCGCGGCCTTGCTCTCCGCAGTGGCGTGGTCGGCCTGGACCAGAATCACCGCGAACTCGTCGCCACCCATTCGGCCCACGATGTCGCTGTCCCGCACATTCGCCAGCAACCGGTCGGCCACGGCCCGGATCGCCGCGTCGCCCGCGGCATGGCCGAAGCGGTCGTTGACGCCCTTCAGGTCGTCCATGTCGAAATAGACCACGCTGGCTGGCGAGCCGTAGCGTTGGGCGAATGTGCGGATGCGGCCCAGCTCGCGCACCAGCGCCCGGCGGTTCAGCAGCGGCGTCAGTGCGTCGCGGTCGGCCAGGCCCTCGGTTTCGGAAAGCTTGGCCTTAAGCCGGCCCACCTCGCCCCGCAGGTCATCGATCTCGGTAAGCAGAGTCTGCACGGCAGCGGTTACTGCCGGGGTCATCTCCACCTCGGTCAATCCCAGGAAGCTGGTGGAGTCCACCGCCTGGGCGGAGCCGCGAACCTGGGCGCCCGCCTTGGCGAGCGCGCGCTTTCGCATGTCCGAGAAGGGTTCAGTGCGGGCGCCGGTGATCTTCATCGTCAGGTCCTGGGCAGGGCGGGAATCATCGACGCAACACAAGCTGCGCTGAATCTAGCCATCCTTGGTTGCTCCTGCAAAGTCGGCGCCTATACTCCGCCGCCTTCGAGTAGGGGGCCGTCACGACATGAGCGCCACGCAAGCGCCCGTCGCCATCATCATGGGCAGCCGATCCGACTGGCCGGTGCTGAAGCATGCCGCAGAGATGCTCGACAGCCTGGGCGTCGCTTATGAGGCCCGGGTGGTCTCGGCTCACCGCACGCCAGAACGGATGTTCGAGTTCGCCCGCGGCGCCAAGGCGGCCGGCTTCAAGGTGATCATCGCCGCGGCTGGCGGCGCCGCCCACCTGCCTGGCATGACCGCCTCCCTGACCGAACTTCCGGTGCTGGGCGTGCCTATCGAATCCAAGGCGCTGAAGGGCATGGATAGCCTGCTGTCGATCGTCCAGATGCCCGCCGGCATTCCGGTGGGCACCCTGGCCATCGGCGAGCCGGGCGCCAAGAACGCCGGCCTAATGGCCGCCAAGATC
Organism: Caulobacterales bacterium; assembly: GCA_038203295.1. Classification (GTDB taxonomy): domain Bacteria; phylum Pseudomonadota; class Alphaproteobacteria; order Caulobacterales; family Caulobacteraceae; genus Phenylobacterium. The sequence goes on from JBBREC010000074.1 coordinate 7,980, forward strand.
CTGGCGCTCTCCGACGAGGCGCTCGCCGCGCGGCTGGAGGCCTTCACCGCGCGCCAGACCGCCAGCATCCCCGACTCGGTCGAGGACGCTTGAGCGCGGCCCTGCCCCTCGCGCCGGGCTCCACCATCGGCATCCTCGGCGGCGGCCAGCTGGGCCGCATGCTGGCCCAGGCCGCGGCCCGGCTGGGCTTCGACGCAGTGGTGCTGGAGCGCGACGCCGACAGCCCCGCCGGCCGAGTGGCCGTGCGCTGCCTGGTTGGCGCCTACGACGACCCCAGCGCCCTGAAGCAGTTGGCCGACCTCGCCGACGTGGTCACCTACGAGTTCGAGAACGTTCCGGCCGAGACCGTCCGTCTGCTGGTCGCTCAGGGCGCCGAGGTCGCGCCGGGGCCTCGCGCCCTGGCCGTGGCCCAGGACCGGGTGGAAGAGAAGACTTTCCTCAACGCCAACGGCGCGCCCACTGTGGCTTTCGCTGCGGCCGCTTCGCCGCACGAGGCCGTGGACGCCGTCAGCCGCATCGGCCTGCCCTGCCTGATGAAGACCCGCCGGGAGGGCTACGACGGCAAGGGCCAGCGCTGGGTCGAGCAGGTCTCCGACGCCGCGGCCGCTTTCACCGCGCTAGGCGGCGTGCCAGTGATCGTCGAGGCCGCCGCCGACTTCGTGCGCGAACTCTCGATCATCGCCGCCCGCGGACGGGATGGCGCGACCGCTGTCTACCCGCTCGCGGAAAACCATCACGAACACGGCATCCTGCGCCGCAGCCTCGCGCCGGCCCGCATCACGCCCGCCATGGCCGACCAGGCCGAGCGGATCGCAGCCCGCATCCTCTCCGGCCTCGACTATGTGGGCGTCATTGGCATCGAGCTCTTCGAGATGGCCGACGGGCGGCTGCTGGTGAACGAGTTCGCGCCCCGGGTGCACAATTCCGGCCACTGGACGCAGGATGGCTGCGAGGTCGACCAGTTCGAGCAGCACATCCGCGCCGTGGCCGGTTGGCCGCTCGGCCCCACCAGGGCCATCGCTCAGGTCGAGATGCTCAACCTCTTGGGCGACGAGATCGAGGGCTGGCCGCGTCTGGCTGCCGAGCCCGACACGCGCATCCACCTCTACGGCAAGCGAAAGACCAAGCCGGGTCGCAAGATGGGCCACGTCAACAAGGTGAAGCCGCTCGTGTCATGAGCATCGGGTTCTACGAGGACAACGCGGAGGACTTCTTCCGTCGCTCGGTCGATGCCGACATGGCCAGCGGGCATGCCGATTTCACCGCCCTCGTGACGCCCGGTGGCCGCATCCTGGACGCCGGCTGTGGCTCCGGGCGCGATACCCTGGCGCTAGCCAGACAGGGCTTCTGGATGACGCCGATCGAGGCCTCGGCAAGACTGGCGGCGCTGGCCAGCGCCCACACCGGCCTGCCGGTCGAGGTCATGACCTTCGACAAGATGGAATGGCGGGCCGAATTCGACGGCGTCTGGGCCTGCGCCTCGCTGTTGCATGTGCCTAGGACGGATCTGGCGGTCACCCTTGGCCGCCTCCGCGATGCCCTGGTCCCCGGCGGCGTTCTCTGGATGTCGTTCAAGTACGGGACCGAGGAGCGCCAGACCAATGGCCGCCACTTCACCGATATGGACGAAACCCTGACCAAAGCTCTGCTCGCCGACGTCGATGGTCTCGCGCTGATCTCGATGGCTGTCACCGACGACGCCCGCGACGACCGGCCCGGCGAACGCTGGCTGAGCGTGCTCTGCCGCCGGAGCTAGCATCAGATACCCTCGTCATCTCCCGGATCGTCTTTCAGACGACCGGAGGATGACGGGTTTTGAGGCTGATCTGGTCTACTGGAAGCGATGTCTGCCCAGACTCTCGGCGAACCGAGCGATCATTTCGGACGGCCTGAAGCGCGTGGTCGCCTTCCACTTCTCGAAGGCCATGACGTTCTCGATCCGCGCGTCAGTGAAAGCCTTTGCGGCCTCGGGACCTGACGAGAAGCGGATGGCGAGCGCGCCCGAGAGGATGCCGGCCAGCAGCAGGCGCTTGGAATAGTGGTTCTCGTCGGTGGCGGTATCGCCGGCCCAGCGCCAAAGGCAGTCGGCGCTCTCCCAGGCCAGCCGCGCGCCCAACGCCATGTTCTGCGGCAGGGTGAACCAGCCATTCAGGCGGCGCACGGCGGCCTCGTCGGCGCAGGCGGCGTCCAGGCGGGCCGCGACGCCGTGCGCGATGCGCTCGCGGATCTTCAGCCCCTCGGAACTGCCCAGGGCGGCCAGCGCCGCCGCGTCATGGCGCCGCGACAGCAGGGCGGCCACGTCGGCCGGCCCCTGTGGCAGCAAAAGCTCGGTCTCGCCGGCGCCGAGGCCCGCGGCCTTGCCAGCGTTCCTGACCATCAGCGACGTCCACCCCTCCCGGGGGATCAACTTCAGCGCCTCATCAAGCACCAATTGCTCGGTTTCGACCGCCCAACCCTCTACGGGAGAGGCTTTCGGGGAATTTTTCTGTGCGGCTCTGGCCATGGGAAGAGTCTAGGGCCTTTCTTGCTTTGAGAGAAAAGCCAAGCGGTGAGCGTGGACAGGCTCGCTGCCTTCTGCTATTTCGCCGCGCTCGAACCCGAAGGTCCATCGCCTCCGGGCCCACAGTTTTTGTAGCTAGCCCCTTTGTTCGCTCGCCGCCGCCCCTTCGAGGGAAGAGGGGGCCGGGCGGGAACGACCGACAGGAGAGATAACTCTGGTTCAGATTTTCGTCCGCGACAACAACGTCGACCAAGCCCTCAAGGCGCTGAAGAAGAAGATGCAGCGCGAAGGCTCGTTCCGCGAAATGAAGCGGCACGTCCATTATGAGAAGCCTTCCGAGAAGCGCGCTCGCCAGAAGGCAGAAGCCGTGCGCCGGGCCCGTAAGCTCGCTCGCAAGCGCGCCCAGCGCGAAGGCCTGATCGCCGCGCCGAAGAAGCCGGTCACCGGCGGCCGGTAGCGCTTCCTTCAGTAAATTCATGCCTATCTAAAGGCCGCGTCCCTGGGACGCGGCCTTTCGTATTTGGGGTCATGCGCGGTCTTCGGTCGCGTCGTGGGTCCGTCAACTGGTGGAACCCATACCGGCGTCCTATCTTAGTCTTCTGGCCCGAAGCCTTTATCCGAGACGGTTTTAATCGATGAACCTGCGAAATATCGTCATCTGGGGCGTTATCCTCGTCGTCCTGGTCGGCCTCTACAGCATGGTGACCGGTGGCGGTAAGGCCGCAGGTCAGGCTGAAATCAGCTACTCGCAACTGCTCGGCAAGGTGAACGCCGGCGAAGTGAAGAGCGCGGTGATCCGCGGCGCGGCCGTCGAGCTGCGCGACCACGCGGGCAAGACCTACACGGCTGTTACGCCGAACAACCAGGACGACATTGTGAAGCGCCTCGAGGCGCAGGGCGCCGACATCGCCGTCAAGCCAGCCGGCGGCGGCTGGGTGGGCTTCTTGATGCAGGCGCTGCCGATCCTGCTGCTGATCGGCGTCTGGATCTTCTTCATGCGCCAGATGCAGGGCGGCGCCCGCGGCGCAATGGGCTTCGGCAAGTCGAAAGCTCGCCTGCTGACCGAGAACAAGAACCGTGTCACCTTCGACGATGTCGCTGGCGTCGAGGAAGCCAAGGAAGAACTCGTCGAGATCGTCGACTTCCTGAAGGACCCGCAGAAATTCCAACGCCTGGGCGGCAAGATCCCCAAGGGCGCGCTGCTGATCGGCCCTCCGGGTACGGGCAAGACGCTGCTGGCCCGCGCCATTGCGGGCGAGGCGGGCGTGCCCTTCTTCACCATCTCCGGCTCCGACTTCGTGGAAATGTTCGTGGGCGTCGGCGCCAGCCGGGTGCGCGACATGTTCGAGCAGGCCAAGAAGAACGCGCCCTGCATCATCTTCATCGACGAAATCGACGCCGTCGGCCGACACCGCGGCGCCGGCCTCGGCGGCGGCAATGACGAGCGCGAGCAGACGCTGAACCAGCTGCTGGTCGAGATGGACGGCTTCGAATCCAACGAAGGTATCATCCTGATCGCCGCCACCAACCGTCCCGACGTGCTGGACCCCGCGCTGCTGCGTCCCGGCCGCTTCGACCGTCAGGTGGTGGTGCCGAACCCCGACCTGACCGGCCGTGAGCGGATCATCCGCGTGCACATGAAGAATGTGCCGCTGGCCGCCGACGTCGACGTCAAGGTGATCGCGCGCGGCACCCCAGGCTTCTCCGGCGCCGACCTCGCGAACCTGGTCAACGAGGCTGCCCTGCTGGCCGCGCGGAAGAACCGCCGCATGGTCACCATGCGCGACTTCGAGGACGCCAAGGACAAGGTCATGATGGGCGCCGAGCGCCGGTCGATGGTCATGAGCGACGCGGAAAAGAAACTCACCGCCTACCACGAGGGCGGCCACGCCCTGGTGGCGCTGTGGGTGCCGGCCGCCGACCCGGTGCACAAGGCGACTATCATCCCGCGCGGCCGTGCGCTGGGAATGGTGATGCAGCTGCCGGAAGCCGACCGCTATTCGCTGGACTACCAGCAGATGACCTCGCGCCTGGCCATCATGATGGCCGGCCGGGTCGCGGAAGAGCTGATCTTCGGCAAGGACAAGATCACCTCGGGCGCCTCCAGCGACATCCAGGCGGCCACGGGCCTGGCCCGCAACATGGTCACCCGCTGGGGCTACTCTGACGCGCTCGGTCTGGTGGCTTATGGCGACAACCAGGAAGAGGTTTTCCTCGGCCACTCTGTGTCGCGCACCCAGAACGTCTCGGAAGCCACGGCCAACGTCATCGACGCCGAGGTGAAGCGCCTGGTGCAGGACGGCTACAACGAGGCCAAGCGCCTGCTCACCGAGCGTATCGAGGACCTGCACAAGGTGGCCAAGGCCCTCCTGGAATACGAGACCCTGAGCGGCGACGAGATCGTCGCTGTGACCAAGGGCGTCGCGCCGACCCGCGAGGATATCGACGCCAAGCGCCCGCCGCCGGCCAAGTCCTCGGTGCCGATCACCGCGCGCTCGGCCGACCCCGAGCCGGCCTGAGCCGAGCAGCGAACACATTAAGCGGGCGGTCGCAGCGATGCGGCCGCCCTTTTCTTTGCTATCAAGCCCGGGATGAATTTGTCCTCGCCCCCCACCCGCGTCATGGGCGTGCTGAACGTCACGCCAGACAGCTTTTCGGACGGCGGCCGGTTCGCCGATCCCGACGCCGCCCTGGCTCAGGCCCTGCGCATGATCGCCGATGGCGCGGACATCCTGGATGTGGGCGGCGAGTCCACCCGGCCCGGCGCGGCGGCGGTCGAGGGGACCGAGGAGATCGCCCGCGTCGTCCCGCTGATCCGCGCGATCCGGGCGCAGAGCGACATCGCGATCTCCATCGACACCATGAAGCCGGCCGTCGCCAGCGCCGCCGTCGCGGCGGGCGCGACGATGTGGAACGACGTCACCGCGCTGCGCCATGCGTCCGACAGCCTGGAAACCGCGGCCGCGTTGGGCTGCGAGGTGGTGCTCATGCACATGCAGGGCGAGCCCGGCACGATGCAGACCGCCCCGCGCTATGAGGACGTGGTCGCCGAAGTGGCTGGCTTCCTGGCCGTGCGCGCAGAGGCGGCGATGGCGGCTGGTGTGCTGCGCGAACGTATCTGGCTCGATCCCGGCGTCGGCTTCGGCAAGCACATGATCGATCACAATCTGCCACTGCTGGCTGGCCTCGACCGGATCGTGGCCCTGGGGTTTCCGGTACTGCTGGGCGCCAGCCGCAAGCAATTCATCAACGCCCTGGACGGCGGCAGCCACGCGGCCGATGAACGCCTGGGCGGCTCCATCGCCGCCGCCCTGGCGGGCGCGGCGGCGGGTGTCGCGGCTGTCCGGGTCCACGACGTGCGCGAGACGGTCCAAGCGCTACGGGTCTGGACCGCGATCGCCCGGGCGAGCCCGTCCTAGGCCCGCGCCTGCCGGACCCGCGGGTGGTCTCGCCAGGCAGGCAGTGTGGCCATGTAGGCCAGGGTGTCGCGTTCCGCGTCCGCGCGGGCGCCGCCATGCTCGCGCAACTGCCAGTCGACCATGCGGGTGAAGCGCGTGTCGAAGTCCTGCAGGGCTCCGGTTTCATCGACGCAATATTGGCAGTAGCGACCGTTCTCGAAGGGCATGCCGCAGCTTTCGCATTTGTGGGTCATGGCGCGGGCTTCTCCGTCTTGAGGGCTTGAATAAGCTCGCCGAGCGCCTCGGCGAGCGCGGCGCGGCGCGGGGGATCGAGGCGGCCTGCGGCTTGGATCAGTCGCTCGCGGTCAAGCACCCTGAGCGTTTCGGCCAGCGCCTCGCGGCCTGTAGCGGTCAGCCAGACCAGGGCACGGCGGGCGTCGTCGGGATCGGGTTCCCGACGCACCAGGGCCTTGGCGGCCAGGTGGTCGACCATCTCGCTCAGGGTTGAGGGCGCGCGGTCCAGGTGGCGGGAGAGCTCGGTCAGGGTCATCGGTCCGGCCTCGGCAAGATGCAGCAGGAAGCCGGTGGTCTCACGTGTCAACTGCTCACGCTTGTCGCGCACCCGACGCACGGCGTGCAGGTAGACGTCCTGATAGGCGGCGGCGAAGCGTTCGGCGAAGTCGGCGGCATCCATGGGAGACAAGCTGAAGGTTCCGCGATCTTTCGTAAATCCCGATGCATTTGGCCGCCACCCACGCTATCGCCAACCCATGCCGAACCTCGGACGAGTGCTTATCATCGCGGGCTCCGACTCCGGCGGCGGCGCGGGCGTGCAGGCGGACATCAAGACCGTCACCGCGCTGGGCGGCTACGCGGCCACCGCCATCACCGCCATCACCGTGCAGAATACGCTCGGCGTCACCGATGTGTATCCGATACCCCTCGCCATCGTCGAGGCGCAGGCCCGGGCCGTACTTGACGACATCGGCGCCGACGCCATCAAGACCGGCATGCTGGGCGACGTCGCCATGGTCGAGGCCGTCGCCTGCCTCCTCGACAGCGCGCCCGGCGTCCCTTCGGTGATAGATCCGGTGATGATCGCCAAGGGCGGTCACAGTCTGCTGGCGGACGAGGCGGTGGGCGCTGTCCGTGCGTTACTGATCCCCCGCGCGGCCCTGCTGACGCCCAACGCCCCGGAGGCCGAGGCCCTGACCGGCGTGGAGGTGAGCACCACGGACGACCTGCGCCGGGCCGGCGCGGCGCTGCTGATCGCCGGCGCCCGGGCCGTCCTGATGAAGGGCGGTCACGTGGACGGCGATCGGGTGATCGACATTCTGATGACGCCGGCCGGCGAGACCGCCTTCGAGGGCGTGCGCATCGACACCCGCCACACCCACGGCACCGGCTGCACCCTGGCGTCCGCCTGCGCCGTCGGCCTTGCCCAGGGCCTGCCGCTGACCGAGGCCGTTGCGCGGGCCTGGACCTACGTCCACGAGGCCATGCTGCGCGCGCCAGGGTTCGGGCAGGGCCACGGGCCGCTGGACCACGGCTGGCCGTTGAGGGGCCGCGTATGAGCGCCGACCTCGAAGGCCGTCTGGAGGAGATCGTCCGCGACACGCCCACCCTGATGCACGTGCTTGCCCGCGCCCGAGACCTGGACCTGCCGGACTGGCTGGTCTTCTCGGGTGCGGTCTATCAGCGGGTGCTGAACCGGCTCACCGGTCGCGACGTCGACTACGGGATCAAGGACTACGACCTCGGCTACTTCGACCCGGACACCTCCTACGAGGCCGAGGACAGGGTTATCCGGCGCGTGGCCGCGGCCTTCGAGCCGCCTCTGCGGAATATGGTCGAGGTGCGTAACCAAGCGCGCGTCCACCTGTGGTTTGAGGGCAGGTTCGGCGAGCCCTACGCTCCCCTGTCCAGCAGCGCCGAGGCGCTGACCCGGTTTGTCAGTCCGCTATTCGCCGTCGCTGTGCGACTGGAGCCGGACGACCGGCTGGCCATTTTCGCGCCGTTCGGCCTGGAGGACCTCTTCGCCCTGCGCCTGCGGCCCACTACGATGCGCCCGACGAACGGCTTCGCGCGCAACGCGGCGTCGGCCCGCGCCCGCTGGCCGGAGCTCGTGGTCGGGGCGGACTAGACACGCAAACGCCCCTGGATCGCTCCGGGGGCGCTGCTGTCGATGGGGTCAGCTCGGCCTAGCGGCGATTGGATCCGTAGCCATAACCGTACTGATCGTCGCGCCGCTCGCTGCGGACACGGGCCTCCAGGCTGTCCAAGCGCCTGTCGATGTCGGCGAGTTCCCAACGGGTGTATCCGTCCACCCGGTACATATCGACCCGGTGTGCGACCTGATTGTAGTAGCCCCGCGCGACGTGGGCCTCTTCGCGATTGAGGTCGCCCTGCTGGATGCCGCGGTCGATGCGGCGGTCGATTCGCATCAGGCGCTGCCTGATTTGCTGCACGGGGCCGCCGCGGTCTCGGTAGCCGCGCCCTTCGTAGCCGCGGCCGTCATTGCTGCGGTCGTCATAACCACGGCCGTCGTAGGCACGCTCAACATGACGGCCGTCGTACATCTGGGCCGACGCGGCGGTGGCGGACAGCGCCAGCACGGAGGCGCCGATGAGGGTAAGGGTCTTTAGCGTATTCATCTCTTTATCCTTTGCTCTGGTCGTCCCTAGGCATTGGGGTCCCATGCCGGGGTTCCGGTTCGGGAGCGAGGCCAGAACAAACCGCCGGCCAAGTTGCCGGGAAAGTTCGAGGTCTCGTCGACAGGATCTAAGTGATCACGGCGGGCATGACGCCGGCCTGAGCCGCTCGTTGTGCGCCGTTCAGCTTCGCGGGTTGGCGGGGCTAGAGCGTTCGGCCCTCGAGTTGAATCGATTGTGATGTCGTGTGGGATTCCGCGTGTTGGCGAATTGTGAGTCCATGGCTTTCTTGATTGGGGAGGCGGACATGGGTGCGGCGCATTCGGAAGATCTTCGGTCGCGGGTG
>JBBREC010000075.1:0-16595 GCA_038203295.1 Caulobacterales bacterium
CGCGCCGAACAGGACACCACCTGCGGCGGCTCTCCGGTTCCGAGCCCGGTCTGGGCCACGTCGCTCTTCGTCAAGCGCGACGGCAAGTGGCGAAACGCGCTCTACGCCCATGTGCCGGCGGCCAGGCGCTAGGCTATCTGGCCGCCTGCGCCGGATCGTGGTGAGGTGACGGCATGAAGACCTATCGGATCGGCGTGATCGGCCTTGGCCAGCGCATCGCCCATGTGCTGGCGGCCATGCAGGAGGTCGGCTGGAACCTGGTGGTGGCGGGCCAGGTCGACCCCGATCCCGTCGGCGCGCCGATCCTGGCGGCGGCGGGCATCCCCGAGGGCCGGAAATTCGCGACGCCGACGGACCTGATCGCGGCGGGGCCGTACGACCTCCTGATGATCGGCACGCCCAATCACCTGCATTTCGAGCATATCAATATCGCGCTCGATGCGGGCTGGCCGGTGTTCGCCGAGAAACCGATCGTGCGCACGGCGGCGGAGACCCTGGCGCTGGCCCGGCGGCTGGCGGACGGCGCGACGCCTCCGCTCTTCATCGGGCTGGTCATGCGTTCCATGCCGATTGTGCGCGAGGTGATCGCGCGCGTCGATTCCGGCGATCTGGGCGAAATCGTCTCCATCGACGCCACCGAGCACCTGCCCCCGGAGCACGGCGGTTACCTGGCGCGCAACTGGCGGCGCAAGGCCGAGTGGGGCGGCTCCTACTTCCTCGACAAGGTCTGCCACGACTTCGATATCTTCGGCCGGATCGCAGGCGCCCGGCCCGTGCGCGTCGCAAGCTTTGGCGGCCGCCGGATCTTTACCGCTGAGCGGGCCGCGACGGCGCCCCGCGCCTGGGACAACGGCGACGCCGCCTACGCCCTGCGCGACGCCGGATGGATGGGCGCCAACGACAGCTTCCAGTCGGACATGGACGTCACCGACCACCAGATCTCGATCCTGGAATACGAGAACCAGGTACGCCTCTCCTTCCACGCCAACAGCCACGTGGCCCTGGCCGAGCGGCGCTGGTATGTGGCCGGCGCCGAGGGCACACTGATCGCGGACCTGGTGCGCAACCGGCTGATGATCCGCCCCGCCCTCTCTCGCGCCAAGCCCGAGCGGATCGACTACGGCGGCCTGACCGCCGACGCCCACAATGGCGCCGACCAGGCGATGGCGACCGACCTGCTGGCGGCGCTGGAAGCCCGCGCGGCGTTTCCGGTGACGCCGTTTGAGTCCATGGAGGCCGGCCTGACCGTCATGGCCATCGACGAGGCCATGGCCACCGGCGAGGTGCTGGACTGCCGCCCGATGTGGGCCCGCTACGACGAAGCGCGCGCGGCGCCGGTAGGCGCCCGCAGGGCGTCGCCGATCAGGTCCTGAAGCAGCGGAGTTCGCGGCCAGGGCGTGTTGCGATACTGGCGGAAGCCCTCGCCGTGCTCGACGCCGAAGTCCCTGCCCTTGCGCCGCGAGAACGCGTCCATCGAGGCCAGATGATCAGCGATCCCGTGCTGGCGCTCGACCCAGGCATGCTGGCTCTCATGGGCGAGCAGCATCCGTCCCTTGGTCTGGAACACGGACGTGACGTCGACCCCGAACTCGTCGTCGACCCAGACGCCCTCGCGGTCGCGGCCGCCGATCGGGTTCATGAAGTAGAGGTGGGGAATGGTCACCAACGGCTCGGCCGGACCGGTAGCGTAGTGCGGCACGGAGGCGGCGAAACAGGCGTCGCGGACCAGCAGGCTCGCGGCCTCATGGTCAGGGTGATAGTCCACCGGCGAGGCGGCCAGCACGATGTCGGGCCTCGCCCAGCGCACCATTTCCGTCACCCGGCGGCGACACGTATCGTCGTTGAACACGCCGAGATCCGGCACGTCGGCGCATCGGTAGTCCGCCCCGATCATGGCGGCGGCGCTGGCGGCCTCGGCCTTCCGGATGACGGCCGTTTCGACAAGGTCAGGCCCCGACGAACCGCACTCCCCGGCAGTCACCGTGACAATCTTGAGAGCGTGCCCCGCGGCGCCCAGCAGGGCCAGGGTTCCGGAGCAGAGGTGCTCGACATCGTCGGGGTGGGCGTGGATCGCCAGTATAGTGGTCATGGAGCCTCCGATACGGGCGCCCAGAGAACCTGTTCGATGCGCGAGGCGCCAGTGGCCAGCATCACCAGCCGGTCGAAGCCCAGTGCGCCGCCGCTGGCGTCCGGCATCTGCGCGAGGGCGGCCAGGAAGTCCTCGTCCAGCGGATAGCGGTGGCCGTAGACGCGTTCCTTCTCCACCATCTCGGCTTCGAAGCGGCGGCGCTGTTCGGCCGGGTCGGTAAGCTCTCCGAAGCAGTTGGCGAGTTCGACGCCGCAGGCATAGAGCTCGAACCGCTCAGCCACGCGGGGGTCGTGCGCCGTGGGACGCGCCAGAGCCGCTTCAGCGGTCGGGTATTCGCAGAGAATCGTGGCGCGGCCGATCCCCAGGCGCGGCTCGACCTTTTCCACCAGCACCCGGGTGAAGACGTCGGCCCAGACGTCGTCGGCAGCGACACGGACGCCGACGGCCCTGGCGGCGGCCGGCAGGTCGTCGCCGAAGAGGTCGAGGCCGGCGTGGCGGTCGAAGGCCTCGGCGACCGTGAGCCGCTCCGGCTCAGCGAACGGATCGGCGGACAGGCCCCGGAAGGTCAGCGTCTTCGTCCCCGCGGCGTCCGCGGCCAGGCCCAGCAAGGCCGCACAATCGGCCATGATCGCCGCGTAGGGCGCTTCAGCGCGATACCACTCCAGCATTGTGAATTCGGGATGATGCAGCGGCCCGCGCTCGCGGTTGCGCCACACGCGGGCCAGTTCGAAAATCCGCCGCTCGCCGGAGGTCAGCAGTTTCTTGGCGGTGAACTCTGGCGAGGTGATCAGGAAGAAGGGCGTCCGCGCGCCGGAATTACCGACCGCCTCAGTGGCGAACGCGTGCAGGTGCGCTTCGTTGCCGGGCGAGACCTGCAGGGCGGGCGTCTCGACCTCGATGAAGCCCTGACCCTCGAACCAGCCACGGACCGCCGTACGGATACGCCCCCGCGCCGCCAGGAACGGCGCGCGGTCTGGGCGCCGCGAAGGGCTCCACCACGGGGAAGGTTGATCGTCTTGCAAGGGATGCGACTGGCGGGGGGCTGGCGATTTCGGCGTCAATCGCTATAGGGGCGCGACAACAATTTGCTTAGCGGAATCGCGCGGGACCACAGCGCGGCCGCCCAGGATCGAGGAATATCCGTTTGAAAGTAGCCGCCAGCTCGCTCCGCAAGGGCGCCGTCGTCGACATGGAAGGCAAGCTCTACGTCGTCCTGACCGCCGAAAACATCCATCCCGGCAAGGGCACGCCGGTGACCCAGCTCAACATGCGGCGCATCTCCGACGGCGTGAAGGTTTCGGAGCGGTGGCGGACGACCGAGCAGGTCGAGCGCGCCTTCGTGGACGACCGCAACTTCACCTTCCTCTACGAGGACGGCGAGGGCTTCCACTTCATGAACCCGGAAAACTACGATCAGGTGGTGTGCACGCCCGAGATCGTCGGCGAGGCTTCGGTCTGGCTGCAGGACGGCATGACGGTGATGCTCTCCACCCACGACGGCGTGCCGATCGCGCTCGAACTGCCGCGGCTGCTGACCCTGGAAATCGCCGAGACCGAGCCGGCGGTGAAGAACCAGACCGCGTCGTCCTCCTACAAGCCGGCGATCCTGACCAACGGCGCGCGGATCCTGGTGCCGCCCTATATCGCCGCCGGCACGCGGGTCGTGGTCCTCACCGAGGATTTCTCCTACCACGAGCGCGCCAAGGACTAGGCTGCGTTAGCGGAACCAGCCTCCGACCACGCAGGATGGCGCACCGTCACGGATCGACACGGTGGCCGGGCGACCCAAGCCGGGTTCATAGATGATCGTGCGCCCGCCGGTCGTGACCCTCACGGCGCCCGGGCTGGAGAACTGGCAGACCGTGTGTCCGGCGCTCGAAAGGATATTGCCCTCCGGCGCCACGATGCAGTTCACGTTGCCGTACTGCCGGCTGAAGCCGACCCCTCGATAGATGAAGGCCTGCGGCGCGCGGTGGAAGCGGATCGGCGCCTCAGGAACCTCACAGGCCGGGCCGCCGATCGCCCATTCCGCCTTCAGCGCATGATGCTCTGCCAGCGTACCGTAGAAGACGGTCAGCGGGATGCTGGCGACCGCGAGCAGCAGGACCGCGATGCCGACCGTCTCCCAGCCGCCCGAGTGTCGCAGGCGCTGACGCGCGGAGATCGGCAGGTATCCAGCAGTCATGGATTACATGCGTAATACTCACCGAGCCGGTTGGCCAGCGGGAATTTTACGGCTGTACGATTTTGCCGCCAGTCATAGGCAACGGGACGCCGGTGGTCTTCGGATAGCTGATCGGCAGGCCGTTGGCCGTGCGCGCGGCCAGGTAGGCGAAGGCTTCGGCCTCGATCGAGTCGCCGCGCCAGTCGCGATCCTCGGCGGTCTTCACCACGCAAGGCAGCCGCGCGGCCAGCGCCTTCATGATCTCCGGATTGTGCCGTCCGCCGCCGCAGACGATCAGTTCGATCGGCGTGGCGCCCATCATCTCGAAGCCCAGCCGCACAGCCTCCGCCATGAAGGCGACGAGCGTGGCCGCCGCGTCCTCCAGTTCCAGAATCTCCAGCGGCTCCAGGGAGAAGTCGAAGCGGTCCAGCGACTTGGGCGGCGGAGCCTGGAAGTAGGGGTGGCCCAGCAGGCCGGAGAGCACGCCCTCGTTGACCTTGCCCACGCTCGCGTAGCGGCCCCGGTCGTCGAAGCGGCCCGCGCCCCGGGCCTGCACCAGCAGGTCGATCATGCCGTTGCCAGGGCCGGTGTCGAAGGCTGCGATGTCCTCGCCGCCCGTCCAGAAGGTCACATTGGCCACGCCGCCGACGTTCAGCACAGCCAGCGGCGCGTTCAGTCCCGAGGCGACGGCCCGGGCCAGATGGTAGATCGGGGCCAGCGGGGCGCCCTCCCCGCCGGCGGCCACATCGGCGGTGCGGAAATCGAAGGCGACCGGCACGCCCGATTGTCGGGCCAGCAGCGCCGCGTCGCCCAGTTGCACCGTGCGGCCAGCCACGCCGTCCTTCGGCCGTTCGTGCAGCACCGTCTGGCCGTGCATGCCGATCAGGTCGATGTCGGTCCAGGCCAGGTCGTTGGCCTTCAGGAATTCCTCGGCGGCGGCCAGGTGCTCCTCGGCGCCGGCCCGAGCAGCCTCGGCGAAGATCGCCGGCTCGGGCGCCCCGCGCGGCCATTGGAGCGCCTGTCGCGTGGCCTCCAGCATGATGTCGCGCGCAGCCTCGCTGAGCTTGCGCTCGCCCGCCGGGCCAAAGGCGGAAATGGTCTCGCCGTCGGTCTCCAGGATCGCCATGTCGACGGCGTCGAGGGAGGTTCCAGTCATGAAGCCGAGCACACGCATGCGGCTTGACTGCCATGACCCGGCCCCGTAGTCAGCCCGCCATGTTCGGCAAAGCCGCCTTCACCGGTCGCTATTACCGCCTGCCCTAGCCGCAGGCCGCCGATCCGACGCGCCTGCCAACCGGCCGGCGCGTTTCCGAGACCCTCGCAGCGCACCGGCCTCCTGCATCTCAAGGAGCCAGAGCCATGTCCCTCGAATTGCCCGCCGCCGCCGTGCTAGAGCCCGGCCACCGAAGTCCCGAGATTCATCAGATGTCCGAGCCCGCCTTCAAGTCCCCGTTCCTGAAGACGATGCAGGCGCGCGGCTACATCCACCAGATCACCCACCCCGCGGAGCTGGACGCCGCGGCGCTGGCGGGCCCGATCTCGGCCTACATCGGGTTCGACGCGACCGCGTCCTCGCTGCACGTTGGCCACCTGATCCAGGTGATGATGCTGCGCCGCCTGCAGCAGTCGGGACACAGGCCGATCGTGGTGATGGGCGGGGGAACGACAAAGGTCGGCGACCCCACCGACAAGGACGGCCAGCGCCCGCTGCTGACCCATGACCAGATCCAGGGCAACATCGCCACCATCAAGGGCACCTTCGAGAAGTTCCTGACCTTCGGCGACGGTCCGACCGATGCGATCATGGTCGACAACGACGAATGGCTGTCAAAATACGGCTACGTCGAGTTCCTCCGCGAGTTCGGCGTGCACTTCACGATCAACCGCATGCTGGCGTTCGACAGCGTCAAGGCCCGGCTCGACCGCGAGCAGCCGATGACCTTCCTAGAGTTCAACTACATGCTGATGCAGTCGGTGGACTTCCTGGAGCTGGAGCGCCGCGAAAACTGCGTGCTGCAGATGGGCGGTTCGGACCAGTGGGGCAACATCGTCAATGGCGTGGAGCTGATCCGCCGGGTGGACGGCAAGCCGGCGTTCGGCCTGACGACCCCCCTGCTCTCAACCGCCTCGGGCGCGAAGATGGGCAAGACCGTGGGCGGGGCTGTCTGGCTCAACGCCGACATGCGCTCGCCTTACGACTACTGGCAGTTCTGGCGGAACACTGAGGACGCCGACGTCGGGCGATTCATGCGGCTGTTCACCGACATGCCGCTGGACGACATCGTGCGGCTGGAGGCCCTGCAGGGCGCCGAGATCAACGAGGCCAAGAAGGTCCTGGCCAACGCGACAACGACGCTGATGCATGGCGCCGAGGAGGCCGCGCGAGCCGCAGGCGCCGCGGACGCCGCCTTCGTGCAGGGCAGACTCTCCGACGACCTCCCGACCCACGAAGTGCCGGCGGCCGAGCTTCAGGCCGGGATCGTCCTGGCGGCGCTGGCAGCGGATGCAGGCCTGGCCGCCTCGCGGGGCGATGCCAGGCGGCTGGCTCAGGGCGGCGGCCTTCGGCTCAACGACAAGGCCGAGATGGACGCCAACCGCGTGGTGACCTCGGCTGATCTCATCGACGGCGTCGTCAAACTGGCCGCCGGCAAGAAGAAGATCGTCCTTGTGAAACCTGTCTGAGGAATCTGCGATGAATGAACCGACCGTGGGCGCCGCCGCCTCCGACTTCGCGCTGGAGACGGCCGCCGGACCCGTGACGCTGGCCGAGTTCAAG
The DNA here is from genome assembly GCA_038203295.1 of Caulobacterales bacterium. GTDB lineage: Bacteria > Pseudomonadota > Alphaproteobacteria > Caulobacterales > Caulobacteraceae > Phenylobacterium. The sequence goes on from JBBREC010000075.1 coordinate 7,030, forward strand.
GGCAAGACCCTGGTGCTCTATTTCTATCCCAAGGATGACACGACAGGCTGCACCAAGGAGGCGCAGGAGTTCAGCGGGCTCGCGCCGGCGTTCGCGACGGCCGGCGTCGCTGTGATCGGCGTCTCCAAGGACAGCCTGAAGGCGCACGCCAAGTTCACGGCGAAGTATGACCTGGGCATCCCGCTCGGCTCGGACCCTGAGGGCGCGGTGGTCGAGGCCTATGGCAGTTGGGTGGAGAAAAGCCTCTATGGCCGCCAATACATGGGCATCGACCGCTCGACGTTCCTGATCCAAGACGGGGTCGTGAAGCGCATCTGGCGCAAGGTGAAGGTGGCCGGCCACGCGTCAGAAGTGCTGGCAGCGGCGCAGGCGCTCTGAACACGCGCGGCGTGGAGTCGCATGATGCGCGGGCGTCGGGGCGACCCAGCCGACCGCTGCATGCGGGTTCCTAGGGGGTGATCGGCGTTCAGTCTTCCTTAATCCGGCCGCCCGTAAATCAAGCGCCACAGTAGGCTTGCGCCGTAACCGGCGCAAAGCGGGTTGCACCCTGCGTTAATCTCGTCGCATATCCCCCGATCATTGAGGTTTGGGGGCCTTGGCGATCTTGATGAACCGTCTGGCGCGGCTTCGCCGCTCGTTCGAAGCGATGTTTCCCGAACGCCATCTCTACGTCCGCTCGGGCGGGGAGATGAAAGGCTACGTCCTCACCCCCAAGAAACAGATGATGGCCGCCAGCGGCGTCGCCGCCGCCGCGCTCTGGATGGGCGTCTGCAGCGCGGCGATGCTGGTGAACATGCTGTCCGCCTCCTCCGCCGACCGCGAGGTCGCCAGGACGCAGGCGAAGTACGAGCGCTGGATCGCCGACCGGCAGGCACGACTGAATTCCGCAGTCGCCCAGCTCAACGCCTCCAACGGGTCGGGGCAGGACTTCGCGGCCAATATCGAGAAGCGCCACGCGGCGCTCGCTCTGCTGCTCACCGACCTCAAGGGCGCCCCCGGCGCGGCCCAGGCCCTGACGCCGGCGATCAACCGGGCGCTGGCTTCCAACGACGCCAGTCCCGCGCGCCGGATCGAACAGATCCGCATCGGTCAGGAACAGCTCCTCGACGCGGCCGACACCTTCGCCAAGAGCCGCGCCGACCGGCTACGCCTGGCCTTCCGGCTGGCTGGCCTGACGCCGGCCACCTACATGCCCAGGGGCGGGTCGCTGGGCGGACCGCTGATCGAATCCAAGGACCCCCGCGCGCTCGCCGCCGTTCTCGATGTCGACGAGGGCTTCGCCGACCGCATCCAGCACGCGGCCACCGACCTCTCCGAGGCCCGCGCCATGACCGAGGCCTCACGCGACCTGCCGTTCGCGCGGCCGACCGTGGGCACCGCCCAGACCAGCGGCTTCGGCGTCCGTTTCGACCCGTTCACCAGCCATCCCGCCTTCCATTCCGGCCTCGATTTCGCCGGCGGACGAATGACCCCGATCTATTCGACCGCCCCCGGCATCGTATCGTTTACGGGTGTCCGATCCGGCTACGGCAACACCATCGAGATCGACCATGGGCGCGGCCTGAAGACCCGCTACGCCCACCTGGCGGCCATCGCCGTTACCCCGGGCCAGCGCGTCGCGGTGGGCCAGCGCGTGGGCGGCATGGGCTCCACCGGCCGCTCGACCGGCACCCACCTGCACTACGAGGTCTGGGTGAACGGCCGTGCGCAGAACCCCGATCGTTTCGTGAAGGCGGGCCTTTATGTTCAGCAAGCCGGCTAGCAAGTCCTCCCCTGCCCCCCGCGCCGACGGCGCCGAGGCAAGTGTCCGCAAGCCCATCGCGGCGTCGCTGATCGCCGAGAATGTCTCCCTGCGCGGCGACCTGGCCACCGACGGGGATGTGCACCTCGACGGCGCGATGAAGGGCGACATGCGGGTGCGCGAGCTCACGGTCGGCGAAGGCGGCTCGGTCGAGGGTCACATCGAGGCCGAAAGCGTTGAGATCCGCGGCCGCATCGTCGGCACGGTCACCGCCAAGTCCGTGCGCCTGTTCGCTACCGCCCGGGTCGAAGGCGACATCACCCACGCCCAACTGGCCGTCGAGGCCGGCGCGCACTTCGAAGGCCGAAGCCTGAAGTTCGAAACGCCGGCGATGGTCGAGCCGCTGGCGATCTCTGCGGCTGAATAATCCCTAGGCGTCCCGAGTCGCGCCGACGCGCTGGGCCAGGGCCGCGCCCATGAACGGATCCAGGTCGCCGTCGAGCACGCCCGCGGTGTCCGACGTCTCGACCTCGGTCCTGAGATCCTTGACCATCTGGTATGGCTGCAGGACGTAACTGCGGATCTGGTGGCCCCAGCCGATATCGGTCTTCTGGTCTTCAAGCGCCTGGGCAGCGGCCTCGCGCTTCTGAAGCTCCAGCTCGTAGAGTCGCGCGCGCAGCATCTTCCAGGCCTCGTCGCGGTTCTGGTGCTGTGAGCGGCCCATCTGGCAGGCCACGGCCACGCCCGTCGGGATGTGGGTCAGGCGGACCGCGCTGTCGGTCTTGTTGATATGCTGACCGCCGGAGCCAGACGCCCGATAGGTGTCGGTGCGCACGTCCGCCGGATTGATGTCGATGACGATCGTATCGTCGACCACCGGATAGACCCAGACCGAGGCGAAGCTGGTGTGGCGTTTGGCGGCGCTATCGAACGGCGAAATGCGCACCAGGCGGTGGACGCCGCCCTCCGTCTTCAGCCAGCCGTAGGCGTTGGTTCCCTTGATCTGCAGGGTCACCGACTTGACGCCGGCCTGTTCGCCCGAGGTTTCTTCGAGAAACTCCACCTCCATGCCGTGGGCCTGGGCCCAGCGGGTGTACATGCGCAGCAACATGCCGGCCCAGTCGTTGGACTCGGTACCCCCGGCGCCGGAGTTGATTTCCACGAAGGCATCGTTGCCGTCGGCCTCGCCGGACAGCAGCGCCTCAAGCTCGGCCCGGCCGCCGCGGTCCTTGATGGCGCGCAGCATGACGCGGGCCTCCTCGAGCGAGGCCTCGTCGCCCTCCTCGTCGGCCATCTCGGCGTAGCCAAGCGCATCTGCAAGATCGCGCTCCAGCGACTTCACCGCATCCACCTGGCCGGCCAGGCGGGTACGTTCGCGCATCAGGGCCTGGGCGGCCGTGGCGTTGTCCCAAAGGGTCGGATCCTCGACCCGCGCGTTCAGTTCGTCGAGTTTTCGAAGCGCCGGTTCCCAGTCAAAGACGCCTCCTGAGCAGTTCAATCGACTGCTCGATGTCAGCCTTAAAGGCCTCGACATCCAATCTCATTGGGAAACTCCAATCGTTAGGTCGCGCCAGATAGGCTGTGCCGCCAACTAGTACAAGCCGGAGACGTCTTCCTGCTTCTTCGGCGGTGGAGGCGGCGGGGCGACAGCGGCCCCGGCGCTGGCCGCGCCGGTCAGGCCGTTCTGGAAGACCTTGTTGTAGGGCTGCGGTCCGGCCGGCGCGAGCGTCGGGTCCATGGCCGCCTTGGGTTCAGATCCCGGCCGGAACGCCTCGCGGATCCCGCGCACCATCGCGAACTTGGCGTTCGACGGCGCCTTGAAGTCATCCGGCGGGTAGCCCTTGTTCACTTCGGTCATGAAGTCGATGAAGATCGGCACGGCCGCGACGGCGCCGGTCTCGCCGCTGCCGAGGCTGCGGTTGTCGTCGAAGCCGATGTAGATGCCAGCCACGACCTGCGGCGTGAAGCCGATGAACCAGGCCGAGCGGTACTCGTTGGTGGTTCCGGTCTTGCCGCCGGTGGGGCGGCCGAGGATCGAGGCCTGGGCGGCGGTGCCGCGCTGGACCACACCCTGAAGCATCGAGGTGATCTGGTAGGCCGTGATCGGATCCCACACCTGGGCGCCAGCGGCAGGGATGCGCGGGCTCTCGTCGCCGTTGAAGCCCGCGCCGCAGCGGTTGCAGTCACGGGTGTCGGCGCGCTGGATGGTCTTGCCCTCGCGGTCCTGCACCAGCTCGATCAAGTGCGGCTCGATCTTCTTGCCGCCGTTGACGAAACTCGCGTAGGCGCCGACCAGCTTGAAGACCGTCGTCTCGCCTGCGCCCAGCGCCATGGCCAGCACCCGGTCCATCTTCTTCACCACGCCCAGCCGCTCGGCCGAGGCGCTGATCTTGGCCATTCCGACGCCCTGAGCCAGGCGGACCGTCATGGCGTTGCGCGACAGCTCCAGGCCTTTGCGCAGCTGCAGAGGGCCGAAGTAGTCGTGCTCGTAGTTCTCCGGCGACCAGGCCTGGCCGTTGGCTCCGGTAAGGGTGATGGGCGCGTCCATGATCACGCTGGCCGGCGTGTAGCCGTTCTCCAGCGCGGTCGCATAGACAATCGGCTTAAACGCCGAGCCAGGCTGGCGCAGCGCCTGGGTGGCGCGGTTGAAGCTGGACAACGAGAAGGAATAGCCGCCGACCATCGCCAGCACGCGGCCGGAATGCGGCTCCATGGCCACAAGCGCGCCGTTCACCGCCGGAATCTGTTTCAGCCGGAATCCCGGGCCCTTTTCGCTCGGCGCGACGAAGATCAGGTCGCCGGCGCCGATGCCCTTGGTGGCGCGCGCCCAGGAGACGTCTTCATTGGCGAGCGCGCCGGTCTGACCGTCGACGGTCTGGATCACCACGGCGCCTCCGGAGGCGCCGGTGACCACGGCCTGGCGCCACTCCGGACGCTCGGCCGGACGGGCTTGCTTCTTGGCGGCGCCTTCCCAGCCGTCCAGCGTGGTCACGTGGCCCCAGGCCCCGCGCCAGCCATGGCGGCGGTCGTAGGTCTCAAGGCCCTTCATCAGGGCGGCCTTGGCGGCGGTCTGCAGGCGCGGATCGAGCGTCGTGCGCATGTAGTAGCCGCCCTCGTTGATGCGGGGACCGAGCGTGGCCAGGCCCCGGCGGCGGACCTCTTCGACGAAATAGTCGGCGTCGCGGTACTTGGCGCGGCTGGGCTCGGCCATGACCACCAGGTCTTCCGCCTTGGCGGCGGCGGCGGCCTCGCGGGTCACCCAGCCCAGGTCGGCCATCTGGTCGAGGACGAAGTTGCGCCGGTCCATGGCCTGCTTCTTGCGGCGGATCGGGTGGTAGTTGTCCGGTCCCTTGGGCAGCGAAGCCAGGTAGGCGCACTGGGCCAGCGTCAGGTCGCTGATCGACCTGCCGAAGTAGTTATAGGCGGCCGCGCCCACGCCGTAGGAGCGGTAGCCCAGCCAGATTTCGTTCAGATAGAGCTCTAGGATCCGCTCCTTGGACAGCGTGCCTTCCAGCTGCTGGGCGAGCAGCGCCTCCTTCAGCTTGCGGCCGAGGGTGGCGTCGTTGGTGAGCAGGATGTTCTTGGCCACCTGCTGGGTGATGGTCGAGCCGCTCTCCAGGCGGCGGCCATGCGCCAGGTTCACCACGTCCTTGGCGAGCGCGCGGACGATGCCGGCGTAGTCCAGGCCGCCGTGCTGGAAGAAGCTATGGTCCTCGGCGGCCATGAAGGCCTGAACCAGCTGCGGCTGGATCGCATCGTAGGGCACGAAGATCCGCCGCTCGCGGGAGAACTCGCCGATCAGGGTGCCGTCCCAAGCATAGGCCCGGGTGGCCGTGGGCGGGTGATAGTCGGCCAGGTCGCTGGCGTCCGGCATGTCGTGGAACAGCCACGCCGCCCAGATGGCGATCGCGAATCCCGCAGCCGCAATCAGGCTCAGCACGGCGACGCCGGCGATCGCGACCCATCTTTCGGGGGGATTCAAGGGACTCAGGACCTCCAGAGGCGCGGTAGCCCTCCGGCGCTTGGTCTAGACGGCTTCGGATGCGGCGCCAACGGCCCGTGGAGGCGCCTGCGTCAGCGCGACGCGAGCCGGGTGCTCTCGGTGAAATAGTCGTCGATGGCGTCGCCGACCGCGGACATCAGGCGGTTGCGCTGAGCCGGATCGCGCAGGAAAGCCTCGTCCTCGGCGTTCGAGACAAAGCCCATTTCCAGCAACACCGCCGGCACGTCGGGGGCCAGCAGGACCATGAAGCCGGCGTCGCGCTGGCTGCGGCGCAGCAGCGGGGCCTTGCCCTCGATCCGGCTGACCAGCGTCTGGGCGAAGCCGGCGGAACGGTTGCGGGTGGCGCGCTGGGTCAGGTCGAGCAGAATGTCGCTGACGCCGCGGTCGCCGGTGAGGCTGGCTTTCATGAACCAGTCGTCGCGGCTGACGAAGCGGGCCGAGCGGCCGGTAGCCTTGTCGGACAGGGTGTAGACGCTGGCCCCGCGCAACGAGGCGTCCGGCCCGGAATCGGAGTGCAGTGAAATGAAGAGGTCGGCGCCCGCGTGCTGGGCGACGCGCACCCGACTGTCCAGCGGCACATAGACGTCGGCGTCACGGGTCATCACCACGCGATAGCGGCCGGTGCGCTCCAGCCGCGCCCTCAGCGCTTGGGCGGCGGCCAGGTTGACGTCCTTTTCGTAGCCCTGCTGGCCCTGCGCGCCCGGATCGTGGCCGCCGTGGCCGGCGTCGATCACGATAACCTTCTTCAGCGTCAGCGCGGTCGCCCTGGCCGGCACGATCTGCGGGCGAAGCCTGGAGGCGATCGCGGCCGTGGTGCTGGCGAGCGTCACGTCGCCAGCCTTGAGCGGCGCAGGCGGTCCGCCCCGAGCGACGTCGACGACATAGCGATAATGTTCGATCCCGTCGGCGGGCGGCAACAGGAAGCGCCGCTTCACATGGGCGCCGGCCGCCAGATCCATCTGCAGACGGGCGCCGCCGGCGGTCTGATCGATCAGCCAGGACTTCACCAGTCCCTGCGCACCGCCCTGCATTTCGCCCTTGGCGGTGGCGCCGCCCAGCACCAGCACGGCGCGGCCGCCGGCCCCGTCGTCCACCAGCTTGCCGCTGGCGGCCTGATCCAGATCCATGACGATTCGGGTCTGTTCCCCGTCACCGCCAAGGCGCACCTTCAACAGGCCCGCGGCGGCAGTGGCGGCGTGGCTGGCGGCGACGCCGGCCGTGGCGAGCACGGCCACGGCGAGCGCGATCAGCGCCCCGACCCGGCTCCCCATCACGACGCGTCCAACCCCTGCCGACATCAACTCGCCCCGGAATCCCTCCGCTTGGGAAGATTCCCCTGGTTCCACCAAAGAGCCATATAGGCCGCCAGGGCGTAGACAAACGGTTAACCGGACCTTTCCGCAACCCGCCGTGTCGGTTCAGCTTTCCTTTTGAGGTGCGCTGTTGCAATGTCCGAGCGCGCCGCCCGCGCGCCTCGCGTTATCGCAGGCCAAGGGCGCGCAAACCAAGCCCGCGTCAGCTGACCGATCCCCGGCGACCGACGCGCTTATCCGATCCGCGCCACCCGGCGCGCCTAGGAACACAATCGATGGGCAGCGCTGCTCAAGCCATTCTCCGGCCTATAGCCCCCCGAGACGCCGTCTTCGGCGTTCTCCCGGGCTGCGTGCGCGCCCGTCCCACAAAAAGCCGGCTGCGCTCGGACCTCGCGTCCGTGGCGCGCCGCGGAGATAATTCTAATGTCCATGAATATGTTGATCGACGCGGCCCACGCGGAAGAAACGCGTGTGGTGGTCGTCGACGGAACACGCGTTGAAGAGTTCGATTTCGAAAGCTCCAACCGCAAGCAGCTTCGAGGGAACATCTATCTCGCCAAGGTGACGCGCGTTGAGCCGTCTCTGCAGGCTGCGTTCATCGAATATGGCGGCAACCGCCACGGCTTCCTGGCCTTCAACGAGATACACCCGGACTATTATCAGATCCCCGTCGCCGACCGCGAAGCGCTGATGCGCGAGCAGGAGGAAGAGGAGGACGACCACCATGAGCCCCGCGGCCGTCGTGGCGCGCCAGCCGCCGCCGCGTCGGAGCCGTCCGAGGATGGCGAGGACGACGAGGTCGAAGCCGAAGCCTCCAACGAGGACGACGACGACGTCATGGAAGAAGAGGTCGCCCGGCGTCGCCGGCGGCTGATGCGCAAGTACAAGATCCAGGAAGTGATCCGCCGCCGGCAGATCATGCTGGTGCAGGTCGTCAAGGAAGAGCGCGGCAACAAGGGCGCGGCCCTGACCACCTACCTCTCGCTGGCCGGCCGCTACGGCGTGTTGATGCCGAACACCGCCCGGGGCGGCGGCATTTCGCGCAAGATCGACACCGCGACCGACCGCAAGCGCCTGAAGACCATCGTCCAGAGCCTGGACGTGCCGCAGGGCATGGGGCTGATCGTCCGCACCGCCGGCGCCAAGCGCACCAAGGCCGAGCTGAAGCGCGACTATGACTACCTGCTGCGCCTGTGGGAGAACATCCGCGAGAAGACGCTGCATTCGATCGCGCCGGCGCTGATCTACGAGGAAGAAGACCTCGTGAAGCGCGCGATCCGCGATCTCTACGACAAGGATATCGACGGCGTGTTCGTCGAAGGCGCGGCCGGCTTCAAGGAAGCCCGCGACTTCATGCGCATGCTGATGCCCAGCCAGGCGAAGAAGGTGCAGCTCTACGCCGAGCCGACGCCGCTGTTCGTCAAGCACCGGGTCGAGGACCATCTCAGCCAGATCTATTCGCCCACCGTGCCGCTTCGCAGCGGCGGATATCTGGTGATCAACCAGACCGAAGCCCTGGTCGCCGTCGACGTGAACTCCGGCCGCTCCACCCGCGAGCGGAACATCGAAGCCACGGCGCTGAAGACCAACATGGAGGCCGCCGAGGAGACCGCCCGGCAGCTGCGTCTGCGCGACCTGGCCGGCCTGATCGTCATCGACTTCATCGACATGGATGAGTCGAAGAACAACCGCGCTGTCGAGAAGAAGCTGAAGGACAGCCTCAAGGACGATCGCGCCCGCGTGCAGATGGGCAAGATCAGCCCGTTCGGCCTGATGGAAATCAGCCGCCAGCGCCGCCGCTCCGGCGTGCTGGAAGGCACCACCCACGTCTGCGAGCATTGCGCCGGCACCGGCCGGGTCCGCTCGGTGGAATCCAGCGCCCTGGCGGCGCTGCGCACCCTGGAGCTCGAAGCTCTTAAGGGCGGCGGCGAGGTCAACCTGAAGGTGCCTCGCGCCGTGGGCCTCTACATCCTGAACGAAAAGCGCACGCACCTGGCGCGGCTGAACGCCACTCTGGGCCTGTTCGTCACGGTGTTGATCGACGACGAGGTCGCCCATGCGGAGTGCCTGATCGAGCGCACCTCGATGGAGACCCGCGCCGAGCACGCCGCCATCGTCGCGCCTTCGGCCGCCTACGAGCCCATGGTCGACGACGGATATGACGACGAGGCCGTCGACGAGGACGAGGAAGACGAGGAAGACGAAGCAGCGGTCGAACGTGAGGACACCGACGACGACGAGCCGCGCACCTTCAACCGCGGCGCGCCCCGCGAGGACGCCGAAGGCGGCAGCGACGAAGACGGCCAGCGCCGCGGTCGCCGGCGTCGCCGGCGTGGACGCCGGGACGGCGAACCGCGCGAGGTCCGCGAGGGCGCCGCGCCGGCCGCAGCCCAGGCTCCGCGCCCGGACAACACACCGCAGGACGGTGACGACGAAGACGGCGCCCTGGGCCGCAGGCGCCGCCGCGGTCGCCGCGGCGGTCGTCGGATGCGTGACGACAGCCGTCCGA
>JBBREC010000076.1:0-16528 GCA_038203295.1 Caulobacterales bacterium
GGCACGCCATGCTTCTTGGCGGCGGCGGCCACCAGTGCGTCGAGCTTTTCCGGCTTCGCGCCCGATGCCTGGACAGCGCCGTCGATCACGACTTGAGGTGTGTAGGGCTCGCGGAGCGCCAGCTTGGTGACATAGGCCTTCTGCCGCTCGGCGAATTCGGGCTTGGCGAAGGTGTCGGCCCAGCCGAGGTAGTCCCAGTAGTCGACGGAGAAGGTCAGCGCGAGCACGCCCGGCGTGTCGGCGAGTTCCGCCACATGGGCGTTGGCCTTGCCGCACGAAGCGCAGCCCTGAGCCGTATAGAGCTCGACCACCACCGGGGCCTTGGCCGCTCGCGCGCCGGTCACCGCGAACAGCGGCAGGGCGAGCAGGACCAGGCTGAAAAGCGCAGCTTTCCGCATCACTCCGGGCTTAAAGGCCGGAGTCGGCTCTGTAAATTGCAAGAAGACGTGAGCGGACAGCAGGCGACGCCTCTGAGCGCCGCCTGTGTCTCAAAGAGTCTAGGCGTCCGCGCGGGCGAGGTTGCGCAGGACGTAGTTCAGGACGCCGCCGTTCTTGAAGTACTCAAGCTCGGTCGGGGTATCGATGCGGCAGCGGACCGGGAAGCGCGCGATGCGGCCATCGGACGGACGGTACATCTCGATGGTCAGCTGACGGCGCGGCGAGAGTTCCGTCAGGCCGCGGATGGTGACGATCTCCTCGCCGGTCAGCGCCAGCTTGTTCCAGCCTTCCTGCAGGAACTGCAGCGGCAGCACGCCCATGCCCACCAGATTCGAACGGTGGATACGCTCGAAACTTTCGGCCACCACGGCGCGGACGCCCAGCAGCTTGGTGCCCTTGGCCGCCCAGTCGCGCGACGAGCCGGTGCCGTATTCCTTGCCCGCGAACACGACCAGCGGCCGGCCCTCGGACTGGTATCGCATGGCTGCGTCATAGATCGACATCTGGTCTTGTGACGGGAAGTGCTTGGTAACCCCGCCTTCGATGTCCGGGGTGATGCGGTTGCGGATCCGGATGTTGGCGAAGGTGCCGCGCATCATGATCTCGTGGTTGCCGCGGCGCGCGCCATAAGAATTGTAGTCCGAAGTCGGCACCTGATGGTCACGCAGGTAGACGCCGGCGGGCGAGGACGCCTTGATCGAACCGGCCGGAGAGATGTGATCGGTGGTGATCGAGTCGCCGAAGACCGAAAGGACGCGGGCCTCCACGATGTCGGTGACCGGAGTGGGCTCCATCGACAGGCCCTCGAAGTAGGGCGGGTGCTGGACGTAGGTCGAGCCCATGTCCCAGGCATAGGTCTGGCCGCCGGAGACCTTGATCCCCTGCCAGGCCTTGTCGCCCTTGAACACGTCGGCGTAGCGGGAGGCGAACATCTTCTGGGTGACGTGCTTGCGCTGCAGCGCCGCCACTTCGGCCGAAGTGGGCCAGATGTCCTTCAGATAGACCGGCTTGCCGTTCTTGCCCTCGCCTAGCGGCTCGGTGGTGATGTCGATCGACATCGAGCCGGCCAGGGCATAGGCGACCACCAGCGGCGGCGAGGCCAGGTAGTTGGCGCGCACGTCGGGGTTCACGCGGCCTTCGAAGTTGCGGTTGCCCGAGAGCACCGAGCAGGCCACCAGATCGCCCTTGGAGATGGCGTCGGAGATCGGCTCGGCCAGGGGGCCGGAATTGCCGATGCAGGTGGTGCAGCCATAGCCCACCAGATTGAACCCAAGCGCGTCCAGGTGCTTCGTCAGGCCGGCGGACTTCAGATAGTCGGTGACCACCTGCGATCCGGGCGCCAGCGAGGTCTTCACCCAGGGCTTCACCTTCAGGCCCAGTTCGACGGCCTTCTTGGCCACCAGGCCGGCGGCGATCAGGACCGAGGGATTGGAGGTGTTGGTGCACGAGGTGATCGCCGCGATCACCACGTCGCCGTGGCCCACGTCGAAGTTCTCGCCGACCACCGGCTCGCGGTGATCCATGTCGGCCGCCTTGCCGAAGTCGCCGGCGAGCGCCGCCTTGAACTCGGCCGCGGCGCTGGTCAGCACCACGCGGTCCTGGGGACGCTTCGGGCCGGCCAGCGAGGGCAGGACGCCGGAGAGGTCGAGGTCCAGCCCGTCGGTGAACACCGGGTCCGGATCTTCCGGGAAGCGCCACATGCCCTGGGCCTTGGCGTAGGCTTCTACGAGCGCGACCCGGTCCGGCGTGCGGCCGGTGGCGGTAAGGTAGTCGATGGTGGCCTGGGTGACCGGGAAGAAGCCGCAGGTGGCGCCGTATTCCGGGGCCATGTTGGCGATCGTCGCTTGGTCTTCCAGGGTGAGGTTGGCGAGGCCCGGGCCGTAGAACTCGACGAACTTGCCGACCACGCCCTTCTTGCGGAGCATCTGGGTGACGGTGAGCACCAGGTCGGTGGCGGTCGAGCCTTCCGGCAGGGCGCCGTCCAGCTTGAAGCCGATGACCTCGGGGATCAGCATCGGGATCGGCTGGCCCAGCATGGCGGCCTCGGCCTCGATGCCGCCCACGCCCCAGCCCAGCACGGCAAGGCCGTTGATCATGGTGGTGTGGCTGTCGGTGCCGACCACGGTGTCGGGATAGGCGACCGTCATGCCCTCGTCGTCGTTGGTCCAGACGGTCTGGGCCAGGTATTCCAGGTTCACCTGGTGGCAGATCCCGGTGCCGGGGGGCACGACGCGGAAGTTGTTGAAGGCCGAGGAGCCCCAGCGCAGGAAGCGATACCGCTCCATGTTGCGCTCATATTCGCGCTCGACGTTCTCGCCGAACGCCTTGGAGGTCCCGAAAAAGTCGACCATCACCGAGTGGTCGATGACCAGGTCCACCGGGTTCAGCGGATTGATCTTCTCGGGGTTGGCGCCCAGCTTGGTCATGGCGTCGCGCATGGCGGCCAGGTCGACCACCGCCGGCACGCCGGTGAAGTCCTGCATCAGCACGCGGGCCGGGCGAAAGCTGATCTCGTGCTCGATGGAACCCTTGTTGTCGATCCATGCGGCCAGCGCCTGCAGGTCGTCACGACCGACGGACAGGCCGTCTTCGTTGCGCAGCAGGTTCTCGAGAAGCACCTTCATCGAGATCGGCAGGCGCGAGACGCCGGAAAGTCCCGCTTCCTCAGCGGCCGCAAGGCTGTAGTAAGCGTAGGTCTTGTCACCCACCACGAGTTCGCGGCGGGTTTTCAGGCTGTCGATAGACGCCATGTGGGGAGATCCTCTCTCTGTTCCCGGCCGGATCACGTGCACCACAGGGATCGCGCGCTTTTAGGGGCGGACACACAGCGTCCATCCCGGCGCGGCGAACGTCCCCCACAGCGACGGCGGCCGTGGGCTTCATAGACCCGTGTCCGTTCGCCGTCCATGCGCGGCCATGGTCAAGCTTGAGTGCGAAGGGTCCCCGCCCGTGATCACGACGCTGGAACTTCGGCGAATCGGCGTTAGCCGGGGCGGCCGGCGCCTGTTTTCCGACCTGTCGCTGAACCTCGTCGCCGGCCAGGCGTGCGCGCTCACCGGCGCCAACGGAACGGGCAAGACCAGCCTGTTGCGCGCGGTGGCGGGACTGGTGGCGGTCGAGGGCGGGGAGGTGGCCTTCGGCGGCGTCGATGTCGCCGAGGCGCGGGCCGGCGGCCTGCACCTGCTGGGCCACCTCGATGGCCTGAAGCCCGCTCGGACGGCGCGCGAGGAACTGGGCTTCTGGAGCCTCTGGCAGGGCGGATCGGCGGATCTGGCGGAAAACGCGGTCGCGGCGCTGGAGCTTTCGCCGCTCATGGACCTGGAAATCCGGCGTCTGTCGGCGGGACAGCGGCGCCGCCTGGCGCTGGCGCGCCTGCTGGCGGCGCCTCGGCCGCTCTGGCTGCTGGACGAGCCGCTGAGTCCGCTGGACGCCGGCTGGCGCGTGCGGTTCGGAAGCATGATGCAGGCGCACCTGGCCGGCGGCGGGATGATCCTGGCCGCCGTGCACGACCCGCTGCCGATCCCGGCCGTGAGCCTGGAGATTTCCGGATGAGCCGGCTCTCCACCCTGCTGAGCCGAGAAACCGCACTGGCCTGGGGCCGCGGCGGCGGCGCCCTGGTCAGCGTGGGCTTCTACGCCGGCGTGGCGACCCTGCTGCCGCTGGCCATCGGTCCGGAGGCCGAGCGGCTGGCCTCTGTGGCGTCCGGCGCGGCCTGGGTCGCGCTGGCGCTGGCCAGCCTGCTTTCGCTGGAGCGGCTGTTCGAGCGGGACTACGAAGACGGCGCCCTGGACCTGCTCAGCCTGTCGCCTTTGCCGCTGGAGCTGACCTGCGCCGTCAAATGCCTCGGCCAATGGATCGCCACCGGCGCGCCGCTTGCGCTGGCCGCCCCCGTCGCCGCCATAGGCCTCGGCGCCTCGCCGCATCTGGCCCCGCTGATCTTCGCCTGCGCCCTGACAGGCGGCCTGGCGTTTTCCTTCGTCGGCGGGATCGGGGCGGCGCTCAGCCTCGGCGCGCGGCGCGGCGGCCTGCTGACCGCGGTCATTGTCCTGCCGCTGTTTGTGCCGCCGGTGATCTTCGGCGGCGGGGCGCTCGACGCCCTGGCCGGCGGCCTGCCCTGGCAGGGCGGCTTCGCCCTCCTGGGCGCCTATGCGGCGGCGGCCGTGGCGCTGGGCCCCGTCGCCATGGCGGCGGCCTGTCGCAACGCGCTGTCCTGACATTACCAAAGCTTCATTTCGCATGGCGCCGTTTCGCCACCTTCAAGGCCGAGCGTGCAGGCTCAGCCACGGAACGGAACCGGTCATGTCCCATCGCTACGCAACAGTCCTCGCCGGGGCCCTCGCTGCCCTTGCCGCCACCGCAGCCTTCGCCCAGCCAGCGCCGCCGCCCGGGGGCGACCCGGGCCGCCATATGGAACACCGCGAGCGGACCATTATCATCCATCGCGACGACGACATGGGCCCCGCCCACGCCGATCACCTGCGCGCCATCCTGCAGCTGAAACCCAGCCAGGACGCCGCCCTGACCGCCTACCTCGACGCCATGCATCCCAAGGGCGGCCACGAGGGCATGATGCGCATGCACGGCGAAGGCATGGCGAAGTCGACGCCCGAGAAGCTGGCGCAGATGGAAGGCCGCATGGCCGAGCACGAAGCCGCCATGAAATCGAAGATCGCCGCCACCAGGCACTTCTATGACCAGCTCGAGCCGGCCCAGAAGCGCGCCTTCGACGAACTGCCGCTGATGATGGGCGGGCCGCTGATGCCGATGATGGGAGGGATGAAGATCATGCATCACGGCATGGAGCCGATGGCGCCCATGCCCGCGGTACCGCCGCCCCCGCCGCGGTCCTAGGGGGAGCCTTGCCGGGAGAACTGTTGCGGTCTAATCCGGCGGCATGATCCCGGCGCCCGCCTTCCTGTCGAACCCCGAGCGGTTCATGGCGTTTTCGCGCTGGGCGGCCCCGTTGTTCGGCGCGTTCGCCGTCGGGCTGGCGCTGGTCGGCCTCTACCTTGGCTGGTCGGCGCCGCCCGATTATCAGCAGGGCGCGACCGTGCGGATCATGTTCATCCACGTCCCGGCGGCGATCATGGCCAGCGTGGTCTACGTCTTCCTGGCCGGCGCGAGCTTCCTGGCGCTGGTTTTTCGCCACGTACTCGCAGACGCCGCCGCAGAGGCCGCCGCGCCGCTGGGCGCGGGCCTCACCCTGCTTGCGCTGATCACCGGTTCGCTCTGGGGCCGGCCGATGTGGGGCGCGTGGTGGGTCTGGGACGCGCGCCTGACCTCGGTGCTGGTGCTGTTCCTCTTCTACGTCGCCTACATCGCGCTTCGGGCGTCGCTTGACGACGAGGCCAAGGCGGCGCGGGCGGCGGCGATCCTGGCGCTGGTGGGGGCGGTGAACCTGCCGATCGTCCACTGGAGCGTGACCTGGTGGAACAGCCTGCACCAGGGCAGTTCGATGTTTACCCGCGGCGCCCTTGCGCCGGTCTACGCCCAGCCGCTCTATCTGATGATGCTGGCCTATCTGTCGGCCTTCGGGTCGCTGTGGCTGGTGCGCATCCGCGGCGAGGTCTGGCGCCGCCGCGCCGAGGCTGCGGCGCTCCGCGCGGCGAGGGCCTGACCCTGTGATCGATTTCGACGTCGGCAAGTACGCCGCCTTCATCTGGCCCGCCTACGTGGTCACCGCGCTGGTTTTCGCCGTCCTGATCGGCGGGGCGCTGAACCACAGCCGCCGCTGGAAGAAGAAGGCCCAATCCTTCCCGGCAAAAGCGGAGCCGGCCGGCAAATGAGCCGCTGGCTCGCGATCCTGCCGCTCATCGCCATCCTGGCGCTGGGGGCGCTCTTCGGCCTCTTCGCCCTGCATCGCGACCCCCAGGTCCAGCCCCAGGCCCTGGTCGGCAAGGCCATGCCGGACCTGACGCTGCCCAGCCTCGAGGACGGGAGCCCGGTCAGTCTGCGCCAGGCCGCCGCCAGGGGGCCGATGCTGATCAACTTCTTCGCCTCCTGGTGCGCCCCCTGCGAGGTCGAGCAGCCGGTGCTGATGCAGCTGAAGGCCGCCAACGTCCGGATGGTGGGCATCGCCTACAAGGACGCGCCCCCGAAGACGCTGGGGTTCCTGTCGCGCCTCGGCGACCCGTTCTCGCAGCGGGTGGTGGACCGCGACGGCCGGGCGGGCATCGAGTTCGGCGTCACCGGCGTGCCCGAGACCTATCTGATCGGCCAGAATGGCCAGGTGCTCGCCAAACACACAGGCCCGCTCGGCCCGGCGGACGCCAGGATGCTGGCGGCCAAGGCGCTCGAAGCCTCGGCGTTAACCGGGCGTTGAGGCGGCGCTGGCCTAACTGCCGACGTTAACCATAGTTCGAGTCCGCCTTGACCCCGATCCGCCCCGGTATGCCGCTCGCGAACCCCGCCTCCACCGCCGGCGCGGACGCCGCGCGGCTGGCCGCGCAGCGGGCGTTCTTCCAGCACGCGATGGGACGGCCGGCGACGCCCGCGGCGCCTTCGCCGGCCCCGGTTCAGGCCTCCGCCCTGCCCGTTCGCAGGCTCGAGCTTCGGCCATCCGCCAACGCTGAAGCTCCGGCCAAAATTCTGCGGCCCGGCTCGCTACTCGACATCCGGGTTTGAACCGCCGCCCGTATGGCGCCGCTTAACCTCTGATTTCAAATAAACATTTCTTAACGGGAACACCGCGCCGCCGGGTGGGTTTGCTCGGCATGGACGTCCGGGAAATCAGAATTTACGAAGAAGCCGCCGCGCTCTGGCGCGAGCTTTACGGTGAGCAGCCGCCGGTCCGCGACGGATCGCTGTTGCTCGACATGATCACACAGGGTCTGACCCCGACGGAGTACGAGCGGCTACGCTCGCCCTATCTGCGGGCCTCGACGATCACCGGGCCTCGGCGCAACGTCGTGGGCGCCTAGGCCTTCTTTTTCGGCTTCTTCGCCGCCTTGGGCTTCTCGGCCTTCGGTTTGGCCGCCTTGACAGCCTTCGCGGGCTTGGGCGGCTTAGGGGCCTTTGGCGGCTTTTCCGCCACAGGCTCGGCGTCGCCCTTCTTCACCAGGTCGCGCAGCAAGTCGACGAAGGCGGCGCGACGTCCGCCACCGCCAATCAGCTTCAGCAGCCGGGCGTCCGCCGCGGCCATCTTCGGTCGGGCGGCTTCCAGTTCCGCGCGTCCAACGGGCGTCAGACTGACGGCGTTGGCGCGCGCATCGAGCGTCGATCGTTCCCGTTCCAGCAAACCCTTGGCGATCATGCGGGTGGCCATGTCGGCCAGCGTCGAACGGTCGATGCCGGTGGTGCGCACGAGGTCAGCCTGGGTCGAGCCCTCATGTTCGGCGGCTGCGGCCAGGACAGCGAACTGGCGCTGGGTGATGCCGCCCGGCCCAAATTCCTCGGCGTAGATGTCGAGCGCGCGTTGCAGCGCCTTGTGCAGGAGGTGGCTCGGCGACCGATCGAGTGCGCTCGCCCCGACCTTGTTTCCGGACTTGCCCTTGGACATAGGATCCCCCGTTCAGCCCCGCACGACAGCTAAACGCCTTTTGCGTCGGTTTGACGACAGGTGATCCGTGGTCGGCGCCTACTCGCTGGGCGGCGGCGGCGGCAGTTCGTCGGCCTCCATGTACTTCATCAGCAGCGGGACCTGGGTCAGGGTGAAGAGTACGGTCATCACTTCCAGGCCGAAGGTCTTGAACAGCACCCAGGTCTCTTCGGTCTGTGTGCGCCAGATCAGGATGTTCACCGCCGCAAGGGCGACATAGAGGCACCCGAACCTGAGGGTCAGCTTGCGCCAGACCTCGTCCGGCAGGATCAGGGCGTCGCCCAGCAGGAGCTTCAGCGGGTTACGCTTGAGCAGCACCCCGCCGAACAGTGCGCCGGCCAGGATCAGGTAGACCACTGTCGGCTTGATCTTGAGGATGCGCGTGTCGTGGAAGATCAGCGTGAGGCCGCCGAACAGCGCCGCCATCCCGCCGGAGAACAGCGGCAGCCAGGCGATCCGCCGCTCGACGATCAAGCCCACCAGCAGCGCCAGAACCGAGGCGATGACGATGGCGGCCGTGGCCTTCATGAAATCCTTGCCGCTCAGGAAGTACACGACGGCGAACACGACGATGGCGGCGTAGTCCACCACATAGCGCAGCCATTTGCGGGCGTTGGCGTTCATCCGGCTGATTCCTCGAGACCCACAAGCGAGCGGGCGAAGGCGCGCGCGTTGAACGGTTGCAGATCATCGATCTGTTCGCCCACCCCCACCAGCTTGATGGGACTGTCCGACGCCTGGGCCACCGGCACCAGCACGCCGCCGCGGGCGGTGCCGTCGAGCTTGGTCATGACGATCCCGGAGACGCCGATCTGGTTGCCGAAGATGTTTTCCTGGGCGAGCGCGTTGCGGCCTACCGTGGCGTCGAGCACCAGCAAGGTCTCGTGCGGCGCGTCCGGATCGACCTTCTTCACCACCCGGATGATCTTGTGCAGTTCGTCCATCAGCCCCTGCTTGTTCTGCAACCGTCCGGCCGTGTCGATCAGCACGACGTCGTAGTTCTGCTCGCGGGCCCGCTCCATCGCCTCGAACGCGAGGCCGGCCGCGTCGGAGTTGATCGGCCGCGAGATGAAGTCGGCCTTGGCCCGGTCGGCCCAGATCTTCAGCTGCTCCACGGCGGCGGCGCGGAAGGTGTCGCCCGCCACGATCAGCACCTTGGCGCCCTTGCCGGTCAGGTCGTGGGCGATCTTGCCCAGCGTCGTGGTCTTGCCGGAGCCGTTCACGCCGATGAACAGCACGACGTAGGGTTTCGGCCCCGAGAGGGGATCGAAGTGGCCCTCGCGGGCCGAAAGCTCGTCGCCGATGGCGGCGGCCAGCGCTTCCTTGACGTCGTTCTCGTCGACGTCCTTGCCGAACTTCTCGGCGGCGAAGCGTTCGGTGATCCGGGCGGCGGACTGCGGGCCGAGGTCGGCCTCGATCAGCATTTCCTCCAGCTCGTCGAGCTTGGTCTGGTCCAGGGGCTCCTTGGCCACGAAGACCTGGGTGATCTGCTCGGTCACCTGCTTGGAGGAGCGGGTCAGCCCCTCGGTCAGGCGCGAGAACCAGCCACGTTTGGGTTCGGTCATGAGGCGGCTTCTAGCGGGCGGCTTGCCGAACGTCACGCACCTCCTCTGGCTGGGGCCCCATGACGGGCGTCAGCCTCTCCCTCACGGGGCTTGTCGACACCGCCGCGGCGGTGTTCGGGACGCTCGGCCCCTGCCGGACGACCCCGCCTAAGCCGTTGGCGGCCACACCTCAGTGTCGTGGTCGGGGTGCTGGTAGGACGCGACGCTCGCCAGGTGAGCCGCCGCCCTGGGCTCGTCCTCGGTGTGTTCCGGCAGAGCGCCGAGATCTTCGAAGTCGGCCAAGCGAGCGTTCGACGCCAGTTGCTCGGCGATGCGGATGTCGCCCGGTCGATCGAACGCGCCGATCGAAAGCGCGATGTGGGCGCCTTCGTATTCAAAGGTCAGCGGCGTTCCGCAATCGCCGCAGAAGCCGCGCTGGACCTTGTTTGAGCTTTGGAAGCGCTTGCGCTCGCCTCGGGTCCAGATGAGATCGGTCATCGCGACCCCCACATAGGGCCCGAAGAAGCCGCCGGTCGCCTTCTGGCACATGCGGCAGTGGCAGATGCTGGCCTCGCCCAATTCGCCCTCGACGCGGAAACGCACCGCGCCGCATTGGCAGCCGCCCGTCGCCCCGCTCATTCGGCAGCCTCCAGAACCCGTAACCTCGCGGTGACGCGCTTGCCGTCGTGGCCGGTGACGATCAGGTCGACAATCCCACCGACCTCAGCTTCGCCGGTGAAGGCGATCTCGGTGAAATCCTCGGCGCGGGCCAGACCCGCTCGCTCGACCAGCCCGGCCAGCGTGCGGCCGACCTGGCGATCCAGATGGCGCGCCAGCGCGGCGTCGCCGGCGGCGCGCAGCCTTGCGGCGCGATCCCTGACAACGTCGCCCTTCACGGCTGGCATCCGGGCGGCCGGCGTGCCGGGCCGGGCGCTGTAGGGGAAGACATGCAGGAACGAGAGGCCAGCCTCCTCGACCAGCGACAGCGTGTTTTCGAACATTGCCTCGGTCTCGGTGGGAAAGCCGGCGATGAAGTCGGCGCCGAAGGCGGTGTCGGGGCGTACGGCGCGGACGTCGCGGATCAGCTTCAGCGCGTCGACGCGGCTGTGGCGGCGCTTCATGCGCTTCAGGATCATGTCGTCGCCGGCCTGCAGCGACAGGTGCAGGTAGGGCATCAGGCGCGGCTCGGTGGCCAGGCAGCGCATCAGGTCGGGATCGATCTCGGCCGCGTCGATGGAGGAGAGCCGCAGGCGCGGCAGTTCGGGGACCAGCTTCAGGATCCGCGCCACCAGCTGGCCCAGCGACGGCTGGCCTGGCAGGTCGGCGCCCCAGCTGGTTACGTCGACGCCGGTCAGCACCACCTCCTGATAGCCCTGGGCGGTCAGCCGCCGGACCTGCTCCACCACTTCGCCGGCCGCCGCCGAGCGCGAGTTGCCCCGGCCGAAGGGGATGATGCAGAAGGTGCAGCGGTGGTCGCAGCCGTTCTGGACCTCGACATAGGCCCGCGCGCGATCCTTCAGCCCGTCGATCAGGTGGCCGGCGGTTTCCCGCACGCTCATGATGTCGTTGACCCGCACCCGGCCAAGCTCAGGTGCAGGCACATAGGCCCCGGCCGCGCTCTTCTCGGCATTGCCCAACACAAGGTCGACCTCGGGCATCGCGGCGAAAGCGGCGGGGTCGATCTGGGCGGCGCAGCCGGTGACGATCAGGCGCGCGCCCGGCCGCTCGCGGCGCGCCTTGCGGATCGCCTGGCGCGCCTGGCGCACGGCCTCGCCGGTCACCGCGCAGGTGTTGAAGACGATGGCGTCGGTCAGCCCGTCCTCGGCCGCCCGCTTGCGGATGACCTCGCTCTCGTAGCTGTTCAACCGGCAGCCAAAGGTGACGATGTCCACGTCGTCCATCAGGGCAGCTCGCCCGCGAAGTCGACGGCGGCGGGGCCGGTCATGATCACGTGGTCGTCCGTCGCCCGCCACTCGATCAGCAGTTCGCCGCCGTCCAGTTCCAGGGTTGCGGTGCGGTCGGTGAGGTCGCGGCGAGCCGCCGCCACCAGGGCCGCGCAGGCGCCCGTCCCGCAGGCCTGGGTCAGGCCCGCGCCGCGTTCCCAGACCCGCAGCCGGATGCGGTCGCGGCCCAGCACCTGGGCGAAGCCGACGTTGACATGTTCTGGGAACAGCATGTGCCGCTCGACGACCGGACCGGCCTCGTGGATCGGCGCGGCCTCGATGTCATCGACGAAGAAAACCACGTGCGGATTGCCCATGGACACGGCGCCGGGCGGCGCGGCGAGCGCGGGGTGATCGTAGAGCGGAACCTCCAGCGCACGGGTGTCCTGTGCCTGGCTAAGCGGAATCTGCGTCCATTCGAGGCCGGGCTTGCCCATGTCGACGCTGACCAGCCGTTCGCCGGCGCGGCTGGCGACCAGCAGGCCCGCTCGGGTCTCGATCACCGCATGGTCCTTGCCGCTCGCCTGCATCAGGAGCCAGCCGACGCAGCGCGTGCCGTTGCCGCAGGCCGACACCTCTTCACCGTCGGCGTTCCAGAACCGAACCCTCGCGTCGACGCCTTCGCCCGGCTCGATGGCGATGACCTGGTCGCAGCCGATCCCGGTCGCCCGGTCGGCAATCGCGCGCACGTCTGCGGCGCTCGGCGAGAAGGGCGCGGAACGGGCCTCGACCACGACAAAGTCGTTGCCGAGCCCGTTCATCTTGAGAAACGGACGGCTCATGGACGCCGCATATAGGCGAAGATGGGCGCTATGGCACGCCGCGCGGCCCTGAGCCCTACGGCTTGTGGACGGCAAGCGGCTCGAACGTCGCCTGAGCGCGGCGGATCCTTGCCTGCATGTCGGCGACCACATCGAGGTGCAGGGCGGCCAGGTTGTAGGCCTCCGAGGAGTCGGCGCGCATGTCGAATAGCCCCTCGCCGCGCACGGCCGCCAACGGCAGCTCGATGCTGCGGTAGTAGCTGCGGGCCACGAACTTCCAGCGGTCGGTGCGGATCGCCGCCACCTTTTCGTTGTTGAACAGGATCAGCTCGTCGTGCGGGCCCTTCGCGCCTTTGGTCAGGACGCCGGTCAGGTCGCGCCCGTCGATCTCGGTCTTCGGCAGGGGTTTTCCGGTCATGGCCAGGATGGTGGGCAAAAGGTCGATGTTCATGGCGATCTCGGTGCTCACCCGCCCGGCCGGAATGCGGCCCGGCGCCCAGGCGATGAATGGCACGCGATAGCCGCCGTCCCAGCCCTCGCCACCCTTGCGGTCGCGCAAACCTCCTGTGGAGCCCTCGAACCAAGGGCCATTGTCGGAGGTGACGATGACGAGCGTATCCTGATCGAGCTTGAGGGCCTTCAGGCTGGCCATCAGCCGTCCGACCTGACGGTCCACTTCCTCCACCACGTCGCCGTAGGCCGCGGCCTGCGAATGCCCCGCATGGTCGGGGTTCGGGACCAGCGGCAGGTGTGGCGCGCTGAGCGCCAGCATCAGGAAGAAAGGTTTGGCGCGATTGTCCTCGATGAACTTCACGCCCCGGTCGAAGAACCGCTCGGTCAGGTGCGCGAAGTCCACGTCCTCCCTGGTGATCTCAACGCCGGGCGAGGCCGTGTAGAGCGCCAGCGGCTTCATGTCGTGGCTGTAGGGCAGGCCGAAGAAGAGGTCGTAGCCGTGCTTGGTCGGCGGCCAGTAGGGCGCCACGTGTCCCAGGTGCCACTTGCCGATCAGGGCGGTGGCGTAGTCCGGCTTCAGCGCCTCGGCGATGGTGATCTCCGACAGCGGCAGGCCGCGGGTGTCGTTGGCCTGAATGACCTCCCAGGCCAGGCCTGTGCGGATCGGATAGCGCCCGGTCTGCAGCCCCGCCCGCGATGGCGTGCAGATATTGGCCGAGGCGTAGAAGTCGGTCATCCGCACGCCCTGCCGGGCCAGTTTATCGAGGTTCGGCGTGGCGATCAGGCGCGAGCCCTGAATACCGAGGTCGCCGTAACCGAGGTCGTCGGCCAGCACGACGACGACGTTGAGCGGCCGCCTTTGCGCCGCATGGGCAGGCCCGGCCAGCGCGCCCAGCGCCGTCGCGCCCGCCAGCAACTGTCGCCGATCCATCGTCATCGCCTGTCCCCCCGGGTCTTGCCGCGAGGGTGACCGTCCCACGCTGTGAACGCAATGTACGCGAGACAGGCCCGCCGCCTCGGCGCTAGAACCGCGGCCATGAAATCCCTGCTCTTCGCGGTCGCCGCGCTGCTCGCGCTTTCCGTCGTCGCCCACGCACAGGCCGCGCCGGATGACCCCTTCCAGTGGCTGGAGGCCGTCGACTCCGCTCGGTCGATGACCTGGGTTGAGGGCCAGAACGTCAAGTCGGCCGGACGGCTGGAGAGCGACCCGCGCTACGAGACCTTCCACCGCGAGGCCCGGGCCATCTTCACCGCCCAGGACCGCATCCCGACCCCGCACTTCCGGGCGGGCGGCGTCGACAACTTCTGGCAGGACGCGGCCCACATTCACGGCGTCTGGCGTCACGCAACAGAGGCGTCCTACCGATCCCCAGACCCGCAGTGGGAGACCCTGCTCGACCTCGACGCGCTGTCGAAGGCCGAGGGGCGGAACTGGATCTGGAAGGGTTCGGACTGTCTGAAGCCGGTCCAGACCCTCTGTCTCGTGGCGCTCTCGAACGGCGGCGGCGACGCGGTCGAGATTCGCGAATACGACACGGTGAACCGACGCTTCGTGGCCGACGGGTTCCGCCTCCCCGAGGGCAAGCAGACCGTCGAATGGCTGGACAGGGATACCCTGATCGCCAGCCGAGAGTGGACCCGGGGTGAACTGACCAGGTCCGGCTACGGCTATGTGGTGAAGACCATGACGCGGACCGAAGAACCGCGCGAAGTCTTCCGGGGTGAGACGACAGATGTCTCCGTCGCACCCGCCATCCTGCATGGCGCGGGCGGCAGGGCCGATGCGGTGCTGATGCGGCGCGGCATCACCTTTTTCGAGAGCGAGTTCAGCCTGCTGGGCGACGGGAAGGCCCAGCGGATCCGCCTGCCCCTGAAGGCCCAGTACGACGGCTACCTCGGCGGCCAGCTGGTGTTCTCGCTGAAGGCGGCCTGGGGCGGCTTCGGACCGGGCGCAGTGATCGCCTATGACCTGAAGGCGCTGAACACCGGCAAGGCGAAGCCCGTCCTGGTCTTCCAGCCGGGCCCGCGCCAAGCGGTCCAGACCGTCGCCACCTCGCGCGGCAAGCTGATCATCATCCTGCTCGAGGACGTGAAGGGCGCCATCGACGTCTATGACCCGAAGGGCTGGACCCACACACGCCTTGCCCTGCCGAGGAATGCCAACATCAACCTTGTCGATGCCGCCGATGACAATGACGAGCTGTTCGTCACCGTCGAAGGCTTTCTCGATCCCACGGCGCTCTGGCTGGCCGACGGCGCCACCGGCAAGGTCGCCAGGATGAAGACCCTGCCAGCACGGTTCGAAGCGTCAAAGGATCTGGTCGAACAGTTCTGGGCGACGTCCACGGACGGGACGAAGATTCCCTACTTCGTGGTCCGCCCGAAGGCGGCGAAGCTGGACGGGACGATACCCACCATCATGTACGGCTACGGTGGGTTCGAGATCGCCAAGCCGCCGGTCTACGTTCCCGAGATGGGCAAGATCTGGCTGGAACGCGGCGGCGCCTATGTGATCGCCAACATCCGCGGCGGCGGCGAGTTTGGCCCCGCCTGGCATGACGCCGTACTGCGCGAGAAGCGCCAGCTCAGCTTCGACGATTTCGCCGCCGTGGCCCGCGACCTGGCCGCCCGCAAGATCACCTCGCCCCGGCGGCTTGGCATCTACGGCCGGTCAAACGGCGGAGTCTTGACCACCGTCTCGATGACCCAGCACCCGGAGCTGTGGAACGCCGTCGTGGTGGAGAGCCCGCTGGTGGACATGCTGCGCTACAACCACCTGTCGGCGGGCGCCTCGTGGGTGGGGGAGTACGGCGATCCGGACATTCCGGCCGACCGGGCCTTCATCGAGAAATATTCGGGCTATCAGAACCTCAAGGCCGGCGTGAAATATCCCGAGCCCTACATCACCACCAATACGCGCGACGACCGGGTGCACCCGGGCCACGCCCGCAAGTTCGCCGCCAAACTCGAAGCGATGGGGATCCCCTATCTCTACTACGAGCAGACCTTCGGCGGGCACGCCAACGACGCCGATCCCGAGCTCAACGCCCGGCGCTGGGCCAGGCACTATGTTTACCTGGCGCAGAAGCTGGTGGACTAGGTCTTCTCGATCGCCGAGGCGGTGTCGTCGAGCATGGCGACGATGCGGTCGATTTCCCCGGGCGTGATCGGGCGGCGCGCCAGGCGCTGCTGCAGGGCCATGCCGAGGTTGGCCATGGCGCGGCCGATGCGGGGACGGGTGGTGTCGGCGCCTTCCGCGGCCTCAGCCATGCGGCCGAAGACGGCGTCAACGCCGGCGCGATTGGCCTCAAGCGCCCCGCGGCCGTCGTCGGTGATCTCGAAGAGCTTGCGGCCTGCATCGCCGGCGGCGGGGCGGATGAAACCTTCGTCCTCCAGCAAGGCGAGCGTCGGATAGATCACGCCGGGCGAGGGCCGGTAGGCGCCGCCGGTGCGGTCTTCCAGTTCCTTGATCAGTTCGTAGCCGTGGCGCGGCTGCTCGGCGATCAGGGCGAGGACGATGAAGCGAAGGTCGCCGTGTTCCAGGAATCGGCCGATCCGGCCGCCGCGGTGTTGGCCCCGGCCGCCGCCGCGTTCTCCCATGCCGTGACCGCTCATGCGGCCACCCCAGGGATGCCGGCCGCGCTGTTCTGAGTCGCGACCGAAAAAGTGATGGTGTCTGTGCATATCGAAAGCCCCCTCCTTTTGTGGGGCATGATCGATATATCTAAACCGCATCATGAATGCAAGTGTATTTAGATATGTCTAAATTATTTTTTAGATACGCCCGGAAGCCGACTAAACCCGCTTGAGAATCTTGGCGATCAGCTTGCCCTCGATCCCCCGGTTGGAGCC
>JBBREC010000077.1:0-16439 GCA_038203295.1 Caulobacterales bacterium
GCCGTGGGTGGAGTTGAAGTACTCCTGGACGGTCAGGCCTTCCTTGAAGTTCGAGATGATCGGCGTCTCGATGATCTCGCCGGACGGCTTGGCCATCAGGCCGCGCATCCCGCCGAGCTGCTTCATCTGGGCCTGCGAGCCGCGGGCCCCTGAGTTGCTCATCATGAAGATCGAGTTGATCTCGCCTTCACGGCCGTCGGCGCCCTTCGGCTGGGTGGACACTTCGGCCATCATCTCGTCGGCGACGCGGTCGGTGGCCTTGGCCCACGCATCGACGACCTTGTTGTACTTCTCGCCCTTGGTGATCAGGCCGTCGGCGTACTGCTGCTCGTACTCTTCCACGAGCTTGCGGGTCTCTTCAACAATCGGCGCCTTGCGCTTCGGAATGACGATGTCGTCCTTGCCGAAGGAGATGCCGGCCTTGGCCGCTTCCTTGAAGCCAAGCGCCATGATCTGGTCGGCGAAGATGACCGTCGCCTTCTGACCGCAGTGCCGGTAGACGATGTCGATCAGATTGGCGATTTCCTTCTTCGTGAGATTCTTCTCAAGAAGACGGTGACCGACCGCAGGGTGACGCGGGAACAGCGAGGCGATCTTCATCCGGCCCGGCGAGGTCTGGATGACCTTCTGGACCAAGTTTCCGTCTGCATCCATCTCGCTGTAACGCGCACGGATCTTGGAGTGCAGTGACACCACGCCGGCGTCGAGCGCCAGTTCGATCTCGTTGAGGTCCGCGAACGCCTTGCCTTCGCCCGGCTCCCCGTCACGCAGCAGCGACAGGTAGTAGAGACCGAGCACGATATCCTGCGACGGCACGATGATCGGGCGACCATTGGCGGGCGACAGGATGTTGTTGGTCGACATCATCAGGACACGGGCTTCAAGCTGGGCTTCCAGCGAGAGCGGCACGTGGACGGCCATCTGGTCGCCGTCGAAGTCGGCGTTGAAGGCCGCGCAGACCAGCGGGTGTAGCTGGATCGCCTTGCCCTCGATCAGCTTGGGCTCGAACGCCTGGATGCCCAGGCGGTGAAGCGTCGGCGCGCGGTTCAGAAGAACGGGGTGTTCGCGGATAACCTCGTCGAGGATGTCCCAGACGGCGGGCTGTTCACGTTCCACCATGCGCTTGGATTGCTTGACGGTCCCGGAGAGCCCCTTGGCGTCAAGCCGCGCGTAGATGAACGGCTTGAAAAGCTCGAGCGCCATCTTCTTCGGCAGGCCACACTCGTGCAGCTTGAGTTCCGGACCGACGACGATGACCGAGCGGCCCGAGTAGTCGACGCGCTTGCCGAGCAGGTTCTGGCGGAAGCGGCCTTGCTTGCCCTTCAGCATGTCGGCCAGCGACTTCAGCGGACGCTTGTTGGCGCCCGTGATCACGCGGCCGCGGCGGCCGTTGTCGAACAGGGCGTCGACGGCTTCCTGCAGCATCCGCTTTTCGTTGCGGATGATGATGTCCGGCGCGCGCAGCTCGATGAGGCGCTTCAGGCGGTTGTTGCGGTTGATGACCCGGCGATAGAGGTCGTTCAGGTCGGAGGTGGCGAAACGGCCGCCGTCCAGCGGAACCAGCGGGCGCAGTTCCGGCGGGATCACCGGCACCACGGTCAGAATCATCCACTCGGCCTTGTTGCCACTCTCGATGAAGCTCTCGATCAGCTTCAGGCGCTTGGACGCCTTCTTGAGCTTCATTTCCGAGGTGGTGGTGACCAGCTCTTCGCGGAGCTTGTCGGCTTCCTTGTTGAGGTCAAGCGCCTTCAGAAGGCCCTGAACCGCCTCAGCGCCGATCTCGGCGGTGAAGCTGTCGTCGCCGTACTCGTCCTGGGCGCGCATGTAGTCGTCTTCCGAGAGCAACTGGTGCTGCTTCAGCGGCGTCAGCCCGGGCTCGGTGACGATGTAGTGCTCGAAGTAGAGGACGCGCTCGATGTCCTTCAGCGCCATGTCCAGCATCATCGAGATGCGGCTGGGCAGCGACTTCAGGAACCAGATGTGGGCGACCGGCGAGGCCAGTTCAATGTGGCCCATCCGCTCGCGCCGGACGCGGGCCAGGGTGACCTCAACGCCGCACTTTTCGCAGATGATGCCCTTGTACTTCATGCGCTTGTACTTGCCGCACAGGCACTCGTAGTCCTTCGTCGGACCAAAAATCCGCGCGCAGAACAGGCCGTCACGTTCCGGCTTGAACGTGCGGTAGTTGATGGTCTCGGGCTTCTTGATCTCGCCGAACGACCACGAACGGATCTTTTCCGGCGAAGCGAGCGCAATACGGATCTGGTCGAAGGTCGGAGCGGCCTGGACCGGATTGAAGATGTTCAGGACTTCCTGGTTCATCTTGATTCCTTCTGCGGGGCGGTCCCGCGAAAATTATTGAGTGAGAACAACGGCGAACCGCCCTCCCCGCCGTCCCTTCCGAAGAAGAGAGCCAGGGAGGGCCTAGACTCGCGTCAGCTGTTCTCCAGCTCCACGTTGAGGCCCAGGGAACGCATTTCCTTGACCAGCACGTTGAAGCTTTCCGGAATCCCGGCCTCGAAGGTGTCGTCCCCGCGGACGATGCTCTCGTAGACCTTGGTCCGGCCGGCGACGTCGTCCGACTTCACCGTAAGCATTTCCTGCAAGGTGTAGGCGGCGCCGTAGGCTTCCAGAGCCCAGACTTCCATTTCCCCGAACCGCTGTCCGCCGAACTGGGCCTTACCGCCCAACGGCTGCTGGGTGACGAGGCTGTACGGACCGATGGAGCGGGCGTGGATCTTGTCGTCGACCAAGTGGTGCAGCTTCAGCATGTAGATGTAACCGACCGTGACCGGGCGCTTGAACCGCTCCCCCGTCTGACCGTCGTACAGGTACGACTGGCCCGAACGGTCGAGACCGGCCTTCTCCAGCAGGTTCTCGATGTCGTCGATGTGGGCGCCGTCGAACACCGGCGTGGCGAAGGGGATGCCCTTCGACAGGTTCCGGGCAAGCTCGACGAGCTCCTCATCGCTTTCCGGCAGTTCTTCTTCCGGCCCGTAGGTGCCCTGCAGATAGTCGACCAGCGCCTTGCGCTGCCCGCCGTTCTGCCAGGCCTCCAGGAGGTTGGCGACCTGCTTGCCGAGACCGGCGGCGGCCCAACCCAGATGGGTTTCGAAAATCTGGCCGACGTTCATCCGCGACGGCACGCCCAGCGGGTTCAGCACGATGTCGACGTGGGTGCCGTCTTCCAGATACGGCATGTCCTCGACCGGCAGGATCTTGGAGATAACCCCCTTGTTGCCGTGACGACCGGCCATCTTGTCCCCGGGCTGAAGCTTGCGCTTCACCGCCACGAACACCTTGACCATCTTCATGACGCCAGGCGGCAGTTCGTCGCCGCGCTGCAGCTTGTCGACCTTGTCCTCGAAGCGGCGGTCGAGGCGCTTGCGGGCCTCATCGAACTGGCGGCGCATGGCCTCCAGCTCGACCATCGCCGCGTCGTCGTCGAGGGCGATCTGCCACCACAGGCCGGGTGGGATCTCTTCCAGCTTGTCGGCTTCCACCTTGCCGCGCCCCAGGCCCTTGGGACCCGAGACGGCGGTCTTGCCGACCAGCAGGGTGCGCAGGCGCGAGGTCATGTTGCGGTTCAGGATGCCGAACTCGTCGTCGCGGTCCTTGCCCAGACGGTCGATTTCCGACCGTTCGATGGCCAGGGCGCGTTCGTCCTTGTCGACGCCATGCCGGTTGAACACGCGGACCTCGACGATCGTCCCGGCGACGCCAGGCGGCAGGCGCAGGGAGGTATCGCGGACGTCGGAGGCCTTTTCGCCGAAGATGGCGCGCAGGAGCTTTTCCTCCGGCGTCATCGGGCTCTCGCCCTTCGGCGTGACCTTGCCGACCAGGATGTCGCCCGGCAGAACCTCGGCGCCGATCGCCACGATCCCGGCTTCGTCGAGGTTGCGGAGCGCTTCCTCGCCGACATTCGGGATATCGCGGGTGATTTCTTCCGGACCCAGCTTGGTGTCGCGGGCCATGACCTCGAATTCCTCGAGATGGATCGAGGTGAAGATGTCGTCGCGAACGATGCGCTCAGAGATCAGGATCGAATCTTCGAAGTTGTAGCCATTCCAGGGCATGAAGGCGACGAGGGTGTTACGCCCCAACGCCAGTTCGCCCAGCTCGGTCGAGGGACCGTCGGCGACGACGTCGCCGGCCGCGATCCGGTCACCAACCCGCACCAGAGGACGCTGGTTGATGCAGGTCGAGGTGTTGGAACGCTGGAACTTCTGCAGACGATAGATATCGACGCCCGGCTTGGTGGGGTCGGTCTCTTCCGTCGCGCGGACCACGATGCGGGTACCGTCGATCTGCTCGACGATGCCCGGGCGGCGGGCGACGACGACGGCGCCGGAGTCGATGGCCACGATAGCTTCCATGCCAGTGCCCACCAGCGGCGCATCCGTCTGGATGAGCGGCACAGCCTGCTTCTGCATGTTCGAGCCCATCAGGGCGCGGTTGGCGTCATCGTTTTCGAGGAAAGGGATCAGCGAGGCGGCCACCGACACGACCTGCTTCGGCGAGACGTCCATCAGGTCGACGGTGTCGCGCGGCAGCAGAGAGGGTTCGCCGTTGATCCGGCCGGGGACCAGGTCGTCGACGATCATGCCGTCAACGATCTTGATGTTGGCTTGGGCAATGACGTGCTTCGCCTCTTCCATGGCCGACATGTAGACGACCTCGTCTGTCGTCTTGCCGTCCTTGATCCGGCGGTAGGGACTTTCGATGAAGCCGTACTTGTTGACCACGGCGTGGGTGGCCAGCGAGTTGATCAGGCCGATGTTCGGGCCTTCCGGCGTCTCGATGGGGCAGATCCGGCCGTAGTGGGTCGGGTGCACGTCGCGGACTTCGAAGCCGGCCCGCTCGCGGGTAAGACCACCCGGGCCAAGCGCCGAAAGGCGGCGCTTGTGGGTGATTTCCGACAGTGGGTTGGTCTGATCCATGAACTGCGAAAGCTGCGAGGAGCCGAAGAATTCACGGACGGCGGCGGCAGCGGGTTTCGCGTTGATCAGGTCGTGCGGCATGACCGTGTCGATATCGACCGAGCTCATGCGTTCCTTGATGGCGCGCTCCATGCGGAGCAGGCCGACGCGGTACTGGTTCTCGAGCAGCTCGCCGACCGAACGGACCCGGCGGTTGCCGAGGTTGTCGATATCGTCGATTTCGCCGCGGCCGTCGCGCAGGCCGACCAGGGTCTGAAGGACCGCCAGCACGTCTTCCTTGCGCAGGATGCGCACGTCGTCGGGGCAGTCGAGTTCCAGGCGCATGTTCATCTTCACGCGACCGACCGAGGACAGGTCGTAGCGCTCTGAGTCGAAGAACAGCGACTTGAACATGGCCTCGGCGGCTTCCACCGTCGGCGGCTCGCCCGGACGCATGACGCGGTAGATGTCGAACAGCGCGTCCTCGCGGGCAGTGTTCTTGTCCACGCGCAGGGTGTTGCGGATGTAGGCGCCGATCGAGACGTCGTCGATGTCGAGGACGTCCAGCGTGTCAAAGCCCTGTTCTTCTAGGGCCGCCAGCAGTTCCGGGTTCAGTTCGTCGCCGGCCTCGGCGTAGATTTCGCCGGTTTCGAAATTCACCAGATCGCGGGCCAGATACTTGCCGGTCAGCGCCTCGGGCGCAAGCAGCAGGGTCTTGAGGCCGCCGTCGGCGAACTTCTTGGCGTTGCGGGCGGAAATCTTGGTTCCGGCCGGGGCCACTTCCTCGCCGGTGTCAGCGTCGATCAGCGGGAATTCCGGCTTCATGCCGCGCCAGCGGTCAGGCTGATAGGCGGTGGCCCATCCGCCGGCGGCGCCCTTCTTCTCAAGGCGCTTCGCATAGGACAGCGTCTTGTAGAATGTGGAGAGGATCTCCTCCCCGTCCATGCCCAGCGCCATCAGGAAGGTGGTGGCGGGCAGCTTGCGGCGGCGGTCGATGCGGACGAACACGATGTCCTTGGCGTCGAACTCGAAGTCGAGCCAGGAGCCGCGGTACGGGATCACCCGGGCGGCAAACAGCAGCTTGCCCGAGGCGTGGGTCTTCCCCTTGTCGTGGTCGAAGAACACGCCCGGCGAGCGGTGCATCTGCGAGACGATGACGCGCTGGGTCCCGTTGACGATGAAGGTGCCCTTCTCCGTCATGAGCGGAATATCGCCCATGTAGACGTCCTGCTCCTTGATGTCCTTCACGGAGCGGGCGCCGGTTTCCTCGTCGGTCTCGAACACGATGAGGCGCAGCTTTACCTTCAGCGGCGCGGCATAGGTCATGTCGCGCTGGACGCATTCCTCGACGTCGTACTTCGGCTCTTCGAACTCGTACGATACGTACTCAAGCACGGCGCGTTCGTTGAAATCCTTGATCGGGAAGACCGACTTGAAGACCGCCTCGATCCCTT
The DNA here is from genome assembly GCA_038203295.1 of Caulobacterales bacterium. Lineage (GTDB taxonomy): Bacteria > Pseudomonadota > Alphaproteobacteria > Caulobacterales > Caulobacteraceae > Phenylobacterium. The sequence goes on from JBBREC010000077.1 coordinate 6,374, forward strand.
CGTCGCGACGGTCGGCGGACCGGGTCTCGCGCTGAAGGAACTGTTCGTAGGAGGAGCGTTGAACCTCGATAAGGTTCGGCATCTGCACGGCTTCAGGAATGCGGCCGAAAGACTTCCGGATCCGCTTTTTGCCGGTGAAGGATTGCGCCATCTGTGTCCCTTGAGGACGCGGGAACGGAGTCCCGACGTCGGTGTTCTGATCCTGCGTCCACCCTCGGAACCCCTCCTTGCGGAAGAGCCGGACGCTGGAAGCCCCTGTTTCGTAGGGGCGCCCCTTCGCATGGCCGGAGGGCGGCTGGCCATGCCTCGAGGCATTCACGCACGAAAGACCGGCTCTCGAGCGCGCACGGGCTGTGCGTCACGGGACTCGGTGATTTCGCGAAGACGCCCAATTAGGACTTTTGCGGACGATTGTGAAGCCCCTTGCAGAAAGAAATCGGGCGACGCCGAAGCGCCGCCCGCAGTTTCCGCCTTGCCGACGCGATCTGGGAGTCCGCCGGGAGCGGGATCAGGCCTCGACGGCGTCCGGCACGGGCCGCGATCCCGGGCGCGTCAGAAGTGGCCGACGCGCGGTGGCGGCGTAGCGAGCGTGGTACTCGGGGTGTTCGGTGCCCAGCCAGCGGTCCCACCAGGTGAACCAGGGCGCGTAGTTCCAGCCAGCCTGGGCATGGTGCAGGTCGTGGTGGGTCGCGGTGGTGATCCAGTCGAGCAAGGGCTTGCCGTCCGCCCGCGCCGGCCAGAGCTCGTAGCCCGCGTGCAGCATGGTGTTGCGGAAGATCTGGTGCAGCATGAACAGACCGATCACCGGCCAGGGCGTCGGTACGACCAGCGGCCATAGCGCCACGAAGGCCACCATCAGCAGCGCCTCACCGACGTCAAAGCTGTAGGCGGTGAAGGGCGACGGGTTGTGGCTTTTGTGGTGACGGCGATGGAAGGCCCGGAACACCCGCGGATGGTGCATCCAGCGGTGGGTCCAGTAGATCCAGGCGTCCTGGCCCACGATCATCAGCACCAGGCTGACGCCGAACCACACCGGCCCCCAGGACCGCCCTACGTCGGCCAGCGGATAGAGGCCGCCTCGCTGCATGTAGGCGATGGCAATGCCGACAGTGGAGAAGATCGCTACCGAGCGGACGGAGTAGAGAAACTCCACCACCAGCTGGCGATGTGGCGGGCTCGCCTCGCGGATCTTGCGGCCCCTGAGCACGGCGCTCAGCGCCACCCAGAGCGTGAGCCAGACAGCGACGGCGAATATCACATAGCGGCGAAGATCGTTGACCAGGTTGGACCACCAGATGTGGCCCACTTCGTTGAGCACGGGCAGCAGCGTGTGCATTTGGGAACGCCTCCTTTACGTTGATGGCGCAAGGAGGGCTGGGCCGCGGGCGGGCGTCTCGCCGGGCCTGAAAAAACCTCGCCAGATTCGAAATCAGCCGGTTTCAGGCAAATCCGGCGAGGTCTGCAGGGCCTGGCGGCGCCATTCCGTTGGCGCGGCGCCGGTGGCCGCGCGGAAAGCGCGGTTGAACGGTCCCAGCGAGCCATAGCCCAGATCGAAGGCGATTGCCGCCACAGTGGTGCGGGCCTCCGTGGGATCCGCGAGCCGGCGCTTGGCCGCCTCGATCCGCGAGGCGTTGAGGAAGTCGGCGAAGTTGCGGTGGCCCAGGCGGTTGTTGATCAGCCGGCGCAGGCGGTGCTCGGGGATCTCGAGCTCGCCGGCCAGGCCGCCGATGGACAGGCCCTCGCGGCGCCACCCCTCGGCGGCGACAAAGGTGTCGAGCCTGCCGAGCAGGAGCCGGTCGGCGGCCTCGGCGCGGGGATCGGGCGCGGCTTCCGCGCGGCGCGACCCGCCGAATAGCGTGGGGCGGGCCTGGAGGAACAGCACCGATCCCGCCAGGACCAGAACCGCGAGCATGGCCCCGCCATACGGCCTGCCGATCATGAACATCCGCCACGGCGCGGTTGGATCAGCGCGCGTGCCGAAGGCGATCAGCACCTGGGCGATGACGAAGGCCGTTACCACTCCGAGCAGGAGCGCCCGAAGCTGACGGCGGCCCTCGATCAGGTCGCCGCGCCAGCCGCGCGCGATCAGGAAGGCCGCATGCAGGGCGAAAACGCCGGCCAGGCCGTTGAACACCGCCCAGACGGAGTCGGCCAACACGCCAGCGCCCATCACGAACCCGAGGACCAGCAGCAGGCCGGGCGGCGCAAGCATGACCGGCGTCACAGGTCGATCTTCGAAGACGGTGGCGACAAACAGCCAGAACACTCCACCCGCGGGATAGGACAGGGCCACAAGAATGAGCGCTTGGTCCAGCGCGCCCCACAGCCGCGACGATTCGGTGATCAGCCAGCAGATGGTGCTCACGCCGAGCGCCAGGGTGACCCAGCGCGCCTGTGGACTGACGCGGCTGCGCCAGACGCCGAGCGCTGTGGCGGCCATGGCGCCGGCGGCAATGCCGCGCACGAAGGGATCGAGGATCACTGCCGGGTCGCTCATCAGCTTGACGGTAGCACGGGCCGAGCCGATCAAAAGGCGGTCATGCCGCCTGCTCTAGACCGACGCATCATCGCCGCATCGCTGGCCGCCCTCCTGACCGGGGCGGCCGGCCCGCGCCTGGACCGACTGGCCGCGATCCTGACGCCGGCCAAGGGTCCGCCCGTGGCCAGCGCCGGTATCATCGCGCGGCGGGGCGACGGGTCGGTGGCCCTGAAACTGGCGGGCGGCCAGGCGTTCGGGGCGGCGGGCCAGCGGCCCTTCGGCCTAGACATGCCGTTCCGCGTGGCCTCGGTCTCCAAGATGATCGCGACCTCGGTGTTTGTGCCGCTGGCCATGGCGCGCGGGTTCGACCTCGACGCAGATGTCTCGGGACCGCTCGGCTTTCGGCTGCGCCATCCTGCCTGGCCGGACGCGGCGATCTCGACGCGCATGTTGCTGACTCACACCAGCGGCTTGAGGAACGGCCCGTCCTATCCCGTGCCGCTGGGTCACGGGCTGAACGAGGCGTTTGCAGAAGGCGCCCGCCACTTTGACGACGGCGGCTGGTTTGGCCCGCCGGAGCACCGGCCAGGGAGCTGGTTCGCCTATGCCGACGTTAACTTCGCCCTGATCGCCCAGCTGATGGAGCAACTCACCACAGAGCGGTTCGACCTGCACATGCAAAAGGCGCTCTTCCAGCCGCTGGGCCTCGACATAGGCTACAACTGGAGCGGCGTCTCGCAGGTCAAACGCGACCGGGCGGCGGCGGCCGTGCGCCGGGTGGACGGCCAGTGGGCGGCGCAGGTGGACGCGAGTGTAGCGCCCTTCCCCGCGCCTGCGCTCACGCTCGCCACGCCCGGCGCCCGGCTTGCCGAGTACCGGCCCGGCGACAACGGTTTCGTGTTCTCGCCCCAGGGCGGCCTGCGGCTCAGCCTTCAGGACATGGACCGGCTGGCGCAGATGTTCGCGGGACACGGACAGGGCATAGTCCTCCACCCGGCGCTGCAGGCGATGCAGACGCGGGCCTGGGCGCTGGACCGCGAGCATCCCAACGGCGACCCGGGCGGAGTCTTCCAGAGCTATGGCCTGGGGTGCGAAACACCAGTAGGAACGCCGGGGCCTGGCGGGGACGCGTTCTTCGGCCCGGGGTCAGGCGACTGGCGCGGCCATTCGGGCGACGCCTATGGCTGGATGACCGGGCTCTTCTGGAACCGGCGCGATGGCCGGACCCTCGTCTGGGCGGTAAATGGCATGCCCGAGACCGACCGGCCACCGGGCTTACGCTCGGCCCTCACCGCGCCGGAGGAGGCCTTGCTGGCGCTGGCGCTTCACCCATAGAAAAAGGGCCGGAGATCTCTCTCCGGCCCTAGATCTCATACCGTCCAATGGACGGCAGAAGCTTACTTGATGGAGACGGACGCGCCGGCTTCTTCGAGCTTCTTCTTGATCTCTTCGGCTTCCTGCTTGGAGACATTTTCCTTGACGGCGGTCGGGGCCGCTTCGACGAGGTCCTTGGCTTCCTTCAGGCCGAGGTCCGGGCGAACGCCACGGACTTCCTTGATCACGTTGATCTTCTTGTCGCCACCGGCGGTGAGCATCACGGGGAATTCGGTTTGCTCTTCAGCGGCTTCGGCCGGAGCAGCGGCGGCGCCGCCCGCGGCGGCGACGGCGACCGGAGCAGCGGCGGAGACGCCCCACTTTTCTTCCAGCAGCTTGGAGAGCTCGGAGGCTTCCAGGACGGTCAGGGTGGACAGGTCTTCGACCAGCTTTTCAAGTTTCGACATGGGTTAAATCCTTTTGGGTTTCGTGTGTGTCGGGGAAAATGACGATCAGGCGGCGTCTTTGGCGGCGTAAGCCCCAATGACCCGCGCGATTTGGCCCGCCGGAGCCTGCATGATGCCGGCGATCTTGGTCGCGGGCGCCTGCAAGAGGCCGATGAGCTTGGCGCGGAGCTGGTCAAGCGACGGCAGGGCCGCGAGGGCCTTGATCGAAGCCTGGTCCAGAACCTGCTGACCCATGAGGCCGCCGACAACGCTGAACTTCTCGTTGTCCTTGGCATATTGGGTCGCGACCTTGGCGGCAGAAGTCACGTCAGGACCGAAGGCGATCGCGACCGGGCCTTTGAAGAGGGCGTCGCCCGCTTCGCCGACCGAGCCGTTCAGGGCCTTCTGAACCAGGGTGTTCTTCACCACCTGCAGCTGGGCGCCTTCTTGACGAAGACGGCCCCGCAGATCGGTCATTTCCGCAACGGTCAGACCCATATAGTGGGTCACGACCACGGCGCCGGCGGCATCGAATACGCCCTTGAGCGATTCAATAGCTTCCTGCTTTTGAGCGCGGTCCATTGCGGTCTCCATACTCAGGTTCGACGCATGCAGGAGCGCACGCGCCGGATAGACAACCTGTCCGAAGGAAAGCCGCAGCCTCGCGCCCATCGCAGTGCGATGCGCGGAAACTCATCTTCCCGTCTCCCTGTGTCCGAGGAAGGGCCCTTCCTCGCGTTCCGGCCCCCGGTGACCCCGGCGGCTACGCAGTTCTTGGACAGGATCGGGATGCGGGTAAGCTGCATCCCGTTCCTCGCAGCCCATACTGGCGGGCGGCGAAACTCTAAGAGCGGCGGCTGATACACGCCCTGGCCCGGAAATTCAAGGCCGGGTCATGCAATGCGGAAGCGCAGGATCAGCCCGTTCCAGTGCTCGTCATTCTGGTCGATGTCGTCCACCGGGCCCGCCGCGACGCTGGCGGCGAAGCGACGCCAGAAGACCTGGGCCCCCAGGTTGCGGCGCGTGACCGCCACGTCCCACTGGCCGGGTCGGGCCTTGAAGGCCAGGTTCGCGGCCGCCTCGGCGACGCCGCAGCCGCGGTATTTCCGGGCCACGAAGAACTCGGCCATGCTGTAGTCGCAGGGCTGTTGGGAATTCGCGTAGTCGTTGATCAGCGCGAAGCCGGCCAGGCGCCCGTCGGCGCGGATCAGCAGCGGCTCACGCCTCGGATCGCCGCTCCAGTAGCTGTCCAGCTTGTCATACGGCGGGTAGAGGCCGGTCTCGTCCAGGTAGCCCCGGTCGAGGTCGGTCCAAAGCTCGGTGAAGTCGTGGACGTAGAGCTGGAAGAGGTTCGCGAAGACCTCGCGTTTTTCGGGTCCTGCGCGTTCGAGTTCGACCTTCGGCATCGAGGATATCCCTGACACGAAGAAGGGAGCCGCGACGTGGCGGCTCCCCCCATTTTCGTCTGCCTTGAGCGCGGCGCGTTTACGCGGCGCTGAAGGAGCTGGAGTCCACCTTGAAGCCGGGGCCCATCGTCGAGGAGAGGCTGATCTTCTTGATGTAGGTGCCTTTGGCGCCGGTGGGCTTGGCCTTGTTGAGGGCGTCGATCATCGCCCGCACGTTGGCCAACAGCTGCTCCTCGGTGAAGCTCGCCTTGCCCACCCCGGCGTGGATGATGCCGGTCTTCTCGGTGCGGAACTCGATGGCGCCGCCCTTGGCGTCCTTGACGGCCTGGGCGACGTTCATCGTGACCGTGCCGACGCGCTGGTTCGGCATCAGACCGCTCGGGCCAAGGACCTTACCCAGACGGCCGACCAGGGCCATCATGTCGGGGGTGGCAATGACGCGGTCGAAGTCCATGAACCCGCCCTGGATGCGTTCGACCAGGTCCTCGGCGCCGACGACGTCGGCTCCAGCGGCGGTGGCTTCGGCGGCCTTGGCGTCCTTGGCGATGACCGCGACGCGGACATCACGGCCGGTGCCGGACGGCAGGTTCACGACGCCGCGGACCTGCTGGTCGGCGTGACGCGGGTCGACGCCGAGGTTGACGGCGATCTCGACGCTTTCGTCAAACTTGGCGGTGGCGTTGGCCTTCACCAGCTTGACGGCGTCGGCGACGGGATGAGCGACGGATCGGTCGCCGGTCCAGGCCTGAATGCGCTTGGGTTGCTTAGCCATGGTCCTAGGACTCCACGATCGAGAGACCCATCGAGCGGGCGGAGCCCTCGATGATCTTGGCGGCTTGCTCAACGTCGTTGGCGTTGAGGTCCTTCATCTTCTTCGTGGCGATATCCCGAAGCTGGGTGCGGGTGATCTTGCCGGCGGTCTCGCGGCCCGGCTTGTTCGAGCCGGACTTCAGGCCGAGCGCCTGCTTGATGAAGAAAGTCGCCGGGGGCGTCTTCGTGACGAAGGTGAAGCTCTTGTCCTGGTAGACCGTGATCACGGTCGGCAGGGGCGTCCCCTTCTGTTCCTTTTCGGTGCGGGCGTTGAACTCCTTGCAGAAGCCCATGATGTTGACGCCGCGCTGACCGAGCGCCGGCCCGATGGGTGGCGAAGGTGTCGCTGCGCCCGCGGGCACCTGCAACTTGATATAGCCCAAGATTTTCTTGGCCATTTCTACTCCTCAGTGGCTCGATTAGAGCCGGCTAGGCCGTGGTGCGGAGATTGGCGCTCCTCCCACGGATTTGAATTCCGCAGAACCCTGGGGACATGCGAAGCCGGCGCACATAGCAGCCAGGACGCCCGGGGGCAACCTACCGCCCTAGAGGACGCCGGTCACCAGCCGGAAGAAATCCTCGGCGAACTGGCGCTGGTCGCCCAACGGGCCGGCCATGATCCGCGCCCTGCCCTCGGTGCGCCATTGCAGCCGGCGCGGTCGGTCCGCCGCCAGCTCGACAGCGCGGGCGACGAAGGCCTCGACGGTCGCGGTGCTGAGGTCCGCGAGTCCGGCGTTGGTCAGCAGCGAGTGGCTGAGCCGCTCGTAGAACGCCTTGCCCGCCAGGGTCACCACCGGCACGCCGGCCCAGAGGGCGTCGCAGGTGGTCATGCCGCCGGTCAGCGGGAAGGTGTCGAGCGAGATGTCGATCTGCTCGTAGTACGGCAGGTGCGCGCCCCGCACGGCCGCGTACTCCAGTCGATTGGCGCTAACGCCCTGGCGCGCGAAGTGGTCGGCGAGGTTGCAGCGGAAGATCGGCGAGCCAGCCTCCGGCCGGACGCAAAGGAAGCGGGAGCCCGGCACCGCGGCCAGGACCTTGCCCCACGCCGCCAGCGTGGCCGCGGAGTATTTGTAAGGACTGCCCGCCGTCCCGAAAGTAATGAAGCCCCTGCGATCCTGGGGTAGCCCGGGTGCGAGCGGAACATCGTCGCGGAAATAGCCCCGCGACATCGCCACCCAGGTACGCGGCATGAGCAGCGGCGTCTCGATGAGCAGGTCGGGCTCGGTGGGCGCGAGATGCGGGTCGAGGACAATGTGGTCGATGGCGCCGAGCCCGGCGGAGTGCGGATAGCCCAGCCAGCTGATCTGTACGGGCGCCGGCCTGTAAGCCAGGGCCTCAAGGCGGTTGTCGTTGGTCGACCCCCCGATCTCGATGAGCACATCCAGGCTGTCGGAGGCGATGGCCCTGGCCATGTCCCTGGCGCCCCCGCCGGGGAGATGCCGGAATGCGGTCACGTGGCCGGCCACGTGCTGCTGGAATGCGTCCGCAGGCCCGGGGAAGGCCGAATAGCAAAAGAAGTCTGCGTCCAGCGTCGGCGCATGGTCGATCAGCGGATCGACGAAGGCGCCCACGACGTGAATCCGCATGTCCGACGACATCAGGCCGATACGGGGCCGGGACCTGGGCCCGCGCGGCGCGCGGCGGACAGGCTTCAGCGCCGCTTTGGCCTGTGCGCGCCGCCCCCAGGCCCGGTACTGGTCGAGCAGTTCGCGCCGGTCGGCGTCGTTCGTTACGCGGGGCAGCTGGAAGATGAGGTTGCGGTGCTCACCCCGCGCGGCGATGCCTCGGCCGGCCGAGTCGAACGGCCAGCGCCGATCCGCCTCCTCCATGGCCGCCAGGCGCAAGAAGAGGCCCAGGGAAACACCCGCAGCGGCCGCTTCGAGGAAGCCCGCGTCGTCGGCCACGGCGACCGCGTGATAGGCCGCGTCTAGTCGCGCGGCCTCGTCCTGCGGGTTGGCCAGCTCGCTCAGGGCGGTGCGATAGGCCTGCCGCAGGGTCTCCAGCGCGGACGCAGCATCCGGGGCCGCCGGCGGGCTCACGGGGCCGGGCTTAGGTGGTCTTTTCGACCTGACTGTATTCGAGCTCGACAGGGGTTGCGCGGCCGAAGATCGAGACTGTCACCCGCAGGCGCGAACGCTCTTCGTCAACCTGTTCGACCGAACCGTTGAAGCTGGCGAACGGACCGTCGGTGACGCGCACCTGCTCGCCGATCTCGAACTGGATCGTGGGCTTGGGCCGCTCGACGCCTTCTTCGATCGCGCCGATGATGCGGGCCACTTCCTTGTCCGACACCGGCATCGGCTTGTTCTGGCTGCCCAGGAAACCGGTGACCTTCGGGGTGTTCTTGATGAGATGGTAGGCCTCGTCGGTCAGCTCCATCTTCACGAGCACGTAGCCCGGGAAGAACTTGCGCTGCACGTCGATCTTGCGGCCACGGCGGATCTCGGTGGCGGCCTCGGTCGGCACGAGGACTTCGGAGAAGTTCTCCGCCAGTCCCTGCGACTTGGCCTGCTCGAGGATCGAGTCCTTCACCTTGCCCTCGAAGTTCGAGTAGGCGTGGACGATGTACCACTTGTGGCGCGGGTTGGACGGCGCGGTGGGGGTTTCGGCTTCGGACATGACTATTGGCCCCCGGTAGCCAGCTTGAGGACTTGAGTGATGAGGAAGTGGAGGACGCCGTCCACGATGGAGAAATAGACTGCGGCGAGCACCACCATGATCGCGACCATCACCGAGGTGATCCAGGTCTCGCGGCGGCTCGTCCAGGTGATCTTGCGCGCCTCGGCGCGAACTTCCCGCGCGAACTGGGGAAGACTTGTCTTCTTCTTCGGCGCGGCTTGCGCGAGCGCCGACGCGGGCGCCATGACCGCGGCGGTCTTGGCCGCCCGGTTCTTTATCGCTTGCGGGGTCGAACCCGGTTTCCTGGCCATAGGGCTTTACGTTTAACTCACATCTGAAGGGGCTGCGGACGCCGCGCCCCGGTTGTTCACGCGACCTATATAGGAAGTGGCAGGAGTGGAGGGACTCGAACCCCCGGCCCTCGGTTTTGGAGACCGATGCTCTACCAGCTGAGCTACACTCCTAAGTCGCGCCCCCGCCAATGAAACAACGCGCCGGACGGCCAGGGCCATTCAGCGCGACGGGTCGTCGCCGGAGCCGGCTCGTTTAGCAGGGGCGCCCGTTGCGGGCAAGGTGGATCGAATGGCGGGTCCCGTCCGTTGCGGGAGGCGAAACAGCCCCTTGCGGAGACCCCCATGCCCACGCCCGACACAGACCAGCGTCGCAACCGCGACGACGACCAGAAACCCGGCTCCCCGCCCCGCCCCGCCAGCGAGCCGGCCGGGTCGGAAGGCTCGAGCCGAAGCGACAAGACCATGACCGACCCGGCCACCGGCGCGCCAAACCCGCACCCGCCAGCGCCGAACCAGGCGCGATCGGACGAGGTCTGAGGCCCCCGCCCAAGAACAAGACCGCCGGGGTTTCCCCCGACGGCCTCTGGTCTTCGGTCTTGTGGGCCTTGCGGCCTTACTTGACGATCTTGGAGACCACGCCGGCGCCGACCGTGCGGCCGCCTTCGCGGATCGTGAAGCGAAGGCCCATGTCCATCGCGA